>JBDSTZ010000363.1:0-2488 GCA_039927975.1 Massilia sp. | reverse complement strand
TCCTGTTGGCGGCGTCCCACTGCCTTGGCGGCGCGCTGGCCGCGCCGGTGGCGGCGCCTGCCAGCGCCCCTTCCAGCGCCCCGCGCGTGGTCCAGCAGTTCAACGACGGCTGGCGCTTCCACAAGGGCGACGTCGCCGGCGCCGAGCAGCCCGGCTACGACGCCTCGGGCTGGCGCAGCCTGTCGGTGCCGCACGACTGGAGCATCGAAGGCCCGGTCGACCAGGCCAATCCGTCCGGACCTGCGGGCGGCTTCTTCCCCGGCGGCGTCGGCTGGTACCGCAAGACCATCACCTTGCCGCGCCTCGAGGCGGGGCGCCGCAGCTTCATCGTGTTCGACGGCGTGATGGCCAACAGCGACGTGTGGATCAATGGCGCGCAGCTGGGCAACCGGCCGTCCGGCTACAGCAGCTTCGTGTATGAACTGACCGCGCACCTGAAAGCCGGCGAGAATGTGATCGCGGTCCGCTGCGACAACGCCAACGAACCGAAGCTGCGCTGGTACCTCGGCGCCGGCATCTATCGCCAGGTGCGCCTGGTCACCACCGCCGACACCCATATCGAACCGTGGGGCACCTTCGTCACCACGCCCGCCGTGAGCGGCGAGCGCGCCACCGTACATGTGCGCAGCACCCTGCAAAGCCCTGGCGGCGGCACCTACGCGCTGGCGGTCTCGCTGGTCGGACCCGACGGCAAGGTGGCCGCCAGCTTCAATGGCAAACCGGTCACCCTCAAGGCCGGCGCCAGCGCCGATCTGGACGCCGAGACCGTGCTCGCCAAGCCGGACCGCTGGGACATCGACCATCCCGCCATGTACACCGCGCGCGTGCGGGTCACCGGGGCGGGCAAGGCGGTTGACAACGAGGACGTGCCGTTCGGGATCCGCGCCTTCGAGTTCAATCCCGCCAAAGGCTTCTTCCTGAATGGCCGCGCACTGAAGATTTACGGCGTTGGCCTGCACGTCGACGCCGGCGCGCTCGGCGCGGCCGTGCCGCTGTCGGCCTGGGAGCGCCGCCTGGTGGCCCTGCGCGGACTCGGCGTCAACGCGATCCGCACCGCCCACAACGCCGTCGCGCCCGAGTTCCTCGACCTCTGCGACCGCCTCGGCTTTCTGGTGATGGATGAATTCTTCGACCAGTGGACGCTCGAAAAAGTCCCCTACGATTACGCCCGCTACTTCAAGGAGTGGAGCGAGCGCGACGTGCGCGACCTGGTGCGGCGCGACCGCAACCATCCCGGCATCATCATCTACTCGGCCGGCAACGAGATCCGCGACACCACCCGTCCCGAGCTGGCGACCGGCGTCCTCAAGTCGCTGATCGCCACCTACCACGCCAACGACCCGACCCGGCCGGTGACCCAGGCCCTGTTCCGGCCGAACGTGTCGAAGGATTACGACAACGGTTACGCCGACCTGCTCGACTTGGTGGGCCAGAACTACCGCGAAAAGGAAATCCTCGCCGCCTGGGCGCAAAAGCCGACCCGCAAGATCATCGGCACCGAGAACACCCATGAGCTGTCGCAATGGGCCGCCGTGCGCGACCATCCCGAATATTCGGGCCAGTTCCTCTGGACCGGCGTCGACTACCTGGGTGAAGCCGGCAAATGGCCGACCATCGGCACCGGCTCCGGCCTCCTGCTGACCACCGGTGTCACGCGCCCGCGCGCTTTCGAGCGCCAGGCCTGGTGGACCACCGCGCCGATGGTGCGCATGGCGCGCCGGGTCGCCGCCGGCAACCGCGGCGTGCTCGAACCGGTGTTCGCCGCGCCCGGCGCCAAGCCGGTCCAGGAAGCCCAGGCCGCGCCGGGCGCGCCGGCACGTTTTGCGCAGCCGCTGTTGGCCGACTGGACCCCGGCATCGCTCGCGCCCCACAGCGAAACGGTGGAGATCTACACCAATGCCGACGAGGTGGAATTGAGCCTGAACGGCGAGTCGCTCGGCACCGCGCCGCGCAATCAAAGCGGCGCGCCGGTCACCTTCAAGGTGCCGTTCGTGCCGGGTGTGCTCAAGGCGGTGGCGCGCAGCGCCGGCAAGGTGGTCGCCTCCGACGAGCTGCGCACCGCCGGCAAACCAGCGCGCCTGCTGCTGACGACCGACCAGCCCAACCAGAAGCTGGGCAAGGATGTCGACGCGGTGGCCTACCTGAGCGCGACCCTGGTCGACGAGGCCGGCACCACGGTGCCCGACAGCGACACGCAGGTCAGCTTCGCCGCCAGCGGTCCGGGCGCGATCATCGCCGTCGACAATGGCAACCTGCTCGACCATGATCCCTTCCAGGCCACCCGGCGTAAGCTCTACAACGGTCAGGCGGTGGCGATCGTGCGTGCCAGCGCCGACCAGGGTCGCATCACGGTGACCGCCAGCGCGCCCGGCGTGGCGCCGGCCAGCGCGACCATCGAGGCCACGCCGGGCACACCGCTGGCGCCGTTCCGTAGTTTTTAAGCGGGGCGCGCCAATAACGACAAGGCCGCGCGGAACGCATCGATCGA
>JBDSTZ010000362.1:0-2915 GCA_039927975.1 Massilia sp. | reverse complement strand
AGGGGGAAGCGAGGGGGAAAGCGAGGGCGAAAACGAGGGGCATGTGAGGGGCGGGGAGCAGGCACCCTTGACCGGGCGTGCCTGCGGTTGTTGCGTCCATCCATTCGGCGATCGTCGACCGGCGACCTTATTCCGAGGCGGCTTGCGCAAAGCCGGTGACCGGCACGGCGTCGGTAGCTGCCGGAGCGGCCGGCGCCGCCGGGCTCATCGGCGCTGCGGATGGTCCGGCGGCCGGTGCGGTCCTGGCTGCGGCGGCCAACAAGTCCTGCTGCTCATACTTGTGGGAAGTATATTTCCAGGTCATGAATCCCATTGCAATACCAGCAAGGATCGGCATCGGAGGCGGAGCGGCGAGCAGGACCATCAGGTTGTTGATGGCCGCGCCGCCCCAGGCGGCCGAGGCAGTCTTGACGACGGTGCGTTTTTCTTGCTCGGGCAAGGTGTCGGCATATTTGACCAGCAAGATCTTTGCCGACGTCATGGCGATCAGGCCCAGCGGCGAGGTCGGAATCAGGGGATTGGTTTCGATGGCGCCGGAGCCGAGCGCGGCGGCGGTGCTCAAGCCATCGGCCACGGCGGCGGCCACCGCGATATTGCTGACCTTGCCCATCGGCTTCGCTTCGACAATCACGGTGGGCGGTTGCGCCGGCGTGCTCGATGCAGTCGATGGCTCCGCGCTCAGCACCGCTTTTGCCTCGGCGGCCGGCTGTTCCATCATGAGCGCCGCGTTCGCCTCAGCCGTTGCGGGCTCGGCCGTGAGCGTCGTTTTCGCCTCGTCCGCCGGCTGTTGCATCGCCATCGGCGCCGACGCGGCCGCCGGCTCGGCGGCCTGGCAGGCCAGTGCCGGCAACAGCAGCAGGACGGCGGCGGACAATTTGAGGGGAGTGCTGGCTTGGCTGATGAGAACGCGCATGATGTGCTCCTTGCAGTGAACTTCGACCATCGACCATCGCGAGAACAACATTTGCGATGGGAATAATGTTTATAAATAGTAAAGTTTCATTTAGGCGAGGACGTGGGATTGCGCAATAATTAAGGACATTGATTTGTTGCCAATCAAGAATCAATCGCTGCAATTTATCTTGCTTTGCAGGAATTTCCTGCTAGGCTGGTAGCGTCATGTCGGACAATGCCCACAAGCGCGCGAGAAGTGCTGAGACGGCCTTATGTGGGATAACCGACAGATCAGTCCGGCCGAATGGGGGATAACGTCTCCTACGCAGCTTGCAAGTAATAGTGCTTGGGCAAGCGAAACAGGAGTAGTGGATGAAGCCATCGGTCTTTGCGCTGGCCTTGCTGGGAAGCTCAATGGGCAGCGCCTGGGCGCAGTCGAGTGGCAACGTCCATGGCGTGCTCGACGCTGGCCTGGTCGATGAACGCGGTTGCGCCGGCTGCGGCCCGCGCGTCGCCAGCGGCGTCGCCAGCCAGTCGCGCCTCGGCGTGAGCGGCAGTGAAACGCTGGGCGACACCATCGCAGCCGTATTCGCGCTCGAAGCGGGCCTGCTGATCGACAATGGTCGCAGCGCGCCGAGTGGCAAGCTGTTTGGCCGGCAAGCCTACGTCGGCCTGCAAGGCAAGCTGGGCACGGTGACCGTTGGCCGCCACCTCAATCTCGACTACCTGACCGTGACCGATGTGGCCGATCCCTTCCAGGGCGGCATGGCCGGCAGCGCCACCAATCTCATCGGCGGCGGCGACCAGGGTATCGACAACAGTATTCAATATGTATCGCGGCCGTCGCACGGCCTGTCGGCGCGCGCGGTCTACAGCCCCGGCGAGACGGTCGACTACGCCACCAGTTCGGTCGGCAACAGCCGCGAAGACCGCGCCTGGGGCGTCTCGATCGGTTTCGAGAAGGGCCCGCTGACCTTGCGCGCGGCGCACCAGAACCGCCACGTGACGCAAGTCGCGCCGGCGATGCCGGTCGGTAACCGGATGGACGCGAAGAATTCCATCATCGCGGCCAACGTCCGGCTCGGGCCCGGCATCGCCTACGCGGCCTATAGCAGCAATCGTGGCTGGGGCAGCTCGCCCTTGTGGAATCCGGACAATCCCTACGGCGCGGCGATCGCCAGCTCGCCGTCGACCGACAGCCGCGACGTGCTGGTCGGCTTCGCCCTGCCGCGCGGCGCCACCACCTTGCTCGCCTCCTTCATCCGCAAGAACGACCGCGACCTGGCCAACCGCGACGCCGACCAGTTGGCCTTCGGCGGCACCTACGCGCTGTCGCGCCAGACCGATTTCTACGCCGCCTGGTCGCGCATCCGCAACCGCAACGGCGCCGGCTACACGGTGGGCAACGCCAGCGACGCCGGACGCGGCAGCTCGGCGCTCAATCTGGGCATGCGCCACGCCTTCTAGTAAATTCCTGACTGCAAGATATTTACCCGCCGGGGCACAAAAGGTGTTACCCTGACCGTCCCAGCAATACGCGTTCCTCCACTGGAAGCAGGTACCCTGAATGTCCAGTAAGCCAGTCATGCAGCACAATCCCAATCAAAATCATTTGCTCGCGGCCATGCTCGATGCCGAATTCGAGCGCCTCTCGCCGCATCTTGAACTGATTCCGATGCTGCTTGGCGATGTCCTCATCGAGTCCGGCGCCAAGCTGCAGTACGTGTACTTCCCGACCACCGCGATCATCTCGCTCCACTATCTGCTGGAAAACGGCGGCTCGGCTGAGATTGCCGGTGTCGGCAATGAAGGCGTGCTCGGCGTGTCGCTGTTCATGGGCGGCGACAGCACGCCCAGCCGCGCGGTGGTGCAGACCGGCGGCTTCGGCTACCGCTTGCCGGCGCGCGTGCTGATGGAAGAGTTCAACCGCTCCGGCCCGGTGATGCGGCTGCTGCTGCGCTACACCCAGGCGCTGCTGACCCAGATGTCGCAGACCGCCGTTTGCAACCGCCACCATTCGG
>JBDSTZ010000361.1:0-8843 GCA_039927975.1 Massilia sp. | reverse complement strand
CCGCCTCGGCCTCGGCGGCCATGCTTGCCTTCTCGGTGCCGTCGTCGGCGCCATGCTGGGCTTGGTTCGGATCGATGGTCTTCTGGACCGACTCTTCAGGCGTGGGCAAGGGCATGGCGAAACTGTCGTCGGCCTTCTGATCCTGGGCGATGACGCGGGTCGGCGTATCGACCGGTTCGACCGGCGGCAAGGGCGTGCTGACCCGGCGCGACTTGGCCGGCTTGCCTTTCCTGGGTACGGGTTTGGGTGGCGGCGGAGGCGGTGGCGGCGGCGCGACCGAGTCGACCACCTGCATCGCGTGACCGGCCTGTTCGGGCAGGCTGGCCGGCGCCGCCGGCACGGACGGCACGGCATCGGGCGGCGTCTGTGGGGGCGCCGCCGGTGGCGCGGGCGCGGGGCTCGGGGCGAGCACCACCGACAGCGGCTGCGGAGCGGTCTTGAGCGGCATGCCGACGCCGGGCACACCAAATTGCAGCGCCAGCAGCAGGACGTGAAACAGGATCGACAGCGACAAGCCGGCCGCAAGTCGGCGCTTGGCCAGGTGGGGAGAGGAAGCGCTGCTGCTTGCGGTCGGTGATGTCATGCGGACGGCGTTGGCCGGCCGAGGGCAAGGTGCTCGGCCTGAGCCCTCAGCATAACGTGTTCTCAGCGGTAAAGCGAGCCGTCCGGTTCAGCCGAACAGGGCCGCCTCCGCGCGAGGAAAACATTGTTCGAGTTACACTTTCCGGACGAATTCCGATTTCAAACTCATGGCGCCGAAGCCATCGATCTTGCAGTCGATGTCGTGGTCGCTGTCGACCAGCCGAATATTCTTGACCTTGGTGCCCATCTTGACCACCCCGCCGGAACCTTTCAGCTTGAGATCCTTGATGACGGAGACGGTGTCGCCGTCCTGCAGGACATTACCGGCCGCATCACGATAGACCTTCGCGCCCTCTTCGACTGCGGCGACCGCTTGCAGCGGCCACTCGTGGGCGCATTCCGGGCAGACGAACTGGCCGCCGTCTTCGTAGGTGAACTCGGAATGGCACTTCGGACACGAAGGTAGTGCGGGCATGGATAGTCTTTCAGTTGATGGATAGTCGATGGGGATGATGGTGTGGAACCGGCGCCGCGGTTCTGGTGACGCAGACAGCACGATACGCGATTTTCGCCCGCTCTTGAAGGGGCAAATCACCGCGGCGGCGCCGGCCTGCGACCGCCTGCAAGCCGGTTTCGGCCTGCGGGCGCATGTCGCGCGGCGTCGTCGCCCGCCACCGGTGTCAAAACATCGCGTACACATAGGGCGAGAGCTGGGCCGCCGGGACGCTGGCGGCGCGCAACCGTTTCGCGGTCTCGGCCAGCTCGGCGAAGCGCGCCGCATGTTGGCTTAGCTCGACGCGGCCCAGCGTGTCCCACAGCGCGGCCAGTCGCACGGCCAGCTCGCCGGCGTCGGCACAGGACCCCGATCTGAAATCGTCGTGCGTCATGGCGCTGCGCCTGCGTCGCACGTAATAACTCAGCTGCGACACATCCGGGGCGAGCGGAAATGGCGCCTTGCCGTTCGCCCGCATCCGCTCGGCGATCGGCATCAACACCTCGTCGAACAAGTCGCCGGTCACCTGTTCCAGCTCGTGCTGCGCCTCAATCGAGTTCATAGGTTTCTCTCCAGTTGTCGTGCTCATCAAAACCCGGCTGTTCATGGCGCCACAGCAGGACATCTTCCAGGACCAGCAAGTCCATCTCGGTACGCATGAAACAGCGGTAAGCATCTTCCGGACTGCACACGATCGGCTCGCCGCGCACATTGAACGAGGTGTTGACCAGCATCGGGCAGCCGGTGAGCTTGTCGAATTCCCTGAGCAGCGCGTGATACTCGGGATGGCTGTCGGGCCCCACCGTCTGAATGCGGGCGGAATAGTCGACATGGGTGATCGCCGGCACGTCGCTGCGCGCCTGGTTGATCACGCCCATCATGTCATCGTCGCCGGCCTGGAACGCCTCCATGCTCATCGCCAGGCGGCGTTCGGCGCGCAGCGGCGCCACCAGCAACATGTAGGGACTGTCGACATCGAGTTCGAAATAGTCGGCGCAGCGATCGCGCAGCACGCTCGGCGCAAACGGGCGGAACGATTCGCGGTACTTGATCTTCAGGTTCATGGTGGCCTGGGTGCCGACACTGCGCGGATCACCGAGGATCGAGCGGGCGCCGAGCGAACGCGGGCCAAATTCCATGCGGCCGGAAAACCAGCCGACGATCTTCCCCTCGGCCAGGGCGGCGGCGATCGCTTGCAGGCGCAGGGCGCGGTCGGCGATCTTCCGATGCGGATAGGCGTGGCGAGTGACGAAGGCGCTCACCTCGGCAGGCGAATAGGCCGGTCCCAGATAGCTCCCCTGCTGGGCATCGGCGCCGCCGCCGGCATGGACGCGCGGCTGATCGAAGTACATATGATTGGCCAGCAAGGCCGCGCCCAGGGCGCCACCGGCATCGCCCGCGGCCGGCTGGATCCAGATCTCGTCGAAGATGCCGGCGGCGAGCAGCTTGCCGTTGGCCACGCAATTCAAGGCCACCCCGCCGGCCATCACCAGCTTGCTTTCGCCGGTGAGCCGGCGCAGGTGGCGCGCGGTGCGCAACATGACCTCCTCGGTCACTTTTTGCACGCTGGCGGCCAGATCCATCTCGCGCCGCGTGATCGGTGATTCGGGTGTGCGGCGCGGACCGTCGAACAGTTCGGCGAACCGCTCCCCGGTCATTTCCATCGCATCGAGGTAGGAGAAAAAGTCGGTGTCGAGCCGGTAGGATCCGTCGCTGCGAATATCGATCAGGCTGCTGCAAATCCGCTCGTAGTAACGCGGCTCGCCGTAGGGCGCCAGGCCCATCAGTTTGTATTCGCCGGAATTGACCTTGAAGCCGCAGAAATAGGTGAACGCGCTGTAGAGCAGTCCCAGCGAGTGCGGATAATTGATTTCGTTAAACAACCTGACGACCCGGCCATCGCCGCTGCCCAGGCTGGTCGTAGCCCATTCGCCGACACCATCGATGGTCAGGATGGCGGCCCGTTCGAAGGGCGAGGGATAGAAGGCGCTGGCGGCGTGCGCGGTGTGATGTTCAGCGAACAGCACGCGCCCTTCCCGGCCCAGCGACCCGGTCGCCTGCAGCACTTGCTCATTGATGAGGATCTTGTCGCCGAGAATCTGTCCGGCCGCCTCGACGAACTGCGCGCGGCCCGCCGCCCCGCTCGACAGGGCGTTTTCGACCACCCGGTCAAGTGTCAGGAGGGGATTGTCGTAGAAAATGATGGCGTCGAGCTCGGCGCCATCGACGAACCCGGCTTCCAGGCAGTAGTTGATGGCGTTGACGGGAAAGCGCGGGTCATGCTTTTTTCGGCTGAAACGCTCTTCCTGCGCGGCCGCCACGATGCGGCCATCGCGCACCAGGGCGGCGGCGGAATCGTGATAAAACGCCGATATGCCAAGTACCAGTTTCGACATGGTGAATCCTTTGTTTTAGGCAGGCTGGGCGAGCAGGTTTGCCAACACCGGTTGCAGCGACTTGGCCAAGGCACGGTGGCCCTCGGGGGTGAAATGGATGTCGTTCTTCCAGCGGAATGCGCGGCGCTGCTCGCGCCCGTAGGATAGAAAGTCCGGCAAGGGGTCGTGCAGCGTGCAACCGAGTTCGGCGGCAAGCTCGGCGAAGCGCGCCTGATACGGCGCGGCGTCGCAAGTCTGGTCCAGATGCTGCGGCAACGGCAGCGGCATCAGTACCACCTGCCCCTCGATCGCGCCGATCCATTGGGTCAGAATGGCGCGCATCAGGCGCCAGCCGGCGCTGGTGGCGGCGTCATATTCGGGCAGCGGCTGGTAGCGCGTCAGTCGCTGCACCGCGTCGTTGGCGCCGACCTTGTTCACGACCTTGCGCAGGAAGGCGAAACGGCCGCCGACGTCGACCGCAGCCTGTTCAGTCGCAGCCATGTCATCCATGTCGAACGGCTCGGCGCGCGGCGGCACGTGGTGCAGCGTCAGCGCGTCGCCATCGAGAAGATAGAAGGGTTTGGCATAAATCCGTTCACGCCCGGATGCATCGCGATGGGGCCGGTAGCGCGCACGGACGCGCCGCATGTTCTCGACAAAAATGGCCAGCACGGTGACGTCGTGCTCGATGTCGCGGGCAAACTCCCGCCATGCGAGATATTGCTGGTCGGTACCGGTGGACGACAGCGCGTAGTTATAGGTGTGGGTCGCCGGCAGGCTGGTTTCGAGCAGATCGGTATAGCGCTGGTGGTTGGCCACCGCATCGCCGGCGGTGAACGAATCGCCGAAAAACAGGATGCGCCGGAAACCCGGCACGGCGCGGCGGACAAACGGGCGATCGGAGCGGAAGCCGGTCTCGTTCACCTCAAGCAAATACCCGCCGCCTTCATGCGGAATCCTCGCCTTGAGATTGGGAAGAAAACGGTAACCGACGACCGGATGATATTCGTATACCTGGCGCATCAAAGACTCCATGGGCAACGTTCAGGATAGGTGGGGGAAGCCGCGCCGTGGGTCACAGTGGCATGGGCAGCACTCTATTCTCGGTCGCGGTATCCGCTTGGATTTTGTTCGAAAACAAGGTTTTTAAGTCGGAAACTTAGGAGAGATCAAGCCGGGGGGCGACACTTTTTCCATCGTTTCCGTATCGCACGATGTCCACGATGGTGTTTGCCGCTCATGGGTTGGCTCACTGAATTTGTCAAGCGCAACGACGTACGGGCTACGCTGCCATGCCTGACACAGGAAGGTCTTGAACAAGTGCTGACAATAAAAATTCCAGCATCGGACGAAGAAGATGATTGTGGGCTGTGCTTGAATCTGACGGACAAAAGACTCCATCAACGTCGAATACTGCCAGGACACCGGGCGCGATCTCGCGTTGAAAGAAATCATCCATGGAGCACGCTGAACAGCACACTTTGGATCGTCTTTGGCCTGCCCAACAGGAATCGAACCTGTGACCCTCAGCTTAGAAGGCTGATGCTCTATCCAACTGAGCTATGGGCAGTCTTGGTGACGCGCGCGAATAAAATGCTCGCGAAAATGAAAACGGGCCGTCATCGCTGACAGCCCGTCTGTGAAACTGTGGTCGGAGTACAAGGATTCGAACCTTGGACCCCCTGGTCCCAAACCAGGTGCGCTACCGGGCTGCGCCACACTCCGAAGACAAGATAATACCGCGTCGCAGCCCCGGCGTCAATGTCGCACGCTAATTAGCCTGGCCGGCGACCTTGTCGGCCTAGGCGGTCACCTTGTCGGCGATCCGCCGCGCCATGCTTTCGGCCAGCTGGGCATTCTTGGCCTCGACCATCACCCGGATCAAAGGTTCGGTGCCGGATGCGCGGATCAGCACCCTGCCCGCGTCGCCCAGCTCGCGCTCGACGGTTTCCTTTTCCGCCACCATGGCCGGGTTCTGGGTCCAGTCGAAACCGGCCGGCACTTTCAGGTTGATCAGGGTCTGCGGATACAAGGTTAATTCGCCGCAGCAATCGGCCAGCGACTTGCCACTGCGCTTCAACGCCGACAACACTTGCAGCGCCGACACAATGCCGTCGCCGGTGGTGTGCTTGTCGAGCGCCAGCAAGTGGCCCGAACCTTCGCCGCCGAACAGCCAGCCGCGCTCCTTCATCACTTCCAGCACGTAACGGTCGCCAACCTTGGCGCGCGCAAAGCCCACGCCCAGTTCCTTGAAGGCGACTTCAAGCGCCATATTGGTCATCAGGGTGCCAACCGCGCCCTCCACCGGGCCGACGGCCATGCGGTCGCGCACCATCACGTACAGCAACTCGTCGCCGTTGTAGAGCCGGCCTTCGGCGTCGCACATGATCAGGCGGTCGGCGTCGCCGTCGAGCGCGATGCCGAGGTCGGCCTTGTGCTCGACCACGGCGGCCGACAGCGCTTTCGGCGCCGTGGCGCCAAATCCGGCGTTGATGTTGAAGCCGTCCGGCTTGGCGCCGATGGCGATGACTTCCGCCCCCAGCTCGTGGAATACGTGCGGGGCGATATGGTAAGCGGCGCCGTGGGCGCAATCGACCACGATTTTCAAGCCATGCAGGTCGAGCTCGTTCGGGAAGGAACTCTTGCAAAATTCAATGTAGCGGCCCTGGGCATCTTCCAGGCGCTTGGCGCGGCCCAGTTTTTCGGACGGCACGCACTCCATCGGCTGGTCGATTGCTTCCTCGATTTCGATCTCGACCGCGTCCGGCAGCTTGGTGCCATGGCGCGAGAAGAACTTGATGCCGTTGTCGTGGAAAGGATTGTGCGACGCCGAAATGACCACGCCGGCCGACAGACGCAAGGCGCGCGTCAGGTAGGCGATCGCCGGGGTCGGCATTGGTCCGGCCAGCATGACGTCAACGCCGGCGGCGGAAAAGCCTGCTTCCAGCGCCGCTTCGAGCATGTAGCCGGAAATCCGCGTGTCCTTGCCGATCAGGACGGTCGGCCGGCCGCTCGCGGCGTTGGTCTTGGCCAGCACCTTGCCGGCGGCGTAGCCGAGGCGCATCACAAAGTCCGGGGTGATGGGCGAAACGCCGACCAGACCGCGAATGCCATCCGTACCAAAGTATTTGCGTGCCATGTTGACTCTTTTATGTGAATTGAATAATTAAATTGTTTAAGCGACCGTGGCGGCGCGCCAGACCTTGAATGCATCGACTGTTTCGGCAACATCATGCACGCGCACAATTTTAGCGCCATGTGCGACTGCCGCCAATGCCCCGGCCAAACTTCCCGCCAGGCGTTGTTCGATTGGACGCCCGGTGACGGCGGCGATCATTGATTTTCGCGAAAGACCGGCCAGAATCGGCCGCCCTGTGCGCGCCTCGATATCGCCCAGTTGACGCAGCAAGGCGTAATTGTGCTCGACCGTCTTGCCGAAGCCGAAGCCGGGATCGACGCAGATGCGCTCGCGCGCGATGCCGGCCGCGGCCAGCGACTCGACCCGCTCAAGCAGGAAATCGCCCACCTCGCCCACCACATCCTGGTAGTCGGGCTGTTGCTGCATGGTTTGCGGGTCGCGCTGCATATGCATCACGCACAGGGCGCAATCGCTGTCGCGCACGGCGTCGAGCGCGCCCGGCGCGCGGAAACCATTGACGTCGTTGATCATGTCGGCGCCCGCGATCAAGGCTTCGCGCATGACGTCGGGCTTGGTGGTGTCGACCGACAAGGGCTTGCCGAGGTCGCGCAGTGCGTAGATGACGGGCATCACGCGGCGCAATTCCTCGTCGAGAGGCACGCTGGGCGCGCCCGGGCGGGTCGATTCGCCGCCGATGTCGATGATGCCGACACCTTCGGCGATCATTTCCTCGGCCCGCGACAAGGCGAATTCGAGCGACCGGAAGCGCCCGCCGTCGGAAAACGAATCGGGTGTGACGTTCAGCACGCCCATCACCAGCGGCGTGTTGTCGAGCTTGAGGCCGAAACGGCCGCATTGCAGAAAGTGGGCCATGAAACTCAACCGGCGTGGTGACAACGAAAAAAAGGCACCCCTGAGGGCGCCTTTTTCAGCGGGAACAACGGGCCGGTCAAGCCGGCGCCGTGGCGTTCGGCGACACACCGCCGGAACCGCTGTCGCCCGGCGGACTACGCTTGGTCAGCACGCCCGAAGCCGGACTGCGCGGTTCGTGGCCGGCCATGATGTCGTTGATCTGTTCGGCGTCGATGGTTTCCCATTCGAGCAGCGCGCGCGTCATGCTTTCGACCTTGTCGCGGTTTTCTTCGAGCAGGCGGCGCGACAGCGCGTACTGCGTATCGAGAATGCTGCGAATCTCGGCGTCGACCTTTTGCTGGGTCGCCTCGGAAATGGTCTTGGTGGCGCCGCCGAAGAAGCCTTCGTTCTCGCTATCCTCGTACACCATCACGCCCATGCTGTCGGACATGCCGAAGCGGGTCACCATCGAGCGGGCCAGCTTGGTCGCGCGGGCGAAGTCGTTCGAGGCGCCGGTCGACATCTGGCCGACGAAAATTTCTTCCGCGATACGGCCGCCGAACAGGATCGAGATTTCCTCGAGCATCTTGTCCTTGTAGCCGGACAGCGCGTCATGTTCGGGCAGCTGCCAGGTCAACCCCAGCGCGTAACCGCGCGGCATGATGGTGACCTTGTGCACCGGATCGGCCTTCGGCAACAGCTTGGCGATGACGGCGTGGCCGGACTCGTGGTAGGCCGTGTTGCGGCGCTCTTCCTCGCGGATGATCATCGACTTGCGCTCAGGACCCATGTAGATCTTGTCCTTGGCATCCTCGAAATCGATCATCTCGACCAGGCGCTTGCTGCGCCTCGCGGCGAACAGGGCCGCCTCGTTGACCAGGTTGGCCAGGTCGGCGCCCGAGAAACCGGGGGTGCCGCGCGCCAGGATGTCGGCCTTGACGTCGGTGCCGATCGGCACTTTGCGCATGTGCACATTGAGAATCTGTTCGCGGCCGCGGATGTCGGGCAGGCCAACCATGACCTGGCGGTCGAAACGGCCCGGACGCAGCAGCGCCTTGTCGAGCACGTCGGCGCGGTTGGTCGCGGCGACCACGATCACGCCGGAGCTCGCCTCAAAACCGTCCATCTCGACCAGCAACTGGTTGAGCGTCTGTTCGCGCTCGTCGTTGCCGCCGCCCATGCCGGCGCCGCGATGACGACCGACCGCGTCGATCTCGTCGATGAAGATGATGCAAGGCGAATGCTTCTTGGCGTTCTCGAACATGTCGCGCACGCGCGAGGCGCCCACGCCGACGAACATTTCGACGAAGTCGGAACCGGAGATCGAGAAGAACGGCACCTTGGCTTCGCCGGCGATGGCGCGCGCCAGCAGGGTTTTACCGGTGCCGGGAGGGCCGACCAT
>JBDSTZ010000360.1:0-11316 GCA_039927975.1 Massilia sp. | reverse complement strand
CCGGCCTGCCAGCCGAAGCGCGCGGATGGCTCGACTCCGTGCCCGGCGGCGGCATGCGCGACGGGCTTGGCGAGGCGCGCCTAGCCTACCTGCGCGGCGACCGTTCACGCGAGGCCGGCAAGGGCGGCGGCCGTTCAAGCGGGGCTGGCGGGGGCAGCGGGATATTTCGACGCCGAACTGGCATCCTCGGCGACAGCATGACCTCCACGCCGCTGCTGGTCGGCGCGCCGTCGGCATCGGTGCAGGGACCAGGCTATGCGCGCTTCTACGAACGCAACAAGGCGCGCGCGAACGCCGTCTACGTCGGCGCCAATGACGGCATGCTGCACGCCTTCGACACCGAAACCGGCGCCGAATTGTTCGCCTACGTGCCGCAGGCGCTGCTGCCGGTGATCGGTGAGCTGAGCAGCCCAACCTATCGGCACCGTCCCTATGTCGACGCCAGCGCCGGCTACGGCGAGGCCTCGCTTGGCGGCCACTGGAGCTCGGTGCTGGTATCGGGCATGGGAATGGGCGCGCGCGGCGTGTTCGCGCTCGACGTCACCAACCCGGCCGCCTTCGCCAGCGGCAAGGGCGCGCTGTGGGAATTTACCGAGCGCGACGACAGCGCGATGGGCCACGTGCGCAGCCCGCCGCTGATCGCCAAAATCAAGGTCGGCACCAAGGACAAAGTGCCCGTCTACCGCCACTTCGCCGTCGTCGCCAGCGGCATCAACAACTACGGCGAGGACGACGCGCACGCCGATCCGGCCGGCGCGCTGTTCCTGCTGGCGCTCGACAAGCCGCCACGCGAACGCTGGAAGCTCGGTGTCAACTACTACCGGCTGGCCGCGCCGGCCGCCGAACCTGGCCTTTCCAACGCACTTGGCCCCCCCGCGCTCGCGGTCGCCGCCGACGGCAGCGCGCGCTTTGCCTACAGCGGCGACTTGCAGGGCCGACTGTGGCGCTTCGATCTGGACGCTGCGCGGACGTCGAGCGGCGCCGTCCTGTTCGAGGCACGCGACAGCGCCGCTTTGCGCCAGCCGATCACGCATGCGCCGAAGGTGGTGTTTGCGCCAGGCGGCGGCTATCTGGTGTTGTTCGCCACCGGCAAACTGATCGAAAGCGCCGACCTGCAAGCGTCGAGCTTCGCGCCGCAGTCGATGTACGCCATTCATGACAGCGGCGCCACGCCGATCGCACCAGTGCGCTCACGCAGCCAGTTGGCGGCCCGCACTGCGTCGGCCGGCGCCAGCGCCACCATTACTGGCGCCGAATTCGACTACGGCGGCGCGGTCAAAGGCTGGTACGTCGATTTTCCCAACGCCCGCGGCGACGGCGAGCGGGCGGCCGGCAGCCCGGCGCTCGCTGCCGGCACTTTGTTCGTCAACACCGTCATTCCTGGCGCCGACCCATGCGCCGGTCCCGCATCGCGTACCTACGTGCTCGACTCGCTGAGCGGTTTCAGCTTCACCCCCGACGGATACGCGATCAGCGGCAGGCGCACTGGCGACATCGTGCGAGGGCGGACAGATCCCGTGCCGCTGATCTTCGACCTGTTCGCCAGCGTCGGTCAGGCCGATCCGACCGGTGGCGCGCGTGCGGTCCGCACCATCGGGCTGCTGCGATGGCGCGCCGACGGCGCTCCGCCACTGCTGACGCAGGTGAAGGTTGGCCTGCCGGCGAAACGCATCAGCTGGCGCGAAGTGGCGAACTGGCGCGACCTGCACGCCGCAGCCAGGAAAACGCGTTGACCCCGGAGCAGGGCGCAGTGACATTGGCCGTGCGCTCACTTCAAGAAAGTCGACATCGTCGCACGCAGAGCATCGCCAAAGCCAAACCTTATTTGTAGACCACCAATCTGCAACAACACAATGACATCAAGCGAGGAGGGGAGCATGCAGCGCAGGGCCGGATTTACCCTGATTGAAGTAATGATTGTGCTGTGCATCGTCGGCATTCTGGCGGCGGTCGCCTATCCGAGCTATACCTCGTACATCACGCGAACGCGGCGCGTCGAAGGCCAGATCGCGCTGATCGAAATCATGCAGCAGCAAGAGCGCTTTTATACCCTGCATAACAGTTACAGCGCGTTCTCGGCCGAGTCGACCGATCCTGAAGAGCGCCGATTCAAGTGGTATTCGGGCAGCGCGGCCACTGCCAGTGCCTACGAATTGCGGGCGGCGCCGTGCGCCGGACACACCTTGACCGAATGCGTGCAACTGCGCGCCATCCCTGGCAGCGGCCGTGTCGATGCGCGTTTTCGCGACGGCGAATGCGGCGAACTGACACTCAACAGCGCAGGCGAACGCGCCGCGAGCGGCGTGGCGGCAAGGTGCTGGCCATGAGCCACCTGCGCAGTTTCGTCCCCGCCAGGCCAGCGCCGGTCATGCCCCGCCAGCGCGGCTTCGTTCTGGCCGAGCTGATGGTGGTGGTGGCCATTTGCCTGATCCTGATGGCGCTGGCTGCGCCCAACCTGCACGATCTGCTGCGCGCGCAGCAGCTCAAGGTGGCCGCGGCCGATCTGTTCGATGCGATCGAAGCGACCCGCTGGCAGGCGATCGCGCGCGGCGAACGGGTCCAGCTGGCGCCGGTCGCCAGCGGCGGCTGGGAACAAGGCTGGGTGGTGTTCGTCGACCGCGACGAGGACGACCTGCCGGGCGAGCATGACGAGGTGATCGCCGCCCACGGCCCGCTGGCTGCGGGCATCCACATCGAGTCGGCCTTTTCCGGCAAGCCGGGCCGCACCTATATCGCCTACAATGCACAGGGGCGCGGCTGCACCGACGGCAGCAGCCTGGCCGCGCGCTGGGGCACGGTGTCGCTGTTTCACGGCGCGTACACGCGGCGTATTAAAATCAACATGCTGGGCCGCGCGCGCACCTGCGACCCGGCCCGCGACGGCGCCAGTTGCGCTGGCGTCGACCACGATCCATGAACGCATCGCCGGATGCGACTCTTTTTACCGTAAAGCGCAATGTGCACATACTGACCGACACCGACGCCATGCGGCTGGCCCTGGAATGGGCCGCCAGGGGCATGTTCATCACCGATCCGAACCCGCGCATCGGCTGCGTGATCGTGCGCGACGGCGTGATCCTCGGCGCCGGCCACACCCAGCCGGCCGGCCAGGCGCACGCCGAGATATCGGCCCTGCGCGACGCCGAGGCGCGCGGCATCGACGTGCGCGGGGCCACCGCCTACGTCACCCTCGAGCCGTGCAGCCACCACGGCCGCACGCCGCCGTGTGCGGACGCGCTGGTGCGCGCCGGCCTTGGCCGCGTGGTGGCGGCCATGCGCGACCCCAACCCGCAAGTGGCCGGCCAGGGCCTGGCGCGGCTGGAGGCGGCCGGCATCGCGGTCGAATGCGGCCTGCTGGCCGACGAGGCTTATGAGCTGAACATTGGCTTTTTCTCGCGCATGCGGCGCGGACTGCCGTGGGTACGCCTGAAAAGCGCCGCCAGCCTTGACGGCATGACGGCGCTGCACAGCGGCGAGAGTCAATGGATTACGGGGCCGGAGGCGCGCGCCGACGGCCACGCCTGGCGCGCCCGCGCGTCCGCCATCCTGACCGGCATCGGTACCGTCAAGGCCGACGACCCGCAACTCAATGTGCGCGCGGTGAAGACGCCGCGCCAGCCGCGCCGCATTGTCGTCGACAGCAAGCTCGAGATCTCGCTGGAAGCGAAGGTCTTGACCGGCGACGCCTGCTGGATCGTGTGCGCCGAGGCCGATCCCGCCAAGCGGGCCGCGCTGGTCGAGGCGGGCCACGAGGTGCTGGAGTTGCCGAACGCGGCCGGCAAGGTCGACTTGCCCGAGCTGATGCGCGAATTGGGGCGCCGGGGTGTCAACGAGCTGCACGTGGAAGCCGGCGCCAAACTGAACGGCTCGCTCATCCGCGAAGGCTGCGTCGACGAGCTGCTGGTCTACCTGGCGCCCTGCCTGATCGGCGACGCGCAAGGTATGTTCGCGCTCGGGCCGCTGGCCTCGCTGGACCAGAAGCAGACCTTGAAATTTCACGAGATCAAGCAAGTTGGCGCGGATTTGCGTATCCTTGCGCGGTTCATTAACGATTAGGACTTGTCGTATGTTTACTGGAATTGTTGCCGCTGTCGGCCAGATTACTTCCGTGACCCCGCTCGAAGGCGGTCATGATGCCGGTGTGCGGCTGGCCATCGGCGCCGGCGGCCTGGCGCTGGGCGACGTCGGCCTCGGCGATTCGATCGCCATCAACGGCGCCTGCATGACCGTGGTCGCCAAAACCGACACGGCGTTCTGCGTCGACGTCTCGCGCGAGAGTCTCAATTGCACCGCCGGGCTCGACGCCGTCGGCGAAGTCAATCTCGAAAAAGCGCTGACGCTGGCCGAGCGCCTTGGCGGCCATCTGGTCTCCGGCCACGTCGACGGGCTCGGTCAGGTGCACCGCTTCGAGCCGGTCGGCGAATCGTGGGAACTGGTCATCGATGCGCCGCGCGAGCTGGCCAAGTTCCTGGCGTTCAAGGGTTCGGTGGTGGTCAACGGCGTGTCGCTGACCGTGAACCGGGTCGAGGATCTGGACGCCAGCGCCGGCGGGGCTTGCCGCTTCTCGATCAACCTGATTCCGCACACGATTTCAGTGACCACGCTCAAGCATCTGCGCGCCGGCAGCAAGGTCAATCTTGAAATCGATCTGATCGCGCGTTATGTCGAGCGTATGCTGAGTGTCGAAAAACCCCGCTCGTAAGCACTGCGCCACGCTTCTTTTTCCTGATCCAACGATGCCCATCCGTTTCGCCCGCGATCTGATCGCCCTGTGTTGCCTGCTGCTTGTCGCATTTTCCGCAGCCGCCGCCATCAACCTCGCCGAGCGCGTGCCGACCGACCCCGACGTCAAGATCGGCAAGCTGCCCAATGGCCTGACCTATTTCATCCGCAAGAACGACCACCCGCGCAAGTCGGTCGAACTGCGGCTGGTGGTCAAGGCCGGTTCGGTTCTCGAAGACGACGACCAGCAGGGATTGGCGCACCTGGTCGAGCACATGGCGTTCAATGGCTCGACCCATTTCCGCAAAAAGGAGCTGGTCTCCTATCTGCAGTCGATCGGCGTGGGTTATGGCTCCGACCTGAACGCGAGCACCAGTTTCGACGAAACGATTTATCAGCTGACCATCCCGACCGACGAAAAGCGTCACCTGGAAACCGGCTTTCTGGTGCTGGGAGACTGGGCCCACGGCGTCATCATGGACGACGCGGTGATCGACAACGAGCGCACCATCGTGCTCGAAGAACTACGCCTGGGCAAGGGCGCCAGCGACCGCATGCAGCGCCAGCTGCTGCCCGAAATGTATAACCGCTCGCGTTATGCCGATCGCCTGCCGGGCGGCCAGGAAAGCATTCTCAAGACCTTCAAGCCGGACGCCGCGCGCCGCTTTTATGCGGACTGGTACCGGCCCGACCTGATGGCGGTGGTGGTGGTCGGCGACATTCTACCGGCGCAGGCCGAGAAAATGATCGTGGCCCATTTCGGCAAGCTGAAAAACCCGGCCAATCCGAGGCCGCGCACGGTATATCGCATTGCGCCGCGCAAGGCGTCGGCGAGCGCCGTCGTCACCGACGCCGAGGCGACCGACAATGCGGTCGGCATCGAATACCAGATCGCCCCCACGCCCGCGCAATCGAGCTTTGCCGACTATCGCCGCAGCCTGATCGAGGAAATGGCATGGAGCATGCTGTCCTTGCGTCTCGAGGAAATCACCGAGCAGGCCGATCCTCCCTTCCTGTCGGCGCAAACCACGGTCGAGGCGATGGGGCCGGGGTTTCAAAACGTCTCCTCGTCGGTCGGCATCGGGCCGCGCGGCATTGAACCGGCGGTCGGCGCGCTGATTCAGGAAAACGAGCGGGCACGCCGTTTCGGTTTCACCGCCAATGAACTGGAGCGGGCGAAAAAGGACGCGCTGTCGGGTTTGAACAGCGAATACAAGGAACGCCGCAAGACCGATTCGTCGGTCTACACCGAAGATTACGTCCACGCCTTTGTGCAGCCGGGTTTCCTGCCCGGGATCGCGCTTGAATTCCAGGTGCAGCGCGAGCTGCTGCCCGGCATTACACTCGACGAGATCAACGCCTTCATGCGCGAGGCGATTCCGACCGCCGCGCCGAAACTGGTCTACTACACCGGTTCGAGTAAGCCTGGTTCGCCGGTGCCGAAGGAAGACGCGTTGCTGCGCCAGGTCGAACTGGCGCACACGCGGCCGGTTGAGAGTGGCGCGGAAAAAAGCGTCGCCGCCCATCTGCTGCCGGACCTGCCCAAGGCCGGGCGCATCGTCGCGGAAAAGACCACGCGCGCGCTCGGCACCACCGAACTGGTGCTGTCGAACGGCGTCAAGGTCATCCTCAAGCCGACCAGTTTCAAGGGCGACGAGGTGCTGTTGCGCGGCGAACGCTACGGCGGCGAATCGTTGTTCGACGACCGCGATGTGTTCAGCGCCCGTTACGCGGTCGATGTGGCCGACGTGATGGGCATGGGGACCTTCTCGCCGCTCGATCTGGAAAAGACCCTGGCCGGCAAGAGCGCCCACGTGCATGTCGGCATGAGCAATTACATCGAAACCATCGAAGGCGGTTCGAGCAGCGACGACATCGAAACCATGTTCCAGCTGCTGCGCCTGAAACTGGCCGCGCCGAGGAAGGACGACGGCTTGTTCAAGGCTTTCATCGGCAGCCGCCAGGAACAGGCCAGAAACACCCTGGCGCAGCCGGAAGCGGTGTTCGCCGACACCTCGATGCTGACCTTGAGTTCGCATCCGCGCGCGCCGCGCGTGCCGACGCCGGACGATTTCGGCCATGTCGACCTGAACCGCGCGATGGCGATCTACGCCGAGCGTTTCGGCAGCGCCAAGGGTTTGACCTTGACCATCGTCGGCAATTTCAGCGTCAAGAAAATCAAGCCGCTGGTGGCCACCTACCTGGCCAGCCTGCCGACGGCCGATATCGCCACCGCGTACAAGGACATGGGCATCCGCCCGGTCGCCGGCGTCATCAAGAAGGATGTGCGCAGCGGGCTCGAATCGAAGAGCCAGGTGTCGCTGTACTTCGGCGGCGAGACGCCGTATTCGGAAGTCGAGCGGATTCGCCTAAACGCGCTCATTGAAGT
Source organism: Massilia sp. (assembly GCA_039927975.1). Classification (GTDB taxonomy): domain Bacteria; phylum Pseudomonadota; class Gammaproteobacteria; order Burkholderiales; family Burkholderiaceae_D; genus JBDSTZ01. The sequence continues at coordinate 4,205 of JBDSTZ010000360.1, read as the reverse complement.
GATGAACCTGCGCATCGACGACGTGATCCGCGAAAAGCTGGGACTGATCTACAGCGGCAGCATGAGCGGCAAGATGGGCAGCGTGCCCTACGACGCGTATTTCATCAGCGCCAATCTGCCTTGCGGGCCGGAGAATGTCGACAAGGTGAGCGCGGCGCTGTTTGCCGAGATCGAGAAAATCAAGCAGCAGGGGCCGCAGCGCAGCGATCTCGACAAGATCAAGCTCAAGTGGCAGAAGAGCCACGCCATGAACCTGCGCGACAATGAATACTGGCTCGGCCAGTTGTCCAAGGCCAGCCTGCGCGGCACCGATCCGGTCATGATGCTGCAATTCGACAAGCTGCTGGCGGCGGTCACGCCGGCCGACGTCCAGCGCGCCGCCCAGCGTTACTTCCGGATGGACGACTACGTTCAGATGACGCTGTATCCGGAAAAATAGTCAGCCTGGCTTGCCCGGCGAGGCCTCCTGGCCGGCCGGCGCCGAGCGGATCGAACCCATCGGCGTGAGCAGCCCGGCCAGCAGGGCGCACAGCAACAGCGCCATGCCGCTGCAGGCGAACAGCTGGGCCAGCGTGAGAAACTGCAGCACCGAGCCGGTGAAGGCGGCCGACAACGGCGCCAGGCCCATGAAGATGAACATGAAAATGCTCATCACGCGGCCCATCATGGTCAGCGCCACGCGCTGCTGGATCCAGGTGAACACGGCGACCTGCATGAAGCCCATCAGCATGCCCAGCACCCCGAGCAGGACCACGCCTTGCCACAGCACGCCGATCGCGCCGAGCGGAATGATCAGCAGGCCGGCGATGACGTCGCCCAGCAGGATCATGGCGCCAAACGGCAGGCGCAGCCGTTTGCCGGTCAGCGCCGAGAGCGCCATGCCGAGCAGGGTGCCGGCGCCGTGCGCGCCCATCAGCACGCCGAAAGCCGAGGCGCTGTGCAGCGCGTCGCTGGCCAGCACCGGCAGCGCCACCTGCAGGCTGCCGCCGACGAAAAACGACACCACACCCCAGTAGAGAAAGCAGGAGCGCATTGCCTGGTCGCGCCAGACGCCGCGCACCCCGTCGGCGACCGCGCGCAGCAACTGTGATGGCGCCGGACCGGGCGGGGCCGGCAGCAGTGCCACGCGCGACAGCGTCCAGGCCGACACGACGAAGCTCAGGCAATCGATGGCAAAGGCCAGGCCGAGGCCGCGCAGCTCGCCGGCCCGGCCGTCATTGCTGGCCAGCGCCATCATCAGCGCCGCCAGCAAGGGGCCGGCCAGCATCGCGATCTGGCGCAAGCCCATCATGGCGCCGTTGGCGGCCTGCAGCAGCCCGGGCGGCATGGCGCGCGGCAGCATCGAGGTTCCGGACGGAATCGCGAACGCTTGCGACAGGCCGATCGCCAGGGCGAAACCGTACACCATCGGCAAGTTGACCTGGCCGGCGAGTGTCAGGGCGGCCAGCGCGCCCAGCAGGACGGTGCTGGCATATTTGGTCAGCAACATCACGCGCTTGGGCGAATAGCGGTCCACCAACGCGCCGCCGAGCAGGATGAAGGCCGCGCGCGGCACGCTCATCAAGGCGATCGCCAGGCCCAGCGCCAGCGGGTCGCCGGTCAAGCGCAGCACCAGCCAGGGCAGGGCGATGAGGGTGAACTGGTCGCCGACCATCGACAGGCAGGCGCCGCTCATCAGCCAACGGAAGTTGGCGTTGGCGAAGGCGGCGCCGCGTGGCTGCGGCGCCGGCATGGTCTGCGCGTTCATGCTGCGGCGCGCTCGATCGAACCCATCGCGTCGGCCAGTGGCGCGAGTTGATGCAGCAGGGCCGGGTCCAGCAGTTCCGAGCAGGTTTCGTGCGCGGTGACGGTGGCGTGGGCCAGCAGTTGCGCGCCGGCGGCGGTGATGCTGGTCTGCTTGAGGCTGGCGTTGCCGGTCTCGTTGTGGCGCCGCACCAGGCCGACTTTTTCCATCGGCACCAGTAGCTGGGTGACGCCGTAAGCGGTGGTGCCGAGGCGCTTGGCCAGATCGATGCGGCGCAGCGCACCGTCCGGTGCGCTGGCGAGCGCCTGCAGCAGATTGAAGTCGCCAAAGCTCAGTCCGTGCTGCTCGCCGAGCGCCAGGTCGAGGCGGCGCTGGACCAGTTGTTGGGTGCGCACCAGGCGCAGGCAGAAGTCCGAAACGGCGCGATCGGTAGTCGTAGTCATCATCACTCCTTGAATGTTGTTTGATAAATGCTTGAGAAATCAAGTATATGATAATTAAAACGGCGCGGCTAGTGGAATCTGATTTTTTTCAGGCTTTGTGGGGGAGGGGATACAGGCGGGGCGAGCAAGCACCGGGCGTTGCTCTGTTCGCGTTAAGTGGGGAAGCGCTCGCAGGCCACAGGCTTCCCTACTTAACGGTGACAGCGCCTACTTCTCAGGCTGCAACACAACCTGCACATAGTTGTTCAAATCAAAATACCGGCGCGCGGCCTCTTGCAAGTCCGCCGGGGTGATGGCCGCCACCTGCTTGTCGTATTGCAGGATGGTCGCCGGATCGGTGCCGTTGACCAGCGCCGCTTGCAGCCGGCTGGCCCAGTAATTATTCTCGCGCATGGATTTCTGATAGCCCTGCAACCAGTTTTCCTTCACCTTGGCCAGGTCCGCCAGGTCCGGCCCCTGTTCCTTCATGCGCGCGATCTCGGCAAAGGTCGCGGCGATCACCTTGTCGACCTTGTCCGGACCGGTCGGCAGCGAGACATTGATCGCGTAGTTCGGCACCGGCAATTTGTTGAGCGAACCATTCATGCCGCCGCCGTATATGAGGCCCATCTTCTCGCGCAGGATGTCGGTAATGCGGATGTTCATCACGTCGAGCATGGCGTGCAGACGCAACTGCTCCTGCTCCGAATACACGGCGTCGCCATTGAAATTGATCGAGACGCTGCTCTTGGCCTCGGTCCCGCTGCGCACTTCCTTCTTGATGATGCCCTTGACCGGCCGCACGCCCACATCGCGATACGCCACCGGCAGCTCGGGCGTCGGCAAGCTGGCCAGGTAGGTCGCAAGCAAAGGTTTGATGGCGGCGACCTGGAAGCTGCCGACAAAGATGAAGGTCATGTCCCTGGCGCTGGAAAAGCGCTGGCGGTAGATGTCGATGCTGCGATCGAGGCTCAGCTTGGAGAAGTCTTCCGGCCTCGGCGCGCGCGGCACCCGCGGATTGTTGCCATAAATCGTAGACACCACGGTGTCGCGGAACACCGACTCCGGCTGCGCCATGGCGTTGCGCGCCGATTCGACCTGCTTGCCGATGTACGACTTGAACAGGTTGTCGTCGCGCCGCACAGACGTCATTTTCAAATAGACCAGTTGCAGCAGGGTGTCGATGTCGGTGCTGCCGGCGCCGCCGCTCAAGCCTTCGGTATAGTTGTTCAGGTTGATCGAGGCTGATGCCGCCTTGCCCGCCAGGATCTTCTGCACCTCGAGCGGCGGATAGCTGGCCACCCCCATGGTCCCGACGATCGAGTTGGCGTAACGGGCGTTGAGGATGTCCTGCTCGTCGAACAGGCTCTGGCCGCCGAAGCGCGTCGCCTTCATCACCACCTGGTCGTTGCGGAAATCGGTCGGCTTGAGTATCACCTTCACGCCGTTCGACAGCGTCAGGCGCGTCACGCCCAGCGCCGGGTCGGTCGTTTCGGCAACGATGCTGCCGGCTTTGGGCGGCGTGGCCATCAGGTCGGCTGGCACGGCTTTCTCGTCGAGCCGGGCGACCTCGGCCTTTTCCGCCGCGCTCACCGAGGCGAGCAGTGCGCTGGTGGCCGGCACTGGGTTGCCCGGCTTGCTCGAGCCCATGTACACCACCAGCTTGGCGGCCTTCGGCGGCAGGTTGTCGCGCGCGAATCGGTTCACTTCCTCCAGCGAGATGCCGGGAATCAGTTCCTTGACGACGGCGTATTCGCGCACGATGCCGGGAATGCTTTCCTGTTCGAGGAAGTGGCGCATGTATTCGCTGACGTAGCTGCCCGAGTCGGTCTTGTCGCGTTCGATGTAGTCGCGCTCGTAGCTGCGCAACATGTTCTTCTTGCCGCGTTCGAGGTCGGCCGCCGAGAAGCCGTACTTGCGCGCGCGCTCGTTTTCCTCCACCAGGGCGTCGATGGCGGGGCCGGCGCCGCGCTCGCCCAGTGCGGCGAAGGAGGTGTAGGATTTGTAGCGGCCCACCATGCGGCTCATGGCGCTGCTGC
>JBDSTZ010000359.1:0-4138 GCA_039927975.1 Massilia sp. | reverse complement strand
ATGGCGACGAATTTCTTCATGAGGATTCTCCTGGGAGATGTGGCGTTTCAGCTCTGAACGCGACGCTAGCCGATGCGTTGCGCAGGGTGCAAGGCGAAGGGCGCGCAAGAGCTCCGTTGACCTGCCGATCACATATTTACAGGACAATTTTGCCCTCCATCACGTCGACATACCAGTGCTGGATGTTCGCGTTCATGAATTCATAGTCGCCCAGTTGGGCGCGCGGCGCGCCGGCGTGCAGGGTTTGCTGGATCGCTTCCATCACGCCGATGTCTTCGTGCAGCACCACTTCGGCGCCGGTCATGTGCGCGTGCAAGACCGCCGCCGAACTGGCGTAGCGCCGCTTCTTCTTGGCCGTCACGTAATACACCATGAATTCGGTGCGTCCAGCGCTGACCGGAATATGGTGTTCGATGATGAAGGAATGCCCGCCCGTGCCCGACGCAATGTGCAGGTTCGGAAACGCCAGCCAGTTGTAATACCAATCGTGCTCGCCGAAGCGCTCGACATTGTCATGCCAGCTGAACCGGCCCATCTCCTTGATCGGCGAATCGAGCCCACCCTCGCTGAAACCGCGCAACATCTTCATGGCCTGGCGGCGGTCGGCGATGCCTTCGCGCGCGAGCTGCTGCATCGAGGTCACGCCCGGCTCATGGATGCTGGCCTCGAACTTGACTTGCTGATACAAGGTGCGCGCATGGACATAGCGCGGATGGTGGCTGTCGCGCAGATTCTCGTACGCCAGTTTCCAGTTGAACTTGCCGTCGTAGGTCGTCAGCATCACCTCGCTGTCGAACGCGTCGCTGGCCTGCTTGAGGAAGGACATGAAGATCGCGCCGAACTGCTCGCTGATGAGAATCGGGTCGTCCGACAGATTGATGAACACCAGGTTGCCGATGCAGCGCAGCTGGAACTGGCGCAGCTTGAGGCAAGCGCGCTGCTCGGCCGGATAGCGGTAAACCGACGCCTCGAAAGGAATATTGTCGGCGCCGCCGTCCTTGCCGTAGCCCCAGCCGTGGTAGGAGCAGACCAGCGGACGCACGCCGTGCGGCGCGGTCTGGATCGGATTCTGGCGGTGCAGGCACAGGTTTTCGAAGGCGCGCAACTCGCCGTTGAAGTTTTGCACGACCACCGGAATGCCGCACAGGGTGCGCGTGATAAAGGCGTTCGGTTTCGACAGCATCATCTTGAGGCCGACAAACTGCCACAGCGGCTTGAGCAGCAGATCGCGCTCGCGGGCGAACCATTCCTCGTCGATATACGCCTCGGGCGGCATCCTTGATTGCATTATTTAAACCTGAATTTTATATAAACCTGAGCATTATTTAAATCTGAACGGTTTGGCCGGATTGCCCATCACCGTCATGCCGGCCGGCACGTTGCCGATCACCACGCTGCCGGCGCCGATCACCGCGCCGTCGCCGATTTTCACGCCCGGCAGGATGGTCGCATGCGGATGGATCATGACGTCGCTGCCGATCCTGGCGCGGCCGCCGATGAAGACGAAGCTGCCCACCGTGGTGTAGTCGCCCAGGCTGACCTCGTAGCCGATGATCGTGGTCGACTGCACCAGCACAAAGTCGCCCAGGGTGACGTCGACGCCGGCCTTGACGTCCGGCTCGAACACGCAGCCGCGGCCGATGCTCAAGCCGGCGCCGATGTGCACGCTGGTGAGCAGGTTGGTGAAGTCCGCGCCCTGCTTGACCAGCGCGGCGGCGTAGCGGCGCCGCAGCGCCGGCTCGCCGAGTGCGCAAATGAATTTCTGTTCGACGCCGACCTGGAAGGTGTCGGGGTCGCCGAGAATGGGAAAGGCGGTCTTGGCGGCCAGTTCGCTGCGGCCGTCCAGAAAGCCGGCCATTTTCCAGATCTTGCCGTGCGCCGAGTCGGTCATCGCGATGCCGGCGATGGTGCGGCCGAAGCCGCCCGCGCTGATAATGATCAGCGCGCTCGGATGGTATTCAGGTTCTAGGTCCATCCGATGCCGCCGTCGAGGTGGAAGCTGGTGCCGGTGATCTTGCGGCTGACGTCGGCCAGGAAATACACGGCGGCGTAGGCGACGTCTTCCGGCTCGCCGATACCGAGTGGGTACATCTCGGCTTTGCCGGCGAGCCAGTCGGGATCGAGGTTCACCAGCGGCGTATTGACCAGGCCGGGCGCGAGTGCGTTGACGCGCATCTTGCGCGGCGCCACTTCGAGCGCCATCGATTGCATCATGCCCAGCAAGGCGCCCTTCGACGCCGCGTAGGGACCGACCCCAACCGTGCCGGTGTGGGCGGCGATCGACGACATGAACAGGATCGAGGCGCCGTCGCGCAAATTCTTTTTATATAGCAGTTGCTGGGTCAGTAAGACCGGCGCCTGGAAATTGGCCGTGAAGACATTGTCGAGGAAGACCTTGCGAACCATCCGGGCCGGCATCACGCCATGCACGCCGGCGCCATGGACCACGCCGTCGATCAGCCCGGTCTGTTCGACCAGCGCTGTCAATTGTTCGGGCACGGTCAGGTCGGCGCTGATCGCCAGGTGACCTTCGCCGTCCAGGCTGTCCAGAGTGGCCTGCAGGCGCGCGGGATCGCGGCCATTGACGACCAGGGTGGCGCCGGCCGCCGCGCATTCGGTGGCGACCGCGCGTCCGATGCCGCTGGAGGCGCCGGTGATCAGCACGCGCTTGCCGCGCAGGTGGAAAGGATTGTCGATCATGGCGTCATCTCACATGCAGGGCAAGGCCGCCGTCGATCAGCAGGGTGGTGCGCGAGACCCACCGGCTGGCCGGACTGAGCAAATACGCAATGCCGGCCGCGATATCGGCGGGGGCGATCATGCCCAGTTCGGACAGGGCGAAGCGCTTTTCCATCGGTGTCACCTGCTGCAAGCCTTCCAGCATCGGCGTGTCGACGAAGCCCGGCGAGACGCAGTTGGCGCGGATCCCTTGCTTCGCCACTTCGCCGGCGATGCCGCGCACGGTGGCCGTCAAGGCCGCCTTGGCGCCCGAATAGACCCCGGTGGCGACCGGCGACACGTGCTCGGCGACCGCCGTCACGTACACCAGCGAGGCGGCGTTGCGGATTTTTTTCTTGGCGAGCAAGCCCTGGGTCAGCAGCACCGGGGCGTTGTAATTGACCGCGAACATCGCGTCGATATGCTTTTGCGACACCATCCGCATCGGCACCAGGGCCGCGACGCCGGCGCTGAACACCGCGCCGTCGAGCGCCGGCAACTGTTCGAGCAGGGCCTGGCGGTCGGCCGGATCGGTCAGGTCGCCTTGCACCGCGACGTGTCCTTCACCCGCCAACTCGGCCAGCAGGGCGTCGAGCCGCGCGCGGTCGCGTCCGCAGACGAACAGGCGCGCGCCCATGCCGGCGCACAGCAGCGCGGTGGCGCGGCCGATACCCGACGAGGCGCCGGTGATGAGGACGGTCTTGTCTTGCAGCGTGAAGGGGGAAGGGCGGCTCAAGCCTAGACCTCCAGCAGCTTGGGAAACACGGCGTCCTTGATGTCGACGATGCAGCTGCCCCACGACAGGCCGATGCCGAAGCCGCACATGAGCAGCTTGCGCGGATGGCTGTTCAAGTCGTCGCGGATGCGCGCCGTCATCGTCACCGGCACCGAGGCGCCGCTGGTGTTGCCGAAGTCGGGCAGGGTGGACGGCACTTTTTCTTCCGCCAGGCCGAGCTTCTTGCGGATCGTGTCGTTGATCATGCGATTGGCCTGGTGGAACAGGAAATAATCGATGTCCTCGATCGGGCACTGCGCATACTCGAGCATCGCGCGCACCGCCGGCGGCACCACCTGGGTCGAGAAACTGAGCACGGCCGGGCCGTCGAGAATCAGCGCGGCCGGGCTGCGCCACAGGCCGTTCTCGTCTCTGACCGGGGTCGCGTGCTGGATGCCGTACGGTTCGCGGTGGCCGCCGGCCGGCAGCATGATGGCCTTGTAGCCACTGCCGTCGCTGTTGAGGTCGAAATGCATGGGCGCCGCGTCCGGATCGTACGCCAGCGCGGTGGCCGAGCCGGCGTCCGAAAATAGCGGATCGATCACGCTGGCCGACTTGTCGCCGATCAGCACCAGGCCCTTCTTGACGGCGCCGGAGGAAATCATGCAGCCAAGCAGGTACAACGCGAAGGGGTAACCCGAGCAG
>JBDSTZ010000358.1:0-8121 GCA_039927975.1 Massilia sp. | reverse complement strand
GCAGTTGATCAACCTGATGCGCGACAGCGCCCAATCCCTGTGGATCGCCGACACCGGGGCGGCCCACGCGATCGTCGGCGCACCGGCGATCGACTCGGCCGGCGCCGGCTCGCTGCTGTGCGTGCCGCTGCTCAGCCATGGCGAAATGCTCGGCCTGCTGTACCTGGAAAACGTGGCCGATCCGGCCTGCGTGCCGGCGCTGGAAACGCTGGCCTGCAACGCCGCCCTGGCGCTCGACAACATTCGTCTGCGCAAGGAGGCCGTGCATGAATCCGGAGCGACACGCGAAGTCGAGCAGCAATTGGCATTCAAGCAATCGCTGCTGCGCACGCTGGTTGACAATATCCCCATCCGTATTTACGCCAAGGACCATCAGAGCCGCTTCATCTTCGGCAACCGCCTGATGGCGGAGCTGGCCGGTTTCGACAACCCCGCCGACCTGCTCGGCAAGACCGATTACGATTTCTTTCCGACCGCGCTGGCCGCCAAGTATTTCGCCGACGAACAGCGCATCCTGGCCTCGGGCGAACCCTTGATCGACTACGAGGAAGTGGTCGAGGACCAGGCCAGCGGCGTGCTCGGCTGCACGATGACGACCAAGGTGCTGCTGCGCGACGCCGACGGCGCCATCAATGGCATCGTCGGGATCGGCTACGACATCACCCCGCGCAAGCAGATGGAAGCGCACTTGATGGAACGGACCGAGGCGCTGGAGGTGGCCAACCTGACGCTGCAGGACGAGAAGCGCCAGCAGCAGGTGCTGATCCGCAAGCTCGGCGAGATGCAGGGCCAGCTGCTGCAATCGGAAAAGATGGCCTCGATCGGCGTGCTGGCGGCCGGCGTGGCGCACGAGATCAACAATCCGCTCGCCTTTATCAACACCAATTTCAGTTCGCTCGAACGCGACGCCAGGCAGTTGCTCGAACTGATCGAAGTCTATGAGACCAATGAATCGTCGCTGCCGGCCGAGGTGCGCGCGGCGATCGGCGGCTTGAAGCGCACCATCGCGCTCGAAGACATGCGGCTCGACCTCGACGACCTGCTCAGCGAGTCGCGCGAGGGCCTCAAGCGGGTCAAGGACATCGTGCAAAACCTGAAGGATTTTTCCCGCGTGGGCAGCAGCGAGCGCGAGCTGGCCAATCTGGAAGTCGGGCTCGACAGCACCCTGCTGGTGGCGTGGAACGAGGTCAAATACAAGGCCGACGTGGTCAAGGAATATGGCGGCGTGCCGGAGGTGTCGTGCCTGCCCTCGCAGCTGAACCAGGTGTTCCTGAACCTGCTCATCAACGCGACCCACGCGATCGAGGGCAAGGGCCGCATCGTGCTGCGCACCGGCTTCGACGCCGACACGGTGTGGGCCGAGATCGAGGACAACGGCAGCGGCATCGCGCCCGAACACGTCGACCAGATTTTCGAGCCCTTCTTCACCACCAAGCCGATCGGCAAGGGCACCGGGCTGGGGCTGTCGATCGCTTACGGCATCGTCCAGGCGCACCAGGGCAAGATCACCGTCCACAGCACACTCGGACGCGGCACCGCGTTTCGCATCAGCCTGCCGCGCGCGGGCGCCGACGGCGCCCTGCATTGACGCCGGCCTGCACCAGCATCGGCGCCAGCCTTACACCGCTTCCGGTCCGGTTTCGCCGGTGCGGATGCGGATGACTTGCTCGACATCCTGCACGAAAATCTTGCCGTCGCCGATCTTGCCGGTGCGCGCCGCCTTGATGATGGCGTCGACCACCTGGTCGCACAGCGGATCGTCGACCACCACTTCGATCTTCACCTTCGGCAGGAAATCGACGACGTATTCGGCGCCGCGATACAGTTCGGTGTGGCCCTTCTGGCGGCCAAAGCCCTTGACCTCGGTGACGGTCAGCCCGGTGACATTGACTTCGGCCAGCGCTTCGCGCACTTCGTCGAGTTTGAATGGTTTGATCACGCAGGTAATTTGTTTCATGCTGTCTCCTGAAGGTTACTCGTAAAATCGGGAAGTGATCGGGTAGCGCCAGTCGCGCCCGAAGCCTCGGTGCGTGACGCGGATGCCGACCGGCGACTGGCGCCGCTTGTATTCGTTAATCTTGATCAGGCGCGTCACGCGCGCCACATCGGCGGCAGGATAGCCCGCTTCGATGATTTCGGCAATCGACTGGTTTTCTTCCATGTACATGCGCATGATGCCATCAAGCACCTCGTACGGGGGAAGTGAATCCTGGTCGAGCTGGTTGTCGCGCAGTTCGGCCGAGGGGCCGCGCGTGAGGATACGGGTCGGAATCACCTCGGCCACGCCGTTGCGGTAGTCGCACAGGCGGTAGACCAGGGTCTTGGCGATATCCTTGATGACGGCGAAGCCGCCGGCCATGTCACCGTACAGGGTGCAGTAGCCGACCGCCATCTCGCTCTTATTGCCGGTGGTGAGGACGATGCTGCCGTGCTTGTTCGACAGGGCCATCAGCAAGGTGCCGCGGATGCGCGCCTGCAGGTTTTCCTCGGTGGCGTCTTCCTTGAGGCCGGCGAATTCCTCGGCCAGGGTGGCGCGGAAGGCGTCGAAGCAGGCTTTGATGGGAATCTCGTCGTAGCGCACCCCAAGCCGGGCGACCATCTCGCGCGAATCGATCCACGAGATGTCGGCCGTGTATTGGGACGGCATCATGATGGCGCGCACCTTGTCGGCGCCGAGCGCGTCGACCGCGATGGCCAGCGTCAAGGCCGAGTCGACCCCGCCCGACATGCCGATCAGCACGCCCGGAAAACCGTTCTTGCCGATGTAGTCGCGCACTCCCAGCACCAGCGCCTGGTAGACCTGGGCTTCGAGCGAGAGCGGCGCCGGCAGCGGCTGGGCCAGCGGACGGGCGCCGTCGAATTCGACGATCGCGAAGTCGTCGGCGAAATGCGCCAGGCGCGCGGCGACTTCGCCCTGCGCGTCCATGACGAACGAGTCGCCGTCGAAGATCAGCTCGTCCTGGCCGCCGACCAGGTTGGCGTACACCAGCGCCAGCCCCTGCGCGCTGACGTTGGCGCGCATGGTTTCGGCGCGCAGGTGCTGCTTGTTCATGTGGTAGGGCGAACCGTTCGGCACCAGCAGCACCTGGGCGCCGGCGGCCTTGGCGCGCGCGGGGGCGTGGGCGAACCAGGTGTCCTCGCAAATGTTGACGCCGAAGCGCACCCCCTTGACCTCGAACACCAGCGCGTCGTCGGCCGAGGCGAAGTAGCGCTTCTCGTCGAATACGGTGGTGTTGGGCAGGTCGTGCTTGCGGTAGGTGCCGAGCACCGCGCCGTCCAGCAAGACCGAGGCGGCGTTGTAGCGCGCGCCATCTTGTTCGGTCGGATGGCCGACCACCACGCGCAGGCCGGCAAAGGCGGCGAGGTCGGCGGCCAGGCCGACCAACGCTTCGCGCGTTTTTGCGTAGAATGCATTGCGCAGCAAGAGATCCTCGGGCGGATAGCCAACCAGCGACAGCTCGGGCGTGAGCACCACGTCGGCGCCCTCGCCGGCGGCGCGGGCGGCGGCGGCCAGGATGCGCGCGCGGTTGCCGGCCAGATCGCCGACGGTGCTGTTCATTTGAACGATGGCGACTTTTACGGTCTTAACTGATAGTGCGGACATGACGGAGATAGCGGACTGCTACAAGAATTGGATGATGAATTATCGCACGCATATCGCTTCTTCCCTATCCGAGATCGGCCAGAGCGCATGGGATGGCCTGGTGCAGGCGCAGGCGGCGCCGAATCCCTTTCTGTCGTTCGCCTTTCTCGACGCGCTGCACGCCTCGGGCAGCGCGAGCGCCGAGAGCGGCTGGCAGCCGCAATTCATCACCCTGTACGACGGCGACCAGCTGGCCGCCGCCATGCCGCTGTATGTGAAGGGCCATTCCTACGGTGAATACGTGTTCGACTGGGCCTGGGCAGATGCTTACCAGCGCAACGGCCTCGATTACTATCCCAAGCTGCTGTCGGCGATTCCCTTCACGCCGGTGACGGGGCCGCGCCTGATGGCGGTTGACGCCCGCGCACGCGCCGCCCTCGTCGAGGTGCTGTGCGCCACCCAGCGCGCCAGCGAGGTGTCGTCGACCCACATCCTGTATCCGCCGGAGGAACAGGCCGAGCAGTTGGCCGGGGCCGGCTTCATGCTGCGGCGCGGCGTGCAGTTCCACTGGCTCAACGCCGGCTACGCCGACTTCGACGCCTTTCTCGCCACGCTCGAACAAAAGAAGCGCAAGAACATCCGCGCCGAGCGGCGCAAGGTGGCCGAGGCCGGCGTCGCGCTGCGCCGGGTGCGCGGGCGCGAAGCCACCGAGGCCGACTGGCGCCTGTTCAACCGCTGCTACCGCCACACCTACGCGGCGCATCATTCCTCGCCTTATCTGAACCTGGATTTCTTCGAGCGCATCGGGCGCGACATGCCGGACAATATCCTGCTGGTGATCGCCGAGCGCGGCGGCAAGCCGATCGCCGCCTCGCTGGTGATCCACAGCGCCACCACCCTGTTCGGCCGCTACTGGGGCGAACTCGAACACGTGCCCTGCCTGCATTTCGAGACCGCGTATTACCAGCCGCTCGAATTTTGCATCGAGCAAGGGATCGCCGTGTTCGAGGGCGGCGCCCAGGGCGGACACAAGATGGCGCGCGGCTTCCTGCCGACCCCGACTTGGTCGGCCCACTGGCTGGCCCATCCCGCCTTTGCCGACGCCATCGAACGCTTCCTTGAACGCGAACGGGGCGGCATTGACGACTACATCGACGAGCTCAACGAGCGCAATCCCTTCCGCGCCGGGGCCCCGACGCCGCGCTAACGCCGCCCTTCCCTCCGCGACCGCCGCTGCCCGCCAGCGGCTTTTTTTCGTCCCGGGCAGGACGCGCGCCATCCCGACTGGCCGGTCGAGCTTGAATAAAAATCAATGCTCAATATCATTCAAGCCATATTATTGTATGAGCAACAACCCGTATTTTTTCTCGCGGGCTTTCCCCCTCCGTTTGGTCCACGCACGAAAGCACACCCATGAAAACTTCCCATACCTTGTTCGCCTCGCTCACCCTTGCGGCGGCGGCGCTGGCGCCGACGGCGGCGCAGGCGGCCGGCGCGGTTTTGCTCAAAGAAAATTTCAACGATGTCGACAACCTGCCCGGCTGGGTTGAAGTCAACCACAGCACCGGACCCGGCCAGGACTGGTTCCAGGGCAATTCCGGCGTGTTCCGCGCCCAGTCGGGGCCGGCCGACTCCTATATCGCCAACAGCTACCTGAGCGCGCTCAACGGCCTGGGCACCATCGACACCTGGCTGATCACGCCCGAGCTGAGCTTCGCCACTGCCGCCACCACCTTCTCGTTCTACACCTGCGGCGCCAAGGCGCCCGGCCTGAACGACACGCTCGAAGTGCGTTTTTCCGCCGGCAGCGGCACCGACACGGCCGGCTTTTCCACCCTCATCACCACTCTCGGCGGCACCACGCCCTACCCGTCGAGCTGGCAACAGTTCAGCACCAGCCTGAACCTGACCGGCACCGGCCGCTTCGCCTTCCACTACCTGGGCGACGCCGGCGCCTCGAACTATATCGGCATCGACACGGTCAGCATCATGGCGGTGCCGGAGCCGTCGGCCTGGCTGATGCTCGGCCTGGGCCTGGGCGCGCTGACGCTGCTGCGCCGCAAGTTAAACCTGCCATCACCTGTCCTGAAGGGAGTCCGCCATGTCCAGCAATAAAGTCCTGGTCACCGGCACGCTGACCGCGCTGCTGATCATCGCCGCGCTTACGCTGCCCTCGAAAGCCCGCGCCGACGACGAAGCCGGCATGGTGGTCGCGCGCGACCCGGTCACCGGCCAAACCCGCATGGCCACGCCGGCCGAAGTGAAAGCCCTGCGCCAGCAAGAGCAGGCAAAGGGGATGGCGCCGGCCAAGGCCGCCACCAGCCCCGCCGTGCGGCGCGACAACGGCACCTTGCACAAGCATATGGGCGAATCGGCCCTGGTCTACACCGTCGCGCGGCGCGAAGCCGACGGCAAGCTTGCCACCGAATGCGTGCAAGGCGCCGACGCCGCCGAAGCCGCCCAGCACCAGGAGCATACCCATGAGAACCGTTAATCCCCTGCGCCGCTCGTGCGCCGCCTGCGCGCTGGCCTTCGCCGCGCTGGCCGGCGCCGTCTCCGGCGCCCAGGCCGCCGCCACCATCACCATCGTCAACCTCAACGAGCCGGGGGTTGGCTTCAACGATCCGACCCCGGCCGCCACGGTCGGCGGCAACAGCGGCACCACGCTCGGCCAGCAGCGCCTGATCGCCTTCCAGGCCGCCGCCGACATCTGGGCCGCCAACATCAACAGCAGCGTGCCGATCCGGGTCGGCGCCTCCTTCGTGCCGCTCTCGTGCAGCGAATCGAGCGCGGTGCTCGGCTCGGCCGGCGCCAACGACATCTTCTCGGACTTTCCCGGCGCGCCGAAAACCAACGCCTGGTACCCGAGCGCGCTGGCGAGCAAGCTGGCCGGCACCGACCAGGCGCCGGGCTCGCCGCACATCGTGGCGCGCTTCAACTCGCGACTGGGCCTGTTTCCCGACTGCCTGCCCGGGTCCGGCTTCTACCTCGGGCTCGACAACCACGCCGGCACCGCCATCGACCTGGTCAGTGTGCTGTTGCACGAGCTCGGCCACGGCCTCGGCTTCCAGACCTTCACCGACGACGAGACGGGCGAACAGATCAACGACGTGCCCTCGATCTGGGATTACTTCCTGATCGACAACCGCAGCAACAAGCTGTGGGTCAACATGAGCAACGAGGAGCGCCGCCTGTCATCGATCAGCTATCGCGGCCTGTCGTGGAACGGTCCCAAGGTCAAGGCCGCCGTGCCGGTGGTGCTGGGACCGGAGTCGACCTTGTTGATCACCGGGCCGGCGGCCGGCGGCGCGGCCGGCAACGTCGACGTGGGCGACGCCTCGTTCGGTCCGCCGCTGGGCGGCGTGCCCGTGGTCGGCCAGCTGATGCCGGTGGTCGACCAGGAAAACGGTACGGGTCTCGCCTGCACCCCGCTCAGCCCGGCCAACGCGCTGGCCGTGCGCGGCAACGTCGCGCTGGTCGACCGCGGCGTGTGCGCCTTCGTCGTCAAGGCCAGGAACGTGCAGGAGGCCGGCGCGATCGCCATGGTGGTGGCCGACAACGCGGCCGGCGAATTGACCGGCCTGGGTGGCGCCGACCCGTCGATCACGATTCCGGCGGTGCGCATCACCCAGCAGGCCGGCATCGATCTCAAGGCCAAGCTGACGCGGCGCTCGCGCACCACTTCGGGGGTGATCGCCAGCCTCGGCGTCAATCCCGGCAAGCTGGCCGGCACCGACGCGGCCAACCGCATCCGCATGTACACGCCCACCGAACTGTCGCCCGGTTCCAGCGTGTCGCACTACACCACCGACGCCAGGCCGAACCAGTTGATGGAACCGTCCATCAACGCCGACCTGCCGCACGAGGTGAAGCCGCCGCGCGACCTGACCTTGCCGCTGTTGCAGGATATCGGCTGGTAGTACTTGCGATGTAATGCAACCGGGTCGAACACGCCAGCGTTCGGCCCGGTTGCCGTTTACGTGTGGAGTTCGGTGGGTGCTTCGCGCGGCCGCGCCTGCATCTTGGCCAGCCCCGGATACAGCGGCGGACTGATGATCCGCGATACCGCCGTCGACACCAGCGCGCACGCCATCAGGCTGAGCACCATGGAATGGCCGTCGACCATCTCCATGACAATGATGAAGGCGGTCAGCGGCGCCTGGGTGACGGCGGCCAAGAAGCCGACCATGCCGAGCGCGATCAGGGCCGCCATCGGCACCTGCGGGAACAGCAGCGCGACGTCGTTGCCGATCGCCGCGCCGATCGCCAGCGCGGGGGCGAAGATGCCGGCCGGCGCGCCCGACCAGGCGGTCAGCCAGGTGGCCACGAACTTCATCGGCGCGAAGATGGCCGGCAACGGCGCGCCGCCCTCGACCAGCGCACGGGTGGTCGCGTAGCCGCTGCCGAAACAGGCGCCGTCGCCGGCCACCCCGATCAGCGCGACCAACAAGCCGCACAGGCCGGCGAAAAGCACCGGCCGGCGCGCGCGCAGTCGACTGAAACGGTCGACGCCCGCCCCGCCCAGCGAGGCCAGCAGA
>JBDSTZ010000357.1:0-9061 GCA_039927975.1 Massilia sp. | reverse complement strand
AAAAGTCGTTATGCTGAACATGTTGCAGGTTTGGTTTTTAAGTCGGCAAACCGAGGTTACCCCTCGTAAACCAATGCCTGCAACACCTTCTTACTAAGTCAACAAAATTATTCCGGACAGCAGTGCGGGCAGGCGGGAACCTATAGCACGCTGGAGTCTATGTGCTATGGATTCCCGCCTGCGCGGGAAGGACGGTCTTAGGGCTGCTTGTTAACGATCTGTCTGACCAGTATTATTCGCAATCAGACCAGATTCGGCATCAGTGCACATCACCCAGCCAGCGATCAGCCTTCGCGCGCGATGCGCTGGCGGCGCGCCTCGTACAGGCAGACACCCGAGGCCACCGACACGTTCAAACTCTCGACCGAACCGAACATCGGAATGCCCACCAGCACGTCGCAGGTCTCGCGCGTAAGGCGGCGCATGCCCTCGCCTTCCGAACCCATCACCAGCGCGGCAGGCCCGGTGAAATCGGCTTCGTACAAGCCCTTGTCGGCATCGTCGGAAGTGCCGATCAACAAGATGTCGCGTTCTTTCAGCTCGCGCATGGTGCGCGCCAGGTTGGTGACGGTGATGTAAGGCACGGTCTCGGCGGCGCCGCTGGCGACCTTGGCCGCCGTCGCGTTCAAGCCGACCGCGCGGTCCTTCGGCACGATCACAGCGTGCGCGCCGACCCCGTCCGCCACCCGCAGGCAGGCGCCCAGGTTGTGCGGATCGGTAATGCCGTCGAGGATCAGCAGCAATGGCGGACCTTCGATTGCATCGAGCAATTCATCGAGGTTGCGCGCCAGCGCCAGCTGGCTGGCGAACGCGATCACGCCCTGGTGCCGGCGGGTGCCGACAATCTTGTCGAGACGCGCCGAATCGACCGGCATCACGCGCACCCCGGCCGCCTTGGCGCCGGCGATCAGGTCGTGCATGCGGCGGTCCTGGCGACCCGCGTCGACAAAAATTTCTTCCACCGACGAGGCCTCGTGACGCAGGCGCGAAGTCACGGCGTGGAAGCCGAAAATCATTTTGTTCTTCATCTGTTGTTACCGTTTCTTCCTGCTGGACTTGGCAGCGGGCTTGGCCGCCCGCGACGGCGCCTTGGCCGCGTTGCCGCCTTTCGCGCGCTTCGACTTGGCAGGTTTTTCCTCCTCCGTGTCGAGCTCGTAACGCGACGCGTTGCCCTGGGTATTGACCGTCGGCTTGCGCGACACGCCGGGCTTGGCTTCCTGCGCCTTGGCGGCGGCGCTCTTCGGCTTGCCCGCGCCGGTGTCGGCCTGCACGCTGCCGCCGGCCAGCACGAGGTCGATCTTGCGCGCCTCGAGGTCGACCCGGCTCACCTGCACCGTCACGCGGTCGGTCAGCTGGTAACGCTTGCCGGTGCGCTCGCCGCGCAGTTCGTGACGCGCGTCGTCGTACTGGAAGTAATCGGTGCCCAGTTCGGTGATGTGCACCAGGCCCTCGACAAACAGCGCGTCGAGCTGGACGAAAATACCGAAGGTGGTCACGCCGGACACGACGCCGGTGAATTCCTCGCCCAGCTTGTCCTTGATGAAGTAGCACTTGAGCCAGGCTTCGACGTCGCGCGAGGCTTCGTCGGCGCGCCGTTCATTGGCCGAGCAATGCACGCCCAGCGCGTCCCAGATGGTCAGGTCGCGTTCATTCTTCTGCTTGCCCTGCGCCTTGTCCTTGGCCTGCTGCTTGCGCGTGGCGTTCGAGACGTTGGTGTTCAGGCCGGCCAGGTCGATGCCTTTCGGCTCGTACTTCTTGCCCAGCAAAATCGCCTTGATCGCGCGGTGCGTCAGCAGATCGGGATAGCGGCGGATCGGGCTGGTGAAGTGGGCATACGCCTCGTACGCCAGGCCGAAGTGGCCGATGTTGTCGGGGCTGTAGACCGCTTGCTGCATCGAGCGCAGCAGCATGGTTTGCAGCAGCGCCGCGTCGGGACGATCCTTGATCTGCTTCATCAGCTCGGCGTAGTCGCCGGCGGTCGGCTTCATGCCGCCGTTCAGGTTCAAACCCACCTGCTTGAGGAAAGTGCGCACCTGGTTGAGCTTTTCCTCGGTGGGCGACGCGTGGATCCGGTAGGTGCCTGGATGCTTGTGGCGAATCAGCAAGTCGGCCGCGCAAACGTTGGCCGCCAACATGCATTCCTCGATGACCTTGTGCGCATCGTTGCGGGTGCGCGGGATGATCTTTTCGATCTTGCCCAGCGCGTTGCAGACGATATAGGTTTCGGTGGTTTCGAAATCGATCGCGCCGCGCAACTGGCGGGCTTTCTGCAAGGCGTGGTAGACGTCGTACAGGTTCAGCAGGTGCGGCACGATGGCCGGCCGGCGCTGCGCTTCGGGACCGCTGGTGTTGCCGAGAATGTCGGCCACTTCATTGTAGGTCAGGCGCGCGGCCGAATGGATCACCGCCGGGTAGAACTGGTAAGCCTTGATTTCGCCCTTGTCCGACACCACGGCGTCGCACACCAGGGTCAGGCGGTCGACCGCCGGGTTCAGCGAGCACAGGCCGTTCGACAGTTTTTCCGGCAGCATCGGGATCACCCGGCGCGGGAAATACACCGAGGTGCTGCGTTCGAGCGCGTCGACGTCGAGCGCATCGTTCGGCTTCACGTAATGGCTGACATCGGCAATCGCGACGATCAAGCGGAAGCAGTTGGCGCGGCCGACCTTGACCGGCTCGCAATACACGGCATCGTCGAAGTCGCGCGCGTCTTCGCCGTCGATGGTCACGAGCGGCACGTCGCGCAGGTCGACGCGTTCTTCAAGGTCGCCATCGACCACCACCGTCGGCAGCTTGGCCGCCGCCTTCAAGGCCGGCGCCGAGAAGATGTGCGGCACGCCGAACTTGCGCACGGCGATTTCGATTTCCATGCCGGGGTCGTCGAGCTCGCCGAGAATCTCGACGATCTTGCCGACTGGCTGCTTGAAGCGCGACGGTTGCTCGATCAGCTCGACGCTGACGATCTGGCCGGCCTTGGCCTTGCCGGGCGAACCGGCCACCAGGATGTCCTGGCCGATGCGTTTGTCTTCGGGGGCGATCAGCCAGACGCCGTTTTCATTGAGCAAACGGCCGATGACATGGCTGTTGGCGCGCGAGACGACTTCGACAATGGTGCCTTCCTGGCGGCCACGGCGGTCGGTGCCGGTGACTTTGGCCAGCACGCGGTCGCCGTGCAGTACTTTCTGCATTTCTTTGTCGGAGAGGAAGAGATCTTCGCCCGGCTGGTCCGGGATCACGAAGCCGAAGCCGTCGCGGTGGGCGCTGACCTTGCCGGCGACGAAGCCGGAGTGGTCGGCCAGGGTGTAGCGGCCGGCCGCGTCGGCTTCGATCTGGCCGTCGCGCGTCATCGCGTTGAGGCGCCGCGTGAGCACGTCGAGCGCTTCGGGTTTGACGTCCAGTGCGCGGCCAAGGGCGTTGGCGTCGAGTGCGGACTTGGCGTCACGAAAAATGCCGAGGATTTCCTCGCGGCTAGGAATGGTGTGAGTAGGTTGGTTCAAATCGTTTTCTATATTTTCAAGCAGTAAAAGCGGACTGCCGGGCCGCGCACCTGCCATAGTGGTGAGATTGACACGTCGATACCCGTAGTGTAACGGAGGAGCGTCGATTCGCCTAACATGCCGTACGCGCCGGAACGGGCCTGCGAAGGCCGGCGGCAAATACTTGGGTCAGCGCTTTGACATTTCAAATTGTTCCGCTATAATTTTGGTCTCTCGCGGCGGCGGCAAGCCAACACGAGGGAAACACAGCGTGTCATCGGCAGTGGATTGGATACCAGGGAAACGAAAGTTAGTCTGGCGCAAAAATCCAAAGGCTAGTATGATAGCAGAAGTCGGCGGCAACGCCAGCTTGCAGCGCAAAAGAAGTCGGTTGTTGTAGCATCAGTGCCCACGTGGCGGAATTGGTAGACGCGCATGGTTCAGGTCCATGTGCCGCAAGGTGTGGGGGTTCGAGTCCCTCCGTGGGCACCATCTACCGGGTTGTTTTCCGAGCAGTATCTTACGAGCAGTTCCTTATTGCGCCGTAATCTCTTCGATTGCGGCGTTTTAATGTGGTGTGAAGCAGTACCAGTGCCCACGTGGCGGAATTGGTAGACGCGCATGGTTCAGGTCCATGTGCCGCAAGGTGTGGGGGTTCGAGTCCCTCCGTGGGCACCATCTACCGGATAGTTATCCGCGAAGTTTGAAGAGTTGGTGAAGCAATGCCAGCCGCAAAACGCCGCGATCCTTGTTTGAGGATCGCGGCGTTTTGCGTTGTGGGACCCGGTCAAATTTTTTTGGCCGGTTGAAGGCTTTTTTCACCAGCTTGATCAAGTGCAACACTCAAATACTGCCGGCAGGAAATAATTCACTACTCGCTCACCCGCAGACAGGAGATGTTGATGACCTTCATCTACGCGAACGCAAATGCTCTGAAAGATATGGACAAGGTCGGCAGCCATCATTGCGTCGCCCTTGTCCAGTACTATGCAAACCTTCCGCACACTAGTCGATGGAAGCAAGGTGAAGATGTTTTGGGGAATCATACCCTCGTCCTTGGCACCGCAATCGCCACGTTTATCAACGGACGCTATCCAAGTAATCCACATGGCAATCATGCCGCCTTCTTCCTGCGTCACGCACCGGATGGATTTTGGGTAATTGACCAATGGAAAGATAAACCAGGTGGCGAAGTCCGCCCGATCTCGGAACGGCTGATCAAGTGTCTACATCGCAAACAGAAAAAAAACGGTTCCTGGCCGGCAGCAAGCGACAACGCCGATGCTTACTCGGTCATTGAAACTTGAGGGGGGTGATCATGACTAACATATTAAAAACCTTGTGCTTGTTCCCGGCTTTCGCCGTTTCGGCCGCCCTCAGCGCGGCCGATGCCGTCCACTTCGCCCCTTTGGCGACCTGTCCTGCCGAAATCGCCCAAGAGTCGCTGCCGCTGGCAAAGGCGCCGGCGAATTGGACCGCCTCCAATCGCGGTGCGCTGATCCTGCACGCAATCGACCTTTCCTACGGTCCGCCTGCCGAAATGGCGTTTCTCAAACCGCAAATTGTCCCGTCACGAGGTCACACTACTCACTACGAATGGCGCGAGTTAGCAGCAGGCGGCAAGGTGGGAGATTTGTGGTTGGCGTGCAGTTACGGGCGTTCCGATAACGTGGTACTGGGAAAAAAGCTCGAAAACAAATACGCGGTGTGCAAGTCGAGCGATGGGAAAGATCCGCAAGGCCGCCCCGTGATCTCCCTTAGCTGCGCACCATAGCTAGTGCGCCGCCAGATCATCGAGAATCGGACAATCGGAGCGCTCATCGCCATGGCACGAAGCCGCCAGGCGCTCCAGCGTTCTGCGCATCGCTGCAAGTTCCCCGATCTTGCGATCGAGTTCGTCGATATGCCGCTGCGCCAGTGCCCGGACGTCAGCGCTGGCACGCCCCTTGTCGCGCCATAATGCCAGCAATTCGCCGACCTGCTCAAGTGAAAATCCGAGCGCACGGCCGCGATGAATGAACTGCAGCTCCTGCACGTCGCGCTCCGAATATTCGCGGTAGCCCGATTCGCTGCGCCGCGCTGCCTGCGTCAAGCCGATCGACTCGTAATGTCGGATCATTTTCGCCGAGACGCCCGACGCCTTCGCCGCGTCACCGATGTTGAAACTGCGGCTCATGTCGATTCTCCCGAAGCCGGCCGCCAGCGCTTGAGCAGCAGCGCGTTGCTCACCACGCTCACACTGGAAAACGCCATCATCGCGCCGGCCAGCATCGGGTTGAGCATGCCGAACGCCGCCAGCGGCACGCCCGCCAGGTTGAAGATGAACGCCCAGAACAGATTCTGGCGGATCTTGTTGTAGGTGCGCCGCGAGATGTCGATCGCGTCCGGCAGCAGACGCGGGTCGCCGCGCATCAGCGTCACGCCGGCCGTGTGCATGGCCACATCGGTGCCGCCGCCCATCGCGATGCCGACATCGGCCGCCGCCAGCGCCGGCGCGTCGTTAATGCCGTCGCCGACCATCGCCA
The DNA here is from genome assembly GCA_039927975.1 of Massilia sp. Classification (GTDB taxonomy): domain Bacteria; phylum Pseudomonadota; class Gammaproteobacteria; order Burkholderiales; family Burkholderiaceae_D; genus JBDSTZ01. The sequence continues at coordinate 3,060 of JBDSTZ010000357.1, read as the reverse complement.
CCCGCTTGCCCTGCCCGCGCAGCGCCGCCACCACCGCCGCCTTGCCTTCCGGCGCCACACCCGCGTGCACGGTGTCGATCCCGAGCTGGCCGGCGACGCCTCTGGCGCTGCCCGGATTGTCGCCCGTGATCAGCACCGTGGCGATGCCCAGCCGGTGCAGCTGCGCGACAGCGGCCGCGCTGTGCGGCTTGATGCTGTCGCCGAACGCGAACAGCCCAAGCACCGCCGGTTCCGGCGCGATGCGTGCCAGCCACGACACCGTGTGCCCGGCCGCTTCGAGATCGGCCCCCTCGGTCGGTTCGAGCCCGTGCTGGCGCAGCAGGCCGGCGTTGCCCATCGCAAGCTGCTGCTCGCCGACCTGCGCGACGATGCCGTAGCCGGGCACCGCGCGCGCATTGCTTGCCTGCGTTGGCGGTATGCCGGCGCCCTGCGCGCGCAGCGCCTGCGCCAGCGGATGCTCGCTGCCCTGCTGGACTGCGACGGCCAGGCGCAGCAGCTCGGCATCGGCGATGCCATTGGCGCGCATCGCCACCAGGCGCGGGCGCCCTTCCGTCAGCGTGCCGGTCTTGTCGAGGCAAACGACCTCGATTCCGTGCATCAGTTCAAGCGCCTCGGCGTCCTTAATCAGGATGCCCTGGGTGGCGGCGACTCCGGTACCGGCCATGATCGCCGTCGGTGTGGCCAGGCCGAGCGCGCAGGGACAGGCGATCACCAGCACCGACACGGCGTTGATGAGGCCTGCCTCCCAACTGCCGCCGAGCAGCCACCACAGCCCGAAAGTGAGCGCGGCGATCGCGACAATCACCGGCACGAACACCGCCGTCACCTTGTCGGCAAGGCGCTGCACTGGCGCCTTGCCGGCCTGCGCGTCCTGCACCGCGCGAATGATGCGCGCGAGTGTCGTTTCAGTGCCGACCGCCGTGACGCGCGCGGCCACCACGCCCTCGCCGTTGACCGAGCCGCCGATCAGGCGCGCGCCGGGCGCCTTGGTGACCGGCAGGCTCTCGCCGGTCAGCATCGACTCGTCCACGTGCGTGTGGCCTTCGACGATCTCGGCGTCCATCGCGATGCGCTCGCCGGGCCGCACCATCAGTTCGTCGCCCACTTTAAGCAAGTCGATGCCGATCTCCTGTTCGACGCCGCCGACACGGATGCGCGCGCGGGCCGGACGCAGCGCCTGCAGCGCGCGAATCGCCTCGGTGGTGTGATGCTTGGCGCGCGCTTCGAGCCACTTGCCCAGCCGGACCAGCACGATCACCACCGCCGCCGCCTCGAAATACAGGTGCGGCATTGCCTCGTGATGTCCGGCCCCGCGCAGCATTTGGAACACGCTCAGGCCATACGCGGCCGAGGTGCCCAATGCGACCAGCAGATCCATATTGCCGCTGCCGGCGCGCAGCGCGCTCCAGGCGCCGCGATAAAACCGGGCGCCGATCCAGAACTGGACCGGGGTCGCCAGCGCGAGTTGCAGCCAGGCCGGCAGGTTCAGCGCAATACCCGCTGCCGCCGCCAGCATCGGCGCCAGCAAGGGTACGGTGAGCAGCGCGGCGATCGCCAGCAGCCACACCTCCACGTTGGTGCGCGCTGCCGGCTCGGCCTTTGCCGCCTCGACCGGAGCGGCCTCGTAACCAGCCTTCTTGACGGCCGCAATCAGCGCGTCCAGGCTGGGTGCGGCGCCTTGCGCCGCCACCCTCGCCTGCTCGGTCGCCAGATTGACGGCCGCGCGTTCGACGCCCGGTACGGCCAGCAGCGCACGCTCGACCCGCCCGGCGCAGGCGGCGCAGCTCATACCGCCGATCTCCAGCGCGAACTCCTTATTGCTTGCAGTATCCATTTCAGACCTCCTTGCTTCAGACATGCTGACAGCATGCACCTTCCCATCATTGGAAGGTCAAGCCCGATTATGCCGGAATTTCGCTTGACCTTCCTACCATGGCAAGGTACATCATGACCTTTTCAGCAATCACAAGGAGCACACCATGATCACCCTGAGCATTCCCGCTATCAGCTGCGGCCATTGCGCGCGCAGCATCACCAGCGCCGTCAAGGAACTCGATCCGGCGGCCACGGTCCAAGTCGACATCACGGCGCGCACGGCGAGCATCGACAGCGCCGCCGACCTCCAGGCGCTGCGCGACAAACTGGCCGCCGAAGGGTATCCGTCGACCCCGCCTTGAGCCGAAACAGGCCGTGGCGGGCCGAAAGGCGCGCACGCTTGACTTGGCGCGCCAACCCGTTATGCTCAGCCATAATGAAGACACTTCTCCCCCGCATCGGCCTGGCCGCCCTGCTTTTCGGCAGTTGCGCGATGCTCGCGGCCGCTCCCGCGCCATGGTTCAAATGGCGCAGCAAAGTCGATGGTCAGCAGGTGTGCGCGCAGACCCCGCTCGGCAATGGCTGGGAAAAAGCCAGCGGTCCCTATCGAGATAGCCATTGCGAGAAGTTAATCGTTGGTAAATAATAGGTCGCAGACCATGCCGACCAAAAGAGGAGATTTGCAAGAAGCCCGACCGTTGCATTCATTCAAACTGAGGAGAAGTTCATGTTTACCAATCCCGAACAATTTGCATCCGCCACCAAGACTCTTTTTGAACTCCAGATGATGACCTTCAACGCCCTCACCAGCAAGGCGGTGCAAGGCGTCGAGCAAGTTGTTTCACTGAACATGTCGACCGCCAAGGATGCGTTCGAAGGTTCGCTGGCCGCCGGCAAGGAATTGAGCCAGGCGAAGGATCCGAAGGCTGCGGTCGAAACGGTCAAGGCCCACGCCCAGCCGGGCATGGCCGGCGCGGTGGCCTACGGCGAGCAGCTCAAGGTCATCATCGAAGACATCCACAAGGAATTCACCCAGGCGGCCGACGCCCACGTGGCCGAAGCCAAGAGCGCGCTGACGGCGCTCATTTACGACGTCACCCAGAACGTCAAGCCGGGCTCGGAAAACGCGGTTGAAATCATCAAGGCCGCGATCGACAATGCCTTCCAGGGCTATGAGCAGGTGACCCAGGCCACGCGCCAGGCTGTGCAAGTGGTGGAAGCGCAAATCGCCAAGGCCAGCGCCCA
>JBDSTZ010000356.1:0-4969 GCA_039927975.1 Massilia sp. | reverse complement strand
GCCGTCACCGGATGGCTCTTGAGCCCTTCGACCTGGTCGAGCAGCAGCTTGCGCGCCGCCTCCATCGACTGGGTCTTCGACAGCTCGGCCCAGAAGATGATGTAGCCCGGTTCGGCCAGGTCGAGCGTCCAGGAATCGATGCCGACCGCTTTCTTCGACTCGACCATGGCCTTGTGCAGGCGCCCATTCGGCGTATTGCCGAGGATTTCGCCAAGCACCGAGATGGCCGAGGCGTCGGCGCTGGCGCCCGGCGCGGTCGGATACAGCGCGGCGATCAGGTGGGTGTCGGCGACCCGGTTGATGGTCAGCTCGCGGGCGCCGTCGCGCGCCTCGTCGGCGGTGTAGGTCGGGGCAAGCACACGGGTCGGGCGGGCGATCGCGCCAAACTGGCGCTCGACCAGCGCCAGCGTCTTGGCCGGGTCGAACTTGCCGGTCACGACCAGCACCGCGTTGTCCGGCTGGTAGTACTTGCGGTAGAACGCTTGCAGGCTTTCGATCTTGACGTTCTCGACGTCGCTGCGCGCGCCGATCGTGTTGTGGCTGTAGTTGTGCCAGTCGTAGGTGACGGCGGTGAGCTGCTTCCACAGCACGCGGCGCGGATTGTTCTCGCCGATTTCCATCTCGTTGCGCACCACCGAGAATTCCTTGTCCAGCGCGCTGCGCAGGATGGTGCTGTTGACCATGCGGTCCGCTTCCATCGACAGCGCCCAGGCCAGGTTCTCGTCCGAGGCGGTGAAGGTTTCAAAGTAGTTGGTGCGGTCCATGAAGGTGGTGCCGTTGAAGCGCATGCCGCGCCGGCCCAGTTCTTCCATGATGTTGCCCTGGGTCGCGGTGCCTTTGAAGGTCATGTGCTCGAGCAAGTGGGCCATGCCGGTCTCGCCGTAATTCTCGTGGCGGCTGCCGACCAGGTAGGTCACGTTGATGGTGGTGGTCGGCTTGGACTGGTCGGGCGCGAACAGCACCCGCATGCCGTTGGGCAAGGCGTACTCGGTGATGCCTTCGACTGTGCTCAGCTTGGTGGCCTTGACGGTGACAGCGGCGCTGGCCGGCGCCGGCTCGGCGGCGAGAACGGGCGCGGACACGGCGAACAGTAAGGCGATGGCTAAGCTCAGGGGACGCAGACGCATGGATTCTCCAAGGAAAAACACGGATGACTATTACCGGGCGCGGCGCGCCTCAGACCGGCTCACATTCAAACATGCCGCCTAGCATTATGTCTACCGCTAAATACGGCAGTTCATCGCCGCTTAAGCGCGCAGGGACAGCCAGGCCAGCAGGCCGGCGTTGAGCAGCGCGGTGCCCCAGAACGGCAGGCGAAAGGCCGGCTTGCTGGTCTTGTGGCGCAGCAGTTGCTGCGCCAGCAAGCCGCCCGGCCAGCCACAGGCCAGCCCGGTCCACAGCAGCGTCGATTCTGGCGTGCGGCGCCGCCCCGCCCGCGCGGCCGCCTTGTCGCGCGCGGTCAGCGCGAAGCACAGCACGCTCATGACTGCGTAGACCAGCGGCACCAGCGGCGACAGCGCCAGCTGCATGGTGGCGTAGGCCAGCCAGGCGCAAAGGAAATAGAGTGGCAGCAGCGGCATCGTCTGATGATTTGGGGAAACCGCGAGCTTACCATTTGATGCCGATAGCGTGTGCTGCCGAACAGATAAGGCCGCAGGCAGCGCCTACGCTTCATCGTCGGCATTGGCCAGCGGGCCAAGGCTTTTTGTAGCCATTCAAGGAGGTCGTATGGGATTCGATTTGGGTAATGTTTTGCAGCAGTACATGGGTGGCGATCCGGGCAACCAGCAGCGCGCCGATTCGCAGCAGGCGATCGATGATTTCGACCGCGTCGCCGAGGCGGCCAACCACGACCAGCTCGCCTCGGGCGTGTCCGAAGCATTGCGTTCGGACCAAACCCCGCCCTTCTCCCAGCTGGTGGGCCAGTTGTTCGACCGCGGCAACGCCGACCAGCGTGCCGGCATGCTCAACCAGCTGCTGGGCGGAGTCGGCCCCGGCCTGCTGTCCTCGCTCGCCGGCGGCGCGCTCGGCTCGCTGTTTCGCGGCCACGAGGCGCCCGCCCAGATCACCCCCGAGCAGGCCGCCACCATGTCGCCCGACCAGATCAGCCAAATCGCCGCCGAGGCCGAGCGGCACAACCCGAGCGTGGTCGACCGCATGGGCGGCTTCTACGCCCAGCATCCGAACCTGGTGAAGGGCCTCGGCGGCGCCGCGCTGGCGATCGCCCTCGGCCACATGGCGCAAGGCATGCGCCGCTAATCATCCACAAATAAAAAGGAACTCCACCATGGGCATTCTCAGCAATATCTTCCACAAGATTTTTCCATCCTCGCACCCGGCCGTCGCCGCGCAGGCCAACCAGCAGACCAGCGCCCCCGCATCGCAGCAATCGGCCACGGTCCAGAGCCAGCCGGTGAGCCAGGGCGCCGCGCCGCCGCCGTCAGCGCCGATGGACCAGGTCGATGTGGAGGCGATCCTGACCGCCAAGGCGCAGTCGGCCGGCCAGCCGCTGAACTGGCGCTCGTCGATTGTCGACCTGCTCAAGCTGCTCGATCTCGACAGCAGCCTGCAGTCGCGCAAGGAGCTGGCGCAGGAGCTTAACTTCACCGGCGACACCAGCGATTCGGCGTCGATGAACATCTGGCTGCATCGCCAGGTGATGAATCGACTGGCCGCCAATGGCGGCAAGGTGCCGGCCGACCTGAAGGATTAAATCGGCAGCACCGAGGGTGCTGGGCCGTCGCGCCGGGGAGACCCGGTCCGGCGGCCTTTTTGGCTTTTTCGGTAAGGTGAATTGAAAGGATGAATCATGTTGAACGCTACTAACGGCGCGTCCACTTCCATCTGGATGAGCACCGCTTCTGTTCCCGGCTACCCGCCGCTGGCGGCCGATCTCGAGACCGAGGTCTGCGTCATCGGCGCCGGCATCGCCGGCCTCACCACCGCCTACCTGTTGTCGCGCGAAGGCCGCCAGGTGGCCCTGATCGACGCGCTCGGCGTGGGCGCCGGCGAAACCGGCCGCACCACCGCCCATTTCTTCCCGCCCGACGAATGGTATGCGTATCTCGAAGACGCCTACGGCAACGACGGCGCCGCCCTGATCGCCAGCAGCTACACGCAGGCGATCTCGCAGGTCGAATCGATCATCGCGCTCGAACAGATCGACTGCGAATTCGAACGGCTCGACGGCTATCTGTACGCGCTGCCGGCCAACGGCTTCAAGGATCTCGGCAAGGAATGCGATGCCGCCCGCCGCGCCGGCATCGACGCCGAGATGCTGCCGCAGGTGCCGGGTCTGTCGTTCGACACTGGCCCCTGCGTGCGCTATCCCGACCAGGGCCAGTTCCATCCCTTGAAATACCTGAACGGACTGGCGCAGGCTTTCGTGCGCAACGGCGGCACGATCCACGACCGCACGCCGGCTACAAGCATCGACGGCAACGACGACATCCAGGTCGTCACCACACCGCACGGCAAGATCCGCGCGCGCTCCGTGGTGGTGGCGACCAACACGCCCTTCAACGACCGCGTTGTCATGCATACCAAGCAAAGCGGCTACCGCACCTACGTGGTCGGCCTGCGGGTACCGAGGGGCAGCGTGCCGCGCCTGCTGCTGTGGGATACCGGCGACCCGTACTATTATCTGCGGCTCGAATCGGCCGATCCAGCCGGCACGGACGACATCCTGGTGGTGGGCGGCGCCGACCACAAGGTGGGCCAGGAAACCCATCCCGAACACCGTTACGACGAAATCGAACGCTGGGTGCGCGAGCGCTTTCCGATGGCGCAGGCGGTCGCTTACCGCTGGTCCGGCGAAGTGATGGAGCCGTCCGACGGCCCGGCCTACCTGGGCCGCAATCCGCTCGACGACCGCAATGTCTACATCATCACCGGCGATTCGGGCAACGGCATGACCCACTGCACGATCGGCGCCATGCTGGTCACAGACCTCATCATGGGCCGCGAGAATCCCTGGCGCGCGATCTACGACCCGGCCCGCAAAGTCACCCATGGCGTGACCGATTTCGTCAAGGAGCAGGCCAACACCCTGGCGCAGTACGCCGACTGGGTGACCGGCGGCGAGGTGGAATCGGTGGCTGAAATCGCCGCCGGCCAGGGCGCCGTGGTGCGCGACGGCATGCGCAAGCTGGCGGTGTATCGCGACCCGCAGGGCGAACTGCACGCGCTGTCGGCCAAGTGCACCCACCTGGGCTGCGTGGTGCACTGGAACTCGGCGGAATGCTCGTGGGATTGCCCCTGCCACGCGTCGCGCTTCGGCACCGACGGCGCGGTGCTGCACGGTCCGGCGCCGACGCCGCTGGCGAGCGCTGACTTGTCGCCACAAGCGGCGCCGCCGGCCCAGCCCGAACAGCCGCGCCGGCCCGACCTGCGTTAGGCGCACCGCGCGCTCACCGGCCTTGGGGATTAGTCGCTCAGATTGACATTGGCCGGTGTGCCGCAGGAGAAGCAGAAGCGCGCGAAGGCGCTCTTTCGGGTGGCGCAATGGCCGCACTTGTCGAACAGGCCGATGCCGCAATGCGGGCAAAAGTCGATCGCGGTGTTCTTGACATCGACCGGCCGCTCGCAGCCGGGGCACACGCCCTTGCCCAGCCGCGCCACCGCCGCATCGTAACGCAGCGTCTCGCGCCGCTTGGCGTCGGGCAGCGCCTCGGCGGCCTTCTGGCGCTCCAGGTAGCGTTGCAGCGACACGATGGCGTAGCGGCCGATCACCGCGGTCAGCAAAATCCCGACGATGTAGCGCACGTAGCCGCCATAGCTTGGCAGGTAGGGCACCAGCTCGAAGAAGAAGGCAAACAGCGCGAAGAAAATGAAACCCCACACGAACGGCCAGTAGCTGCCGTGACGCTTTTTGGCGAACAGGTAGCCGGCGATGAGCAGCAAGGGCAAGGTCAGCGCCAGGCGATACAGGAATACGCGCAGTTCGCGTCCGCGCGCCGCCTGCGCGAAC
>JBDSTZ010000355.1:0-3306 GCA_039927975.1 Massilia sp. | reverse complement strand
GTGCGCACGGTGCTGCGCGAAGGCGCCAACTACGGCCGCGCGGCCGCCGGCGCCGGCAAGCAGGTCATCATCGAATTCGTCTCGGCCAATCCGACCGGGCCGCTGCACGTCGGCCACGGTCGCCAGGCCGCGCTGGGCGACGCCCTGTCCTCGCTGTTCGAAGCGCAGGGCTACGCCGTCACCCGCGAGTTCTACTACAACGACGCCGGCGTGCAGATCGCCACCCTGGCCAGCTCGGTGCAGGCGCGCGCCAAGGGCCTCAAGCCGGGCGACGCCGGCTGGCCCGAATCGGCCTACAACGGCGACTACATCGCCGACATCGCGGCCGACTTCCTGGCCGGTAAAACCGTCTCGGCCAGCGACGGCCAGCCGGCCACCGCCAGCGGCAACGCCGACGACATCGACTCGATCCGCCCGTTCGCCGTCACCTATCTGCGCAACGAGCAGGACATCGACCTGCAGGCCTTTGGCGTCAAGTTCGACAACTACTACCTCGAGTCCTCGCTGTACGCCGATGGCAAGGTCAATACCGCCGTCGAGACCCTGGTCAAGGCCGGCAAGACCTACGAGCAGGACGGCGCGCTGTGGCTGCGCACCACCGACTACGGCGACGACAAGGACCGCGTGATGCGCAAGTCCGACGGCACCTACACCTACTTCGTGCCGGACGTCGCCTACCACATCGTCAAGTGGCAGCGCGGCTTCGGCAAGGCCATCAACATCCAGGGCAGCGACCACCACGGCACCATCGCGCGCGTGCGCGCCGGCCTGCAGGCGGTCGACCTGGGCATCCCGCAGGGCTACCCCGACTACGTGCTGCACAAGATGGTCACCGTCATGAAGAACGGCGAGGAGGTCAAGATCTCCAAGCGCGCCGGCTCCTACGTCACGGTGCGCGACCTGATCGAATGGTCGGGCAACGGCGACATCGCGCGCGGCCGCGACGCGGTGCGCTTCTTCCTCATCTCGCGCAAGGCCGACACCGAGTTCGTATTCGACGTCGACGTCGCCCTGAAAACCACCGACGAGAACCCGGTGTACTACGTCCAGTACGCGCACGCCCGCATCTGCTCCGTGCTGGCGCAATGGGGCGGCGACGAGGCCACCCTGCATGACGCCGACCTGGCGCCGCTGGTGGCGCCGCGCGAAGCGACCCTGCTGGCGACCCTGGCCGCGTATCCGGAAGCGCTCGAACGCGCGCTGGCCGAACTCGGGCCGCACCAGGTGGCGTTCTACCTGCGCGACCTGGCCGGCGAACTGCACAGCTACTACAACGCCGAACGGGTGCTGGTCGACGACCCCGCGCTCAAGCAGGCGCGCCTGGCGCTGATGGCGGCCACCCGCCAGGTGTTGCGCAACGGCCTGGCCCTGATCGGCGTCTCCGCGCCCAACCAGATGTTACGTGAAAGCGCAGACGCATGATCGCAAAGTCCCGCCACCAGCACAGTCTTGCCCACGCCGCCGCCCTGCCGGGCATGCGCCGCCAGCGCGGCAACACGCTCACCGGCATCATCATCGGCCTGATCGTCGGCCTGGCGATCGCCGTGGCGGTGGCGCTGGCCATCACCAAGGGCTCGACGCCGTTCACCGAAAAATCGGCCAAGGCCAGCAAGATGGCCGAGCCGACCGCCGGCCAGGTGTCGGACCCGAACAAACCGCTCTACAGCAGCAAGGAAGCGGCGCGCGAAGCGAACAAGCAGTTCGGCGGCAAGAAAGCCGACTCGGCCGCAGCGGCGGATCCGCTCGGCGCGGCGGTCGCCGCGATGAAGGACCCGGCCGACCTGAAGGCCGAAGGCAAAGCCGACGCCAAGGTCGAGGCCAGGCCCGAAGTCAAACCCGAACTCAAGCCCGAGGTGAAGCCGGCCGCGCTCAAGACCGCCGACGCCGCCGCCTCGACCGGCGAGGACAAGTTCACCTACTACCTGCAGGCCGGCGCCTTCCGCGAAATGACCGAGGCCGAGAACACCCGCGCCAAGCTGCTGCTGCTCGGCTTCGAGGTGACGGTCAGCGAGCGCGCCAACGACAGCGGCGTGCTGCACCGGGTGCGGGTCGGCCCCTTCACCCAGGTCGAAGCGATGAACAAGGCGCGCGCGCGCCTGCTTGAAAACGGCATCGACGTCGCCATCGTGCGCAACCAGAAATAAGCACCGACCACTAACGGGAAAACTCTTCATGCGACTGCTCCAGAACCTGTTGTGCATCGGCGCCCTGCTCGCCTCGTTCGGCGCCGGCGCCGCCGAGACCGCGCCCGAACCGAAGAACGGCCAGCAGTTCACTACCCTGGCCGAGCAGCAGAACACCGACGGCGGCAGCAAGGTCGAAGTCGTCGAATTCTTCGCTTATTACTGCCCGCATTGCAATTCCTTCGAGCCGAAGCTGGCCGAATGGGTCAGGCAGCAGGGCGACAAGATCGTCTTCAAGCGCGTGCACGTCGGGGGCGGCGGCGGCGCGGCCCAGCAGCAGCACCTGTTCTACACGCTCGACGCGCTGGGACTGGTGCCGCAGTATCACGCCAAGGTCTTCGGCGCCATCCACGACGAACACCAGCGCCTCAACACCGAAGAGCAGGTGCTCGACTGGGTGGCCAAGGCCGGCATCGACCGCGCCAAATACAGCGCCGCCGCCAGCTCCTTCGGCGTGCAGGCCAAGCTGCGCCGCGCCAACAGCATGATGAGCGACTACAAGATCGAATACTGGCCGCAGATCGCCATCGACGGCCACTACCTGACATCGCCGTCGATGGTGGGCGAGACCATGCCTTCGAGTACCGAACCGGCCCAGCAGCAGGCGGTGCTGAAGGTGATGGACTACCTGCTGGCGAAAGCGCAAGCGGAAAAAAAACGCTAGTGCCCGCCATGGCCTCCCTGCGCCGCTCCGCATGAACCGCGTCTTCATCACCGGCGCGTCGAGCGGCATTGGCGCCGCGCTGGCGCGCGAATACGCCGCCGGTGGCGCCACCCTCGGCCTGGTGGCGCGGCGCGCCGACGCGCTGGCGCAACTGGCCGCCTCGCTGCCCAACGCCGAGCGGCACCACGTCTACGCGCTCGACGTGCGCGACCACGCATCGCTGGCCGGCGCCGCGCGCGACTTCCTGGCCCGCGCCGGCGGCGCCGACATCGTCATCGCCAACGCCGGCGTCTCGCACGGCACCCTCACCGAACACGCCGAGGACCTGGCCGTGTTCGAGGCCATCGTCGCCACCAACCTGACCGCCACGGTCGCCACCTTCGCTCCTTTTATCGACGCCATGCGGCGCCAGGGCACACCGTGCCGGCTGGTCGGCATCGGCAGCGTGGCCGGCATCCG
>JBDSTZ010000354.1:0-7421 GCA_039927975.1 Massilia sp. | reverse complement strand
CGGCGATCACGCGGCGCACCGCGGCGATGTCGGCGTCCTGGCCCGACACGGCAACCTTGCCACTGAGCTTCTGGGCGGCCAGCGCCTGGATCGCGCCGCCGGCGGTGCCGTCGTTCGAGGCGACGATGGCGTCGATCTTGTTGTTGTTGGCGGTCAGGGCGTTTTCCACGATCGACATCGCTTCCGACGCGCTCCAGTCCTTGACCCACTGCTTGCCGACCACCTTGATGGTGCCCTTGTCGATCAGCGGCTGCAGCACCTTCATCTGGCCTTCGCGCAGCATCTTGGCGTTGTTGTCGGTCGGCGCGCCGCCCAGCAGGTAGTAGTTACCCTTTGGTTTGAGCGCCAGCACGCCGTTGGCCTGCATTTCGCCGACCATCGTGTTGTCGAACGAGATATAGGCGTCGATGTCGGCGTTGAGGATCAGGCGGTCGTAGGAGATGACCTTGATCTTCGATTTCTTCGCTTCCTTGATCGCGTTGTTCAGCACGGTGGCGTTGAACGGCACGATGACGAGCACGTCGACGCCGCGCGAGATCAGGTTCTCGATCTGCGAAATCTGGCGCTGCTCGCTGGCGTCGGCCGACTGCACGTAGACTTTGGCGCCGGCCTTCTCGGCGGCGGCGACGAAGTAGTCGCGATCGCGCGCCCAGCGTTCGATGCGCAGGTCGTCGATCGAAAAGCCGATCTTCGGGTTCTTGGCGTCGGCCATGGCCGAACCGCTGGCCATCATCGTCATGGCGGCGATTGCGACCGCGCTCAGGATCTTCTTCATCATACTGTCTCCAATGTCTCGTTATGCGAAAGGTGTTACAAAGTGTTAAAAAAGGCGGCTCGGCAATAGCGTATCAGGAAAAACCCGATTGGTCCCGCCCTTAATGGTTGTGCCGTGGCAATGTGTCAGCCACGCCGCGATACGGCACCGCCAGCTCCATGCAGGCGCCCGTTTCCAGTTGCCCCACCGTGCTGCGGTAAATCTCTTGCCATGGCGTCTGGCTCGGCGGAATCGGCGGCATCGGTTCAGCCTTGCGCTTCGCCAGTTCCTCCTCGCTGACGAGCATGTCGCAACGACCACCCAGCAGGTCGACCCGGATCTGGTCGCCGGTGCGCACCAGGGCCAGGCCGCCGCCCGCCGCGCTTTCCGGCGAGGCGTTCAAAATCGACGGGCTGTCCGAAGTGCCGGACTGGCGGCCATCGCCCAAAGTCGGCAAAGCCAGGATGCCACGCTTGATTAACGCATCAGGCGGCTGCATGTTGACAACCTCGGCCGAACCGGGCCAACCAATCGGGCCGGAGCCGCGAATAATCAGGATCGAGTCCTCGTCGATGTTCAGCGCCGGGTCGTTGATGCGGGCGTGATAATCGGACGAACCGTCGAACACCACGGCGCGCGCGCTGAACTGCCCTTCGCTGCCCGGGGTCGACAGATAGCGCGCGCGGAAAGCCGGCGAAATTACGCTGGTCTTCATGATGGCGAAGTCGAACAGGTTGCCCTTCAAGACCAGGAAGCCGGCCTTTTCCAGCAGCGGCTCGGCGAACGGACGGATCATCTCGCGGTCCGCGCTCGCGCGGCCCTGCAGGTTGGTCGCCATGCTCTGGCCGGTGACGGTGGCGCGCTCGGCGCGCAGCTTGCCGGCCTGTTGCAATTCCCACATGACGGCCGGCACGCCGCCGGCGCGGTGGAAGCGCTCGCCCAGGTATTTACCAGCCGGCTGCATGTTCAGCAGCAGCGGCACGTCGTAACCGTATTCCATCCAGTCGCTCGACTTGAGGTCGACGCCGGCGTGGCGCGCCATCGCCATGATGTGCGGCTGGGCGTTGGTCGAGCCGCCGATCGCCGCGTTGACCACGATCGCGTCGAGGAAGGCCTCGCGCGTCAGGATGCTCGACGGCTTGATGTCCTGGCGTGCCATCTCGACAATGCGGCGCCCCGTTTCGTAGGCCATCTGGCCGCGCTCGCGGTACGGCGCCGGAATCGCCGAGCAGCCGGTCAGCGACATGCCGAGCGCCTCGGCCAGCGCGTTCATGGTCGAGGCGGTGCCCATGGTGTTGCAGTGTCCCGACGACGGCGCCGAGGCGGTCGCGATCTGGAGGAATTTTTCATTGTCGATCTGGCCGGCGGCCAGCTGGCGGCGGCCCTTCCAGATGGCCGCGCCGGAACCGACCAGTTCGCCGTCCATCCAGCCGTCGAGCATCGGTCCGCCCGACAGCACGATGGCCGGGATGTCGACGGTCGAGGCGGCCATGATCTGGGCCGGGGTGGTCTTGTCGCAGCCGGTGGTCAGCACCACCGCGTCGATCGGATAGCCGTGCAGGATCTCGACCAGGCCGAGATAGGCCAGGTTGCGGTCGATCGCGGCGGTCGGCCGGCGGCAGTTTTCAAAGATCGGGTGCAGCGGGAATTCCATCGGAATGCCGCCGGCGTCGCGGATGCCGTCGCGCGTGCGCTTGGCCAGCTCGAGATGGATCCGGTTGCACGGGCTGATGTCGCTGCCGCTCTGGGCGATGCCGATGATCGGTTTGCCCGAGCGCAGTTCGTCGGCGGTGATCCCGTAGTTCATGAAGCGCTCGAGATACAGCGCGGTCATGTCGATGTGGTCGGGATTGTCGAACCAGTCCTGCGAACGGAAGCGGCGCGTGGCGCCGGGGTTGCCGGGTTTGTTAGTGTTGCTCAAGAAGTGCCCCTATCGAAAAAGCGTGTTGTTGCTGCCCCGGTGTATCGGTGCGGAAGGTGAACAGGCCGCCGGCCAGCGGCTCGCTGGCGCGCTGCGCGGCCGACATGCCCTTCCAGGCGGTGGTGACAAACACCGTGCGCAGATCGTCGCCGCCGAACGCCAGCTTGGTCACGTTCGAACATGGCAGCGCGACGCTGGCGAGCAGCTTGCCCGACGCATTGTAGCGCTCGATGCGGCCGCCGTTGAACAGCGCCAGCCAGACGTCGCCGTCCGAATCGACCGCCATGCCGTCCGGGTAGGCGCCGCCGGTGATGGTGGCGAACACCCGCTTGCGTTCGAGCCGGCCGTTGCGCATCACGTCGAACGCGTAGACCTGCTTGCGCAGCGTGTCGGCGTGGTACAGGGTGCGGCCGTCCGGGCTCATCGCCGGGCCGTTGGTGATGATGTATTCGCGCTCCATCGCGCGCGCGTCGCCGCTCTCGCCGAGGCGGTACAGCACGCCGGTCGCGCTTTCTTCCAGGTCGTCCATCGAGCCGAACCACAAGGCGCCGCCGGCGTCGACGTAACCGTCATTCAAGCGGTTGGTCGGCTGGTCGCGCTCGACCGCGTGCAGCAGCGAGAAGCTGCCGGCCTGCTCGTCGAAGCGATACAGGCCGCCGCGCATGCCGCAGACGAAACCGCCGTCCGCCACCGGCAGCAGGAAGCCCGGCGTGTGCGGGGTGTCCCAGCTGCGCCGCGCGCTGCCGTCCGGGGCGCAGCGGTGGATCTTGCTGCCCTTGATGTCGACGAAGTACACGCGGCCGCTGGCGGCGTGCCACAAGGCGCCCTCGCCCAGCTCGGCGCCGACGTCCCACAGACAGGCGGGCGCGAACAGACTCATGCCCCGTACCAGCCGGCGTCGACGAAGTAATCGCGGCCGGTGCAGCGCGCGGCGTTGTCGGAAGCGAGGAACAGCGCCAGCGCCGCCACGTCTTCGACTTCGACCTGCTCGTGCAGGCACTGCGCTTCGAGGATCTTGGCCGCGTCTTCCGGCGAATGCCACAGCGCTTCCTGGCGCGGCGTGCGCACCGCGCCCGGGATGATGCTGTTGACGCGGATGCGGTCGGCGCCGAGGTCGCGCGCCAGCCCGCGGGTCATGCCTTCGATGGCCGCCTTGGCGGTCATGTAGAGGGTCATGTTGGCCATCGCCAGGTGCCACGAGATCGAACCGAAATTGAGGATCACGCCGCCGCCGTTCGCCGCCATGCCCTTCGAGACGGCCTGCGCGCAAAAGAACTGGTGGCGCAGGTTGACCGCCATGCGGTCGTCCCAGTAACGCTCGCTGATGTCGCCGATCGCGTGGCGGTCGTCGTTGGCGGCGTTGTTGATCAACACCTGCACCGGACCGGCCACCTGGTCGATGTGGGCGAACGCCGCTTCCAGCGCGGTGATGTCCATCAGGTTGCAATGCAAGAAGACCGGCTGGTGTGCGCAATCGGCCAGGCGCGTCGCCAGCGCTTCCGAGGCGGCGTCGGCGATGTCGAGGAAGTAGACCCGTGCGCCCTGGTGGGCGAAGGCGTCGACCAGCGCGGCGCCGATACCGGTGCCGCCGCCGGTGATGACGACACATTTGTCGGCGATGCCGGGATAGCTGGCGTACACCATGGCCGGACGGGTCACCGGGCTGCGTTCAATAGTTTCCATTCCGTCGCTCATACCAGGCTGGTGGCGCGGCGCGCCAGGTGTTGATACAGGGCGCGCACGCCGAAGGTCCACGGGGCGATCTGGTCGCAGCGTTGCACGTGGTTGACAAGGGTGCCGAGCGAAGGCGTCGAGATGCTGACGCGGTCGCCCAGGTGGTGGGTGAAGCCGGCGCCGGGCGCGCCACGGTCCTTGATCGGCGAGAACATGGTGCCGAGGAAGAGCATGAAGCCGTCCGGATACTGGTGATGCTTGCCGCAGGTCTGGGCCACCAGCTTGAGCGGATCGCGGCTGATTTCGCGCATGCGGCTCACACCGGCCAGCGTGAAGTCGTCGTCCTGGCCTTCGATCAGCATCGACAGTTCGGCGTCGCGGATGGTGTCGATGGTGAAGCTCTCGTCGAACAGGCGGATGAACGGGCCGATCGAGCAGGAACCGTTGTTGTCCTTGGCTTTGCCGAGCAGCAGCGCGCTGCGCCCTTCGATGTCGCGCAGGTTGACGTCGTTGCCGAGCGTGGCGCCGACGGCGACGGCGCGGCTGTTCACCGCCAGCACGATCTCAGGCTCGGGATTGTTCCACTGCGAGTCGGGATGCAGGCCGACGTCGGCGCCGTGGCCGACCGCCGACATCGGCTGCGCCTTGGTGAACACTTCGGCGTCCGGGCCGATGCCCACTTCCATGTATTGCGACCACAGGCCGCGCGCGATCAAATCCTGTTTCAGCTTGGCGGCGGCGGGCGAACCGGGCTCGATGGCCGACAGGTCCGAGCCGATGCACGACTGCATTTCGGCGCGCAGGGCGCTGGCGCGGGCGGCGTCGCCGCCGGCCTGCTCTTCGATCACGCGCTCAAGCAGGCTGACGGCGAAGGTCACGCCGCACGCCTTGACCGCTTGCAGATCGCACGGCGCCAGCAGGCGCGGCGCGTCGGCGGCGTCGGAGAACAGGTTTTCCACCGGGCCGAGCGAGCGGCCGCCGGCGTTGCGCACTTGTTCAAGCACGTCGTCGCGGTCGAGCAGATCGGCCATGGTCTGGGCCAGGCCCGAGATATCGATCAATTCGCCGGCGCGCACCGCCACCAGCGCCGGGCCATTCACCGCCCCGCCGAGCCAGACGCGGCCGATCAGTACGGCGCGTTCGGCGTCGCTTGGCAGGAATGAATTATTTACATTGGTCATGATTTTTCTACTCAACATTAAGTAGACGGGA
This sequence comes from Massilia sp., assembly GCA_039927975.1. Taxonomy (GTDB): domain Bacteria; phylum Pseudomonadota; class Gammaproteobacteria; order Burkholderiales; family Burkholderiaceae_D; genus JBDSTZ01. Next base: position 1,860 of record JBDSTZ010000354.1, on the reverse strand, counting down.
TGGTGCCTTGCGGGGCGCGGATGCGCAATTATGAAACTCACCATCGGGAATCATGATTATGCGCAGTGCCTGTGCGAGGCTTCGCGCACAGGCGCTGCAGGGGACGCTCGGGCGTCCCAAACTGGGCCGCCTGGGTCGGCGGCCTTGGTCGAGCTCGGTGGCCGATCTGACTACATTAGAAACTGATCAGGTAGTCGAACCCACTCATCCCCTGTCGCTGCAAGTCTTGCACGACCAGCTTGGCGAGCATGGTCGCACCCTTGCGATTGAAGTGCAGCCAGTCGCCGGTCTTGTACAGCAGCTCGGTCTGCACGGGCCCGATGGAGGTGAAGTATGCCGAGCTCAGCACATTGAGGTCGACCAGATTCACGTTCTGCTCGCGCGCCAGGGCGATCGTGGCGGGCCGGTAAGAATCACCTTCGGCGTAGTGGACCAGCTGCGTGCCCTGCATCGTCCAGCTGATCGCCCGCCCTTGCGGTGGCACCAGCACGACGGTCGCGCCTTTGGCTTTCACCGCCTCGACAATTTGCCGCATGTAGACGACGAATTGCGCTTCCGAATACGCCTTCTCGTCATTGATACCCATCTCGAACAGGAAATAATCGCCCTTCTGGATGTACTTCACGACGGTGTCGAGCGATCCGCCTTCCAGAAATCCTTGCGCGACCTGCCCGGCCGACGCCATGCTGCGCACTTGAAACGTCTGGGGATTGACCAGTTCCGGCATGATCTGTCCCCAGCCGACCAGCTCGTCGGCGTCCTTCGGGTAGTAATTGGCGACCGTGGAATCGCCGCCTATCCATACCGTCCTGGGCATCGCGGCAATCTGCGACACCTTGGTAATCACCAGCGCGGACAAGGTAAAGGCTTCGCCCTCTTTGCCGGCCGTGACGATGAGATTCAATTGCCCGTCCGTGACAGGAATCAGGAAGGCATCGGCGGGGTTGGTGCCCGTCAAATTGAGCAGCTGATAGACGCCTTCCGCCGCGACGCTCGATCTGTTCGTATCGCCCAGCATGACCTGGACCCGGTACAGGCCGCGATCGAGATCGACATTGAAGGTGTTCGCGCTACTCACCCCCGACTTGAGAAACTGGACGGCCGCCGCGCCCACGCCGCTGCCCGAGGCGGCCACGTTCGCCATGTCCTGCGGCGTATTGAAGCCATACCCTTTGGCGGGCGCATACGCGTCGGCCGCGCTCACCGCCGTATAACCGGGCACCGCGATGCCATTCCCGAAATTGAATCTGAGCGTATCCGGTGTCGCGGCAAACGCCAGGCCGCTCAAGGTCACGCTTAAAAACGCGATGAATTTTATGGCTGCCGATAATATTGTTTTCATTTGAAGATCTCCGTTCCTGGGTTATTGGCGATCGTTGCCGCCATGGTGTGTGCGCCTCAGCGCGCCCAGGATCCGGGGGGTGTATTCGTGTCTGGACGAGCTGATTTGCCGTTCCAGAATAGGAGAGACCTCTTCCGCGCACGATACGATTTGTAAATACTCAGAAGGGTGATCATTTGCAATAGAGATTGCATTAAATGCAATGAAGCGAGGCGTGCGCGCGGCGCGGTGCTCTACAATTGCAGACCGATCCGTAGGTGCGGCCGTTGACCGCATACAGGCGGATTGCCCCATGGCGTCGACTGCGTCTGCGTCGGCGTCGCTACCCGGCGAGCCAAAACAACAAGGGCGGCCGCAGCCGCCCTTGCCCACCCGCGATCCGGCGATCTTAGTTGGAATACAGAAGGCCGCGACCGGTGCCGTTGACGTAAATCCGTCCGTAGGTGTTCCAGTCGGCCGCCATCGCGCGCACGCCACCGAACTGGTGGGCATCGTCGTTAAAGCGGGTCCAGGTACTA
>JBDSTZ010000353.1:0-16537 GCA_039927975.1 Massilia sp. | reverse complement strand
CGAGATCGCGCCGGTGACGATCGTGCTGCACAAGCCGGCCGGCGTCAACGGCGGCCTGCAGGACGGTGGCCAGGACCCCTTGACCTGCCTGACGCGCGAGACGCTGCTGCTGGCCGAGCATGGCAATCAGCGCTTCCTCAAGCGCCACCTGTCCAACCTGACCCTGACCTCGCCGATCGAATCGAGCGCCAGCGGGCTGCTGGTGTTCACCCAGGATTTTCGCGTCGCGCGCAAGCTGGTCGGCGAAGAGCAGCGGGTCGAGCAGGAGCTGATCGTCGAAGTGAGCGGCACCATCGCCGAAGGCGGCCTGGCCGCGCTCAATCACGGCATGAGCTTCAACGGCAAGCCGCTGGCGCCGATGAAGGTCAGCTGGCAGAACGAGAACCGCCTGCGCTTCGCCCTCAAGGGCGTGCGCCCGGGCCAACTGCTGCACATGTGCCGCATGGTGGGTTTGAAAGTGGTGTCGGTCAAGCGCATCCGGATCGGCCGCGTGCCGATGGCCAGCCTGCCGGTCGGGCAGTGGCGCTATTTGCAGGAATACGAGAAGTTCTGAATCGGCCCCGGCGGCTGAGCGGCGAGATGGGGTTTCCCGCCAGCGCGGGAACGATGTCGATAAGGGGAAATCCGACTCAGCTCTTCTTGCCCGCCTTGGGCAGCGTGATCAGCCGTGTGCCCGCCACTTTGTCATGCAGGAACTGGCGATCCTTGTCGAGAAACGCGGTCAATGCCCACACCACGACGCCGACCGCGAGCGCAATCCCGACCGCGCCCTTGTCCTTGATGCCGAACGCATAGCACACCACGATCGCCGGCAGGAACCAGCCCCACGCCAGCAGGTAGCGCAGCACGGCCGCGCGCAGCGGCAGCTTGGCGTAACCCACCTTGACCAGTTTGATGCGCCAGGTTTTCATGGCCAGCGTGTGGCCGCTATCGGTCCAGCAATAGATGAAATACGCGGCCCCCACCAGGAAGAACAGCGCGTTGCGGCCGTGGTCGATGAAGGGCGTGTGCTGGTTGCGGGTGGCCATCAGGTAGATGAACATCGCCAGCGCCTCGACCGCCACGAACAGCAGCGATTCATAAACCATGGAAATGAGGCGCCGCTGGACGGTGGGTGTGGGGTAGGGCGACTTACTATTTTGCATTGGTAGCGGGAACGGCGACGGCGGCCGGCGCGGCAGGTGGCGTCGCCGCCGGTGGCGTCACGGCGGGCGCGGCGACGCAGCCGGGCCCCGACGTGGCGGGATTCTTGACGCTGCCGGGCGGGCAGCCCAGTTCGGGCGGCAGGGGCCGCTTGACCGGCGCGACCGTTTTGGCCTGCGGCTTGCTGGCCGGCGGCAGCGCCGTCACTTTCTTCTTGGCCGCTGCGGCAGCGGCGGCCTCGGCGGCGAGCTTTTGCTTCTGCTCTTCCGGCAGTTGCTGATATTGCTCCCACTGCGCCGACTTCTGGCTCGGGTCGATTTTCTTGCTTTTGCTGTAATTCTCGCGGATGACGCGGCGCTCGTCGGCCGACAGCTTGACGTAATCGCGCATCTTTTCATGCATGCGCTGCTGGTCTTCCGGCTTGAGCGAAGCGAATATCTGGGCGATCCCCAGCCATTTTTGGCGCGTCGGACTTTCGAGCTTGCTCCAGCGCGGTTCAAGCGGTTCGAGCGCCACTTTCTGCGCCGGCGACAATTGCGCCCAATTGACCACATCGGCCACCTTGGGCACCGGTTTGATCGCCACGCCGGGCTTGGCGGCGGGGGCGGCGGGCTTGGCGGCGGGCGCGGAGCCCGGCGCGCTGATCGCAGGCGCCGGGTTGGTCGCAGGCGCCGGGTTGGGCGCAGGGGCGGCCTGGGCAAACGCCAGGCCGGGCAAAGCCAGCAGGCAGCGGGCGGCCAGGCTGGCGACGGCGGCTGCGATCGGGCGGACGGAGAGGGAGTGGCGCGCCGTCACCTTATTGACCGCGCTGCTCACGCTGCTCAAGGTAAGCGTTGAAGCCATGGTCGAGATAAGCGGTCAAGGGAAGTTCGTCGGACAGCACGGCGGCGTCCAGCGCAGCCAGTTCGGCAATGTGTTCCTGCTCTTCGACATGGTAGACGGCGGCAAGGCCGATCACCATGGCCAGCAGCGGGATGGCGACGCCCATCCGGACCAGGGTGAACTGCGCCATCAGGCCGCCCAAGAGGCCGGCGCCCTTGCGCGTGGCGCGGCGAACCGGCGCGTCCGCCTTCTTGCGCGAGAGCGCAAGCTGGCGCGCCGAAGCGAGACGATCGGTGGTCGAAGCCGGCAGATCGTCGAGCTTCTCGTTGAGCGCGTGGCGTACCTTGTACGCGAAATTGATGTCGTCGGTGTTCATAATTTTAGTCCCTTGGCCTTCAGCGCGTCCGCGAGGGCGTGGGTGGCGCGCGAGCAGTGCGTCTTGACGCTGCCCTCGGAACAACCCATCGCCTCGGCTGTTTCAGCCACGTCCATGTCCTGCCAGTAACGCATGAGGAAGGCTTCCCGTTGACGCGCCGGCAGCTTTTGTACCTCGTCGTCGATCAATTGCAGCGTCTGCTGGCGCTCGACCTGGTCGGCGCTGGACTCGGCGGCGGCCGAACCTTGTTCTGCCTCATACGATTCCAGTATATCAAATTCGTCGTCGCCGCCATCGCGTTTGCCCATGCCGGAGAAGAGGCTGACCCAGGTGTTGCGCACCTTTTCGCGCCGGAAGTAATCGAGGATGGTGTTTTGCAGGATGCGCTGGAACAGCATCGGCAGCTCGGCGGCCGGCTTGTCGCCGTATTTCTCGGCGAGCTTGATCATCGCGTCCTGCACGATGTCGAGGGCGGCCTCGTCCTTGCGTACGGCGTAGGCGGCCTGTTTGAAGGCGCGGCGTTCGACGTGCTCAAGAAAATCGGATAATTCTTTGTCTGTGGCCATGCAAGCGGAAAGAGGCGGCGCGGCGGATTGCCAAAGGTGCCATTTAGAAAAACTGACGCATCCTAGCAAAATTCGATGTTTTCTGCATCGTATTTACCGAAAACGCCTTAAAAATGCTCCTGTGAAGCTTATTTTTTCTTGACCTAAATGGTGCAACGCAGTAAGGTGTCAGATGCTTCGCCATCTTCGAAGCTGTATGGTCATGTCGAACAGGCACACAAGGCCCCCTCGCCATGACGCGCTTTCACACGTAGGCAGTTTGCTCTAACCCGCGCCACAAGCGCGAGAGTTCCGCAACTTGTCGCGACCACCGCTCACACGCCGAACGAATTGCGTTGAGCGCCGCTTGGAAAGGTATCTATGGCTACCTGGACGACCGGCGTGACCGCAGCCAAAGGGACGCGTGGAGACTGCCGCGACGGGCGTTACTCGCCAGGAGAGAGCATCCGATCACCTCCCAATGGGTCTTGAAAGGAAATGTATCATGAACAACGAAACAACGGCTCCCATCACGGGCGCTGAAATTGTCGTCCGCTGTCTGGCGGAAGAGGGCGTCAAGCACGTCTTCGGTTACCCGGGCGGCGCAGTCCTGTATATCTACGACGCCATCTTCAACCAGGACAAATTCCAGCACATTCTGGTACGCCACGAGCAGGCCGCGGTGCACGCCGCCGACGCCTATTCGCGCTCCTCGCAGACCGTCGGTGTTGCCCTCGTGACCTCCGGTCCGGGCGTGACCAATGCCGTCACCGGCCTGTCGACCGCGTACATGGACTCGATCCCGATGGTCGTGATCTCCGGCCAGGTGCCCAGCCACGCGATTGGCCAGGACGCCTTCCAGGAATGCGACACCGTCGGCATCACCCGTCCCGTCGTCAAGCACAACTTCCTCGTGAAGGATGTGAAGGACCTGGCGGCGACGATCAAAAAAGCATTCTATATCGCCAAGACCGGCCGTCCCGGCCCGGTGCTGGTCGATATTCCCAAAGACATCACCATGCACAAGTGCGTGTACGAGTATCCGCGCGAAGTGGAAATGCGCTCGTACCGGCCGGTGGACAAGGGCCATTCGGGCCAGATCCGCAAGGCCGTGCAACTGCTGCTGCAGGCCGAACGGCCGATGATCTACACCGGCGGCGGAGTGATCCTGGCCAACGCCTCGGCCGAGCTGAACAAGCTGGTCGACAAGCTCGGCTTCCCGGTCACCAACACGCTGATGGGCCTGGGCGCCTACAAGGCGTCGAGCGAGCTGTTCGTCGGCATGCCCGGCATGCACGGCACCTACGAAGCGAACATGGCGATGCAGCACTGCGACGTCCTGATCGCCATCGGCGCGCGCTTCGACGACCGCGTGATCGGCAACCCGAAACACTTCGCCTCGCACCCGCGCAAGATCATCCACGTCGACATCGATCCTTCGTCGATCTCCAAGCGCGTCAAGGTCGACATTCCGATCGTCGGCAACGTCAAGGAAGTGCTGATCGAATTCCTCGCCCAGCTCGACGCCGCCGAGGCCAAGGTCAACTCCGCCCCGCTCAAGGACTGGTGGAAGCAGATCCAGGAATGGCGCGGCCGCGACTGCCTGAAATTCCAGGATTCCGACCTCATCATCAAGCCGCAATCGGTGGTCCAGAAGGTGTGGGAAGTGACCAAGGGCGACGCCTTTATCACCTCCGACGTCGGTCAGCACCAGATGTGGGCGGCCCAATACTATCCGTTCGACAAGCCACGCCGCTGGATCAATTCGGGCGGCCTCGGCACCATGGGTGTCGGCCTGCCGTACGCGATGGGCGTGCAGATGGCCAATCCGGACGCCACCGTTGCCTGCATCACCGGCGAAGGCTCGATCCAGATGTGCATCCAGGAACTGGCTACCTGCAAGCAATACCACCTGACGCCGAAGATCATTCTGCTCAACAACCGCTTCCTCGGCATGGTCCGTCAATGGCAGCAGATCGATTACGGCTCGCGCTATTCCGAGTCCTACATGGATTCGCTGCCGGACTTCGAAAAGCTGGCCGAGGCCTACGGCCACGTCGGCATGAAGATTGAAAAGCCGGGCGACGTCGACGGCGCGCTGCGCGAAGCCTTCGGCATGAAGGACCGCCTGGTGTTCATGAATTTCATTACCGACCAATCCGAGAACGTCTGGCCGATGGTCAAGGCGGGCAAGGGCCTGTCCGAAATGCTGCTCGGTTCGGAGGACCTCTAAATGCGCCATATAATTTCTGTTCTGCTTGAAAACGAAGCCGGCGCGCTGTCGCGCGTGGTGGGCCTGTTCTCGGCCCGCGGCTACAACATCGAAACGCTGACCGTGGCGCCGACCGAAGACGCGACACTGTCGCGCATGACGATCGTCACCACCGGCTCCGACGATATCATCGAGCAAATTACCAAACATCTGAACCGCTTGATCGAAGTGGTAAAAGTGGTGGACCTGACCGAAGGCGCCCACATCGAACGCGAGCTCATGCTCATCAAGGTGCGAGCAGTCGGCAAGGAGCGCGAAGAAATGAAGCGCACTGCGGATATCTTCCGCGGCCGCGTCATCGACGTGACCGAGAAGACCTACACGATCGAATTGACCGGCGACAAGGGCAAGCTCGACGCGTTTATCGACTCGATCGACCGCGCCTCGATCCTCGAAACGGTTCGTACCGGCGGGTCCGGTATTGGCCGTGGCGAACGGATCCTCAAAGTCTAAGTAAAACAAGTACCAACACACAAATAAGATAGGAAATGCCATGAAAGTTTTTTACGATAAAGATTGTGACCTCTCCCTCGTCAAAGGCAAGAACGTTGCCATCATCGGTTACGGTTCGCAAGGCCACGCGCACGCGCAAAACCTGAACGATTCGGGCGTCAACGTGACGGTCGGCCTGCGCAAGGGCGGCGCCTCGTGGAACAAGGTGGAGAAGGCCGGTCTGAAAGTGGCTGAAGTGAACGACGCGATCAAAGCTGCCGACGTCATCATGATCTTGCTGCCGGACGAAAACATCGCCCAGGTCTACAACGAAAACGTCGCGCCGAACGCCAAGCAAGGCGCCGTGCTGGCCTTCGCGCACGGCTTCAACGTGCACTACGGTCAAGTCGTGCCACGCGCCGACCTCGACGTCATCATGGTCGCACCGAAGGCCCCGGGCCACACCGTGCGCGGCACCTACGCCAATGGCGGCGGCGTGCCCCACCTGATCGCCGTGTACCAGGACAAGTCCGGCAAGGCACGCGATATCGCCCTGTCGTACGCAATGGCCAACGGCGGCGGCCGTGCCGGCATCATCGAAACGAACTTCCGTGAAGAAACCGAGACCGACCTGTTCGGCGAACAGGCTGTGCTGTGCGGTGGCGCGGTCGAGCTGATCAAGGCCGGCTTCGAAACCCTGACCGAAGCTGGCTACGCGCCGGAAATGGCGTACTTCGAGTGTCTGCACGAACTGAAACTGATCGTCGACCTGATCTATGAAGGCGGCATCGCCAACATGAACTACTCGATCTCGAACAACGCCGAATACGGCGAGTACGTGACCGGTCCTAAAGTGGTCACCTCGGCCACCAAGGACGCGATGCGTCAGTGCCTCAAAGACATCCAGACCGGCGAATACGCCAAGAGCTTCATCCTGGAAAACAAGGCCGGCGCCCCGACCCTGATCTCGCGTCGTCGTCTGACTGCCGAGCATCCAATCGAAGAAGTCGGCGCGAAACTGCGCGCGATGATGCCTTGGATCGCAAAGAACAAGCTGGTTGATCAGTCGAAGAACTAATCAGTCGTTTCTGTTCTGCAAAAAGCCGTGCCCGCGACAGTGGGTGCGGCTTTTTGCTTTAGGGGGCTCCATGCGCGCGGCGCGGGACGCGCTTTTGGTAAGAAATCGCAACAATGAACCCGCTGGCGCCGATTCCGGGTATCTTGTCATGACTTGTTTTAATGTCATTTCCCGGAGACTGCCCATGACCCTGCCAAAAATCCTGCTCGCCACGTCATTGCTCTGCGCCAGCGCCGCCCATGCCCAATCGGTGGCTCCGACCACGCTGGTCATCGTGCCCGCCCACGGTGAAGTGACGGCCCCCAACGACCAGGCCGTCATGACCCTCATGGTCGAGGAACAGGACAAGGACAAGGCCGCCGCCGCCTCGCGGGTCAACCAGAAGATGAAGCAGGGCACCGAGATCGTCCGCGCCGCCGATCCGCACGCCGAGCTCAAGACCCAGGGCTACTACAGCTATCCGATCTATCCGGAGCAGCGGCCACTGCCCAACGGCGCGATGGCGAAACAGGTGCCGACCGGCTGGCGCGTCGGCCAATATCTGCAGGTCAAGACCACCAATCTGGCAAGCTTGCCGAAAACCGCCGCCGCCGCGCAAAAAGTGCTCGCGCTCAGCAGCGTCGATTTCGGCTTGACGCCATCGACGACCAGGAAGCTCGACCAGCAGCGCATTGCCGCTACATATCAAAACCTCAACGAGCGGATCGCCTCGATGGCCGCCGCGATGGGCCGCAAGACCTCGGACACCTTCATCGAAACCATCGATTTCGAGGGTTCCGGCAATTACGCCTCACAGGGCGAAGGCTTGCCGGCGGCGCCGGCGCCGATGATGCGCGCCATGAAGGGCCAGGACTCAGCTGTCAGCGAGCCGAGTTTCGAGCCGGGCGAGACGACCTTGGATATGCGGCTCGTTGGCCGGGTGAAATTCAAGTAAGCACTTCTGTTCGCTAGATGAGGGCCTGCCTACTATAATAGGCATTCCGCCGTTCCCGCTCGCGCGGGAATCGCGTTTTTGAAGCGGGCAAGGCGCTTCACCATCGTCGTCCATCACTTACGGAAACCCATGGCCACTTTCCCCCGCCGTCGCAAGCCCCGTCCCCCTGGCGTCAAGGCGGCCAAGCTGCCGCGTTTCGGCAAGGCCGGCCGGCAGAAGGTCGACGCGCTCGGCAATCCGGTGCGCCGGCGCGGCATCTATTTGCTGCCCAACGCCTTCACCACGGCGGCGCTGTTCTGCGGTTTCTACGCGATCGTCATGGCCATGAATCAGCGTTTCGAGCACGCGGCCTGGGCCATCTTCATCGCCATGGTGCTCGACGGCCTCGACGGGCGCATCGCGCGCCTGACCAACACCCAATCCGAATTCGGCGCCCAGTACGACAGCCTGTCCGACATGGTCTCCTTCGGCGCCGCGCCGGCGCTGGTGATGTACGAATGGTCGCTGCGCGGCCTCGGCAAGCTCGGCTGGATCGCCGCCTTCGTGTATTGCGCCGGCGCCGCCTTGCGCCTGGCGCGCTTCAACACCAATATCGAGGTGGTCGACAAGCGCTTCTTCCAGGGCATGCCGAGCCCGGCGGCGGCGGCAATGATGGCTGGCTTCGTGCTGATGATGACCGACCTGGGCATGTCGGGCCTGCAGATGGCCTGGGTCTCCTTCGGCATCGCCCTGTTCGCCGGCCTGACGATGGTGACCAATGTGCCGTTCTACAGTTTCAAGGACGTGAATTTCCGCAAGTCGGTGCCGTTCATCGCGGTGTTTCTGATCGTGCTGGCGCTGGCGGCGGCGGCGAGCGACCCGCCGAAAGCGTTCCTGGCGGTCTTTGCCGCTTACGGCCTGTCCGGCTATGTTGTGTATTTCTGGCGCCTGGCGAAAGGGCGCCCGGTGAGTATCGTGCGGCTCGATGACGACGAGCCGCTCGATCCAAGCGAGCGCCGCTAGTTCGCGGCGCGCGCGAACACTTTTTTGCCTATCGTTGCTACTGGAGCTGTCATGTCGAACCCGAACCGCCTCATCATTTTTGACACCACCTTGCGCGACGGCGAGCAATCGCCCGGCGCCTCGATGACCAAGGACGAGAAAGTGCGCATCGCGCGCCAACTCGAACGCTTGCGCGTGGACGTCATCGAAGCCGGTTTCGCGGCCGCCTCGCCGGGCGACTTCGAGGCGATCCGGGCCATCTCGGCGGCGGTGCGCGAATCGATCGTCTGCTCGCTCTCGCGCGCCAACGAGCGCGACATCGTGCGCGCGGCCGAAGCGCTCGAGCAGGCCGAGCGCAAGCGCATCCACACCTTCCTCGCCACCTCGCCGCTGCACATGAAAATGAAGCTGCGCATGGAGCCCGAGCAAGTCTACGAACAGGCCATCGCGGCCATCCGCTGCGCCCGCAAGTACACCGACGACGTCGAATTCTCGCCCGAGGACGGCAGCCGCTCGGACGAGGACTTCCTCTGCCGCGTGCTCGAAGCGGTGATCGCCAACGGCGCCACCACCATCAACTTCCCCGACACCGTCGGCTACGCCGTGCCGGAAGTGTTCGGCGCGACCATCAAGCGCCTGCGCGAGCGCATCCCCAATTCCGACAAGGCGATCTGGTCGGTGCACTGCCATAACGACCTTGGCCTGGCGGTCGCCAATTCGCTGGCCGGCGTGACGATCGGCGGCGCGCGCCAGATCGAGTGCACCATCAACGGCCTCGGCGAACGCGCCGGCAACACCGCGCTCGAAGAAGTGGTGATGGCGCTGCGCACCCGCAGCGACTTCTTCAACCTGGAGTTGGGGATCGACACCACCCAGATCGTCGCCGCCTCCAAGATGGTGTCGCAGATCACTGGCTTCGCGGTGCAGCCGAACAAGGCGGTGGTCGGCGCCAACGCCTTCGCGCACGCCTCCGGCATCCACCAGGACGGCATCCTCAAGGCGCGCGAGACCTACGAGATCATGCGCGCCGAGGATGTCGGCTGGACCGCCAACAAGATCGTGCTGGGCAAGCTGTCGGGCCGCAACGCCTTCAAGGCGCGCCTGCAGGAGCTCGGCATCGAGCTTGCGTCGGAAGCCGAGATCAATGCCGCCTTCGGCCGCTTCAAGGAGCTGGCCGACCGCAAGGCCGATATCTTCGACGAGGACATCATGGCGCTGGTCTCGGCCGAGGACCGCGAGCAGGAGGGCGAGCACTACCGCTTCGTCTCGCTGTCGCAGCATTCGGAAACCGGCGAGACGCCGCAGGCCAAAGTCGTGTTCTCGATCGAGGGCAAGGAGCACATCTGCGAAGGCCGTGGCGACGGCCCGGTCGACGCCACCGTCAACGCCATCGAAAGCGAAGTCGTCAGCGGCGCCGAGCTGATCCTGTTCTCGGTCAACGCGATCAGCACCGGCACCCAGTCGCAGGGCGAAGTGACGATGCGCCTGTCGAAGGCTGGCCGCATCGTCAATGGCCTCGGCGCCGATCCGGATATCATCGTGGCATCGGCCAAGGCCTATCTGTCGGCGCTCAACAAGCTGCACTCGAAGGTGGAGCGGGTCAATCCGCAGCAGTGATGCGTATCGGTGGAATCGAAAGGCCGGCGTTTCGATTCCACCTGGTCCGCTACACGCTTAAATACAGCTGCTCGAAGCGCGATGGAATCTCCTCCAGCTCCTGCAGAAGGAAAGGCTGGTGGTCGATGTTGTCCAGCCACGCGAGGTAGCGCTCTTCGGTCAGTTCCTGCGCCAGCACGCGCAATGTTTCGATCCTGTTTTCCTCCGGCAGCATCGGCGTCCGCAAAGCGAGTTCGCCTGTTGGCAGGCAAAGTTGGCCGCGCAGCACATGCGACCATGCCCATGAAATGTCGGGTCGGTCGGCAAGGTCCCATTCTGTTGGCCAGGCAAGCTGGCCGTCAAGGATGCCGTGCGCGCCTGCCAGCCACACAAGCAGCTGTGCTTGCCAATAGGCGGATGGGATGTCGAGCACCGAGCGCAGCCAGGCCGGGATCGATGCGGCCGGCAGGTATTTCAGGCAAAAAAACAGCGGCGCCGAGAGATCCCCGCTCGCGCGGTCCCATCGCGATGGCGGCAGTTCTCGCGCGGCACCGTCGTGCAGCGCCACACCGAGATTGATTCCTTCGCCAACCCAGCAAACGCCGTCCATCATGCAACGCCCGAGCGTGAGCAGGGCATCGTCGCGAAAGCCGGGATATGGTTCACCATCGAGGGCGGACGGGTAGAGGCTGATGAAGCCATTGACGAGGTATTCCAGCAAATACCCGTCGTAGCGCTCGTGACTCCGCGGAACAAGCTGCCCGAGCAGATAGTGGTACCACTGCGTCCATTCATCGAAGGGCCCGAACGACATGGTGCCCGATGCGATCTCCCTGAGTGGTTCCTGGAGCTCGCGGGTCGTCATGACGTCGAGGTCGCCCAGAAGCCGGTCGAACATGACGCGCTCATCGTTCATGAACCAGGCTTCACCCATCGGTCGGGAAGGGCGAGGAAAATGCGCGCGGATCCGCTCAAGCGCCAAGGCGTCGTAACCGCTCCCCGGCGCCCAGACGAAGGACGCCAGCCTTCGCTTCGCCTGAGCGGATCGTTTATTTTTCATACACCTGCACGCTCGGCGGCAATTCATTCTTTTCACAATTGGTTAGCTTCGGCTTGATCCCGTTCTTCATCGTGTCGATCCCATCGGGCGCGTGATTCGATTCGATCGTGATGCAATACGTGCCCATCGCGCCGACCACGCGGTAGCGCCGGCGGCCGTACTGGCCGGGATCTTGCACTTCGGTGACCTTGGGCGCCTCGAACCAGCGGTTCGGCACGGCGTCGGCGGCATCCTGCATGCCGCGCGCCAGCCGCGTGTACTTGGTGTCGAGCGGCGCGCTGATGTGTTTTCCGGGATATTGCTTGCGCAAGTCCTTGTCGATTTTGCCGATCGCGCGCCTGGCCAGCTCAAGCCGCTGGTCGGCGCTCAAGGCCGCCGCCGGGGCCGGAGCATCGATGGCTTGCGGCGTTTCGGGCACGGCGGGCTGCTGCAGGCGAACCGTCGGCGCCACCGCCTGGCGCGGCGTCGCTTCCACTTCCGCTCGGGCGGTTCGCGCTGGCTTGATGGGGGCAGGGACGACCGGCGACACCGGCGCCACCGGTCGCTTGGGAATGATATTAATCCATTGCATCATCGGCGCGTCGCGTCCGCTATCGGGCAGGCGTCGTGGAACCTGCCAGGCGCTCAGCACCATCAAATGGAGCAGCAACAAGCCCGCGATCCAGAAGGCGCGCCCGCGCGGCTGCTTGACTAAAAATAAACTCATCCGCGCATGCTAGCGCCGACGGTCGGACATGGGGGATTTTTTTACAGGGACAGCGGGACGCGCCCGAGCGTACCGCCAGGCGCTACCGGTGCGCCCTTGCCTTAGCCGTCCTGCAATTGCAGCTGCGAGCGGGCGGCAACCCGCGGCGCCGGGCGGCTCGCCTCGGCCAGCTTGAAGCGCGCCGCCACATGCGCCAGCTTGGCGGCGTCATCCTGCATGCTGGCGGCGGCTGCCGCGGCCTGTTCCACCAGCGCGGCGTTTTGCTGGGTAGCCTCGTCCATGAAGGTGATGGCCTGGTTGACCTGGTCGATGCCGCTGCTTTGCTCCTGGCTCGCCAGGGTGATGTCGTTCATGATGTTGCGCACCCGCTCGACGCTGGCGACCACGTCGGCCATGGTGGTGCCGGCCTGTCCCACCAGCCGCGCGCCAAGCCCGACCTGGGCCACCGAGTCGCCGATCAGCGTCTTGATTTCCTTGGCCGCGCTGGCCGAGCGCTGCGCCAGGCTGCGCACCTCCGAGGCAACCACCGCGAAACCGCGGCCTTCTTCGCCGGCCCGCGCCGCCTCGACGGCGGCGTTGAGCGCGAGGATGTTGGTCTGGAAGGCGATGCCGTCGATCACCGAGATAATGTCGACGATGCGTTTTGACGAGGCGTCGATCGCCCCCATCGTCTCGACCACCTGGCCGACGATCTCGCCGCCCTTGAGCGCCACGTCCGACGCCGCCTGCGCCATGTGGTTGGCCTGGGTCGCGTTCTCGGCGTTCTGGTGCACCGTCGAGGTGAGTTCCTCCATGGTGGAGGCGATCTGCTCGATCGAACTGGCCTGGCTTTCGGTGCGCGAGGACAGGTCGGCGTTGCCGCTGGCGATCTGGCTCGACGCCGAGGCGATCGAATCGGTGCCGTGCTGGACCTTGGAGACCACGTTCGCCAGCGCATCGTTCATCGCTTTGAGGGCCGTCATCAGTTCGCCGATCTCGTCGCGCGAATGGATGTTGAAGCTGCTGCGCAAGTCGCCGTTGGCGACAGTCACCGCGACCGCCACCGCCGCCTGCAGCGGCACCGTGATGCTGCGTGAAATGAGCACGGCGAACACGGCGCCGAAGGCCACCAGCAGGGCGCTCAAGGCCATGATGAGGGTGAAGCTGCGGCCGTTGCCCTGTTCGATCAGCAGCGCGCTGTCGTCGATCGCCTTGCGCTGCTGCGCCAGCAGTTCCTGCACTCGCGCCCCGTACGCGGCGGCGGCCGGGGTGTAGGTCTTGGTATAGACTTGTTCCGCTTCGGCCGTGTTGCCGGCCTTCTTGGCATCCATGATCTGCTTCTTGGCCGCCTGATAAACGCCGCGCGCCTTCATGACGCCGGCGAACAGTGCTTTTTCCTGCTCCGATTCGAGCATGCCCTCGACCTGCTTGAGCAGGCCGCCGCCGCGCTTGGTGCCGGCGGCGATTTCATCGGCGAAGACCACCGACAAGGTCTCGTCGGTGCTCTTGGCGATCATCGTGGTGCGCTCGATGGCCGCGTAGATCAGCAGGTTCAGGTCGGAGACCAGGCGCTCCTTGGCCAGCGGCCGTTCCATCATGCGCTTGGTCGCTTCGCCATTCCTGCTCACGTTGATCAAGGCGAACGAGGTCGAAACAATGGACAGCAGCAGGACGATGGCAAAACCCATCGCCAGGCGGGTGCCGATACGGACGGAATTGAAGGCATTCACGCGTCGCTCCCAGTAGCGCACAAGTGCGGGAACCCATTATGGCTCATCGGGTGACCCACTGCGCATGCGTACTTACACGTAGTCGCGGGCGTGGCGTTTTATCCACAGCGCTCGTGACGCGGACGCCGGCGGGTGCGCCCGCGTGCACCCGGACGTGCCCTGATGCGCCCCCGTGGCCGCTGGCTCAATCGCGAAAGAAGCGTTTTTCCTCGTACATCGGGTCGGGGCCGTTCAGCATCAGCCCGACCACGCCGTTGGCGTCGAAATGCACGTGCATCATCGAATTCCACACGCCGTTTTCCTTGTAGCGGTAGGACCACACTTCGTAATTGCGCAGCGCCACGCGCGACACCTCGGCCGGACGGCCGATCGTGCGCAGCACCTGGTCCTTGGTGGCCACGCCCGGTTTGATGGTGGCGAATTTCTCGCCCGTGAGCACCTGCTCGAAACTGCGCATGCGGCCGTCCGCGCCGATGCGCGCCATCCAGGTGAACTGGCCCATCGGGCCGCTGGCGTACTCGAGCACCTGGCCGTCGGGCAGGGCGTACACGGCGGTCGGCTGGCCAAACTTGGCGCGCACCGCGTCGACGCTGTCGCCCACCAGCGGCGGGGTGCGGCCGAGCGTGGCGCAGCCGGCCAGCAGCAGGGCGCCGACGAAGGTGGTAATTTTGATCATTTTTCGCATCCGTTCGGGGCAAAGTTGGCGTGATGCGCCCATGATGCACCAGCCGATCGTAATGAGCACTGGCCGCACGGACGGTTTTCGCATATACTTCCGGGTCTGGCCGTTTGGGCCAGCTTGTCAATCGAAGTTCACGGTGCGCTGGGTTGCGACTCTTGCACCGCATGTGAAAGGTAATATCATGACCGTAGAAAACATCAACAAGGCAGCTATCATCGCCGACAACGCCCGTGCGCAAAACGACACCGGCTCCCCGGAAGTACAAGTTGCACTGCTGACCGCGCGCATCAACGAACTGAACGGCCACTTCAAAGCCCACCAGAAGGACCACCACTCGCGCCGCGGCCTGATCATGATGGTCAACCGTCGTAAGAGCCTGCTGTCCTACCTGAAGAGCAAGGACGCGACCCGTTACCGCGACCTGATCGCCAAACTCGGTCTGCGCAAGTAATTTTTGCCACACGCGATTTAATCAAGATGCCTGCGCCAGTCTGACTGTCGCGGGCATTTTGCATTGCGGCCCCGGTTTTTGTTTCAAAAAAGCAGTAAAAGATGCCCATCGGGTATCTGTGGTGAGGTGAACGACAGCCCCTGAAAATCTGTCGGCAAATAGAAAGGGATTTACCCATGTTTAATAAAGTTACCAAGACATTCCAGTACGGCCAGCACCAGGTGACCCTGGAAACCGGCGAGATCGCGCGTCAAGCTTCGGGCGCCGTGATGGTGTCGATCGACGACACCGTCGTGCTCGCGACCGTGGTCGCCCGCAAGGACGCCAAGCCCGGCCAGGACTTCTTCCCGCTGACCGTCGACTACGTTGAAAAGACCTACGCCGCCGGTAAGATCCCCGGCGGTTTCTTCAAGCGCGAAGGCCGTCCTTCGGAAAAAGAAACTCTGACCTCGCGCCTGATCGACCGTCCGATCCGCCCGCTGTTCCCTGAAGGCTACCTGAACGAAGTTCAGATCATCATCCACGTGCTGTCGGTCAATCCAGAGATCGACCCGGACATCGCCGCCATGATCGGCGCCTCGGCCGCCCTGTGCGTCTCGGGCGTGCCATTCAGCGGCCCGGTCGGCGCCGCGCGCGTCGGCTACGCCAACGGCCAGTACATCCTGAACCCGACCACCACCCAGCTCAAGACATCGCAGATGGACCTGGTCGTCGCCGGCACCGAAACGGCCGTGCTGATGGTCGAGTCCGAAGCCCAGCAACTGTCCGAAGAAATCATGCTCGGCGCCGTGGTATTTGGCCACGACCAGATGAAAGCAGTCATCGACGCCATCCACGATCTGGTGCGCGACGGCGGCAAGCCGGAAGTCGAGTGGACCCCACCTGCCAAGAACGAAGCACTGATCGCCCGCGTGGCGCACTTCGCCGAAGCCAAGGTCCGCGACGCCTACCAGACCAAGGACAAGCAAGCCCGCACCGCCAAGCTGAAAGCGGCGAGCGCGCAAGTGCTGGCCGACCTGAACGCCGAAGCCGCCTCGAGCGGCCTGGGCGAAGCCGATTCGGCCGAAGTGAACAACATCCTGTTCGACATCGAAGCCAAAGTCGTGCGTTCGCAGATCCTCGAGGGCGAGCCGCGCATCGACGGGCGCGACACCCGCACCGTCCGTCCGATCGCGATCCGCACCAGCATCCTGCCGCGCACCCACGGTTCGGCCCTGTTCACCCGTGGCGAAACCCAGGCGCTGGTGGTGGCCACCCTCGGCACCGCACGCGACAGCCAGAAGATCGACGCCCTGATGGGCGAGTACACCGACGACTTCATGATGCACTACAACATGCCTCCGTTCGCCACCGGCGAAACCGGCCGTGTGGGCACCCCGAAACGCCGCGAAATCGGTCACGGCCGTCTGGCCAAGCGCGCGCTGATCGCCGCCTTGCCCAACCCGGAAGACTTCTCGTACTCGGTGCGCCTGGTATCGGAAATCACCGAATCGAACGGTTCCTCGTCGATGGCATCGGTGTGCGGCGGCTGCCTGGCGCTGATGGATGCCGGCGTGCCGATGAAAGCGCACGTGGCCGGCATCGCCATGGGCCTGATCAAGGAAGGCGGCAAGTTCGCCGTGCTGACCGACATCCTGGGCGACGAAGATCACCTGGGCGACATGGACTTCAAGGTTGCAGGTACGCCAACTGGCATTACCGCGCTGCAGATGGACATCAAGATCATGGGCATCACCAAGGAAATCATGCA
>JBDSTZ010000352.1:0-8649 GCA_039927975.1 Massilia sp. | reverse complement strand
CGAGTACCCCGGGGTGAAAGTATTTTCCCTGCCGAGCGTGGGCGACGCCACCACCCGCCGCCACATCGAACTCGGCGTCAAGGGCGCGCCCGAACCGACCGACGCCGCGTTCGCCAAACTGCGCGCCGAACTCGATCGTATGCAGGTAGAGTACGGCGACCTTGCATGAGCGTCAGCTGTTGTTTCGACAGCTTGCTGGCCCGCAGTAGACGCAGCCGTTGTTTTTTTGCGAAAAAAATCGGCGGCATCAATTTTTCTTGAACAGTACTTCGTCTCCCATGGGTTGATGTGGTGGAATGGTGACTATGCGGTAGCCGATTTTTGCAGACGAATTTCGGTAGTTATCCGTGCAACAAAGCGACCTGATTCGCTCGAAACGACCAGATGCACTGATGGCGATGGTTGCGCCGGGGATGCAGGTCCGATTTGATTCAGACCGGTTGAGCCATCATGGAAAGTAATCGTCGCGTTCGGCGGCCCCACAGCGTGGTTGAAGCAGTACGCAAATTGCGTGGCGAGGGCGCGCAGCCCGACGCCGCCGCGCCCGATCAGCCCCCGCACGCGCGCGTCGAACCCACGCTCGGCGGCGAGGAAGCCGCGCCCGAAGTGAGCGTCGCCGCGCCGCACCTGGCGCTGGTGCCCGAACCCGCCCCCGACAGCGTCGACGCGCCCCAGGCCGAGCCGGCCCCGGACGAGCAGCCGCCGAAAAAGCGCGGCCGCCTCAAGCCGGCCCTGTTGCTGCTGTTGCTGATGCTGCTGGCCATCGGCGGCGGCTGGCTGTACCACGAGTCGCGCACCTCGGCCTTCCAGGCCCAGTTCTTCTCGAACATGGCCAGCAAGATCAGCTACAAGGTCGAGCCCGGGCCGAGCAAATCGATCCGCTTCCCGTCCGAGAGCCCGTACGACGAGCGGCTCGGCTACGCCAACCTGCCCGACTACCTCACCAAGCTCAAGGCGCGCGACTACGAAATCAGCGCGCAGGCGCGCCTGTCGCCGAAGATGGTCGAACTGGCCGACATGGGCCTGTTCGCCACCTACCGCGAAAAGACCAAGGTCGGCCTCGAAATCCTCGACTCGCAACAGAAGCCGCTGTTCACCTCGCGCTTCCCGGAGCGTTTCTACGCCAAGTTCGACGACGCCCCGGCCCTGCTGGTCAACAGCCTGCTGTTCATCGAGAACCGCGAACTGCTCGACCCGACCTATCCGAAGCGCAACCCGGCGGTCGAATGGGACCGTTTCAGCAAGGCCGTGTTCGACAAGTCGCTGCACGCCGTCACCGGCGGCGACAAGCGCTCGGCCGGCGGCAGCACGCTGGCCACCCAGATCGAGAAATACCGCCACTCGCCGGACGGGCGCACCAGCTCGCTCAAGGACAAGATGCGCCAGATGGTCTCGGCCACCCTGCGCGCCTACCAGGGCGGCGAGGACACCACCGCCGCGCGGCGCCAGATCGTCATCGACTACCTCAACACGGTGCCGCTGTCGGCCAAGCTCGGCTACGGTGAAGTCAACGGCATCGGCGACGGCATGTTCGTCTGGTACGGCCGCGATTTCGCCGACGTCAACGCCTCGCTCAAAGGCAAGCTCGACAACGAGCGGGCGGTGCTGGCCTACAAGGAAGCGCTGAGCCTGATGATCGCCCAGCGCCGTCCGGCCCACTACCTTGGCGCCGGCCAGCAAGACCTCGAAGACCTCACCAATGTGCACCTGCGCGTGCTGGCCCAGGCCGGCGTGATTCCACCCGCCTTGCGCGACGCCGCCTTGAAGCTCAAGCTCAAGCCGTCGCAGTCCTCCGGCGTGGCGCCGCAACCGGCCAACGCCTTCGTCACCCGCAAGGCCTCGAACGCGGTGCGCACCCACCTGGCCGGCCTGCTGGGCGATTCGCGCCTGTACAACGTCGACCGCCTCGACCTGTCGGTGGTCAGCACGCTCAACTCGAACGCCCAGCAAGCCGTCACCGCCAAACTGCGCGAACTGCGCGACGCCGAGAGCGCCGCCGCCGCCGGCTTGACCGGCAAGGGCATGCTCGGCAATGGCGACCCGGCCAACGTGGTCTACAGCTTCACGCTGCTCGAACGCGGCGTCGACGCCAACTACCTGCGGGTGCAGACCGACAACTACGACCAGCCGCTCGACATCAACGACGGCGCCAAGCTCGATCTGGGTTCGACCGCCAAGCTGCGCACCCTGGTCACCTACATGGACATCGTCGACCAGCTGCACAAGCGCTTCGGCGCGATGGACAAGGCCGAGATGCACAAGCAGGTGATCGATCCGAAAGACCGCATGTCGGCCTGGGCGGTCGAGTATTTCGACAGCCTCGGCCCGAACGGCGACCGCGGCCTGCCGGCCATGCTCGACGCCGCGCTCGAGCGCAAGTATTCCGGCAACCCGGGCGAGGGCTTCTTCACCGGTGGCGGCCTGCACACCTTCGGCAACTTCAGCAAACTCGACGACTCGCGCATCCTCACCGTGCGCCAGGCGCTGCGCAACTCGACCAACCTGGTGTTCGTGCGCCTGATGCGTGACGTGGTGCGCTACTACATGTTCCAGCTGCCCGGATCCTCGGCCGCGTTGCTGGCCGACTCGGACGATCCGCGCCGCGCCGAATACCTGTCGCGCTTCGCCGACCGCGAAGGCCGCGAATTCCTCGGCAAGTTCTACAACAAGTACAAGGGCAAGACCCCGGCCGAAGCCGAGAAGGTGCTGCTGGCGAGCTTCCGGCCGACCCCGACCCGGCTCGCCAACGTGCATCGCACCGTGATGCCGGAAGCGACGCTGGCGCAGTTTTCCGCCTCCATCAACGAGAACCTGGCCTCGGCCAACGAGGTGCCGGAAGATCGCCTGGCCCGCATGTACGAGCAGTACTCGCCGGCCAACATGTCGCTGGCCGACCGCGGCTACCTGTCCTCGATCCACCCGCTTGAGCTGTGGGTGGTCGGCTACCTGCGCAAGCACCAGGGCGCCAGCTGGTCCGAAGTGGCCGGCGCCAGCGTCAAAGAGCGCCAGGACGTCTACGCCTGGCTGTTCAACACCCATCGCAAGCACGCCCAGGACAAGCGCATCGCCGGCCTGATCGAAGTCGAAGCCTTCCTCAAGATCCACGCGCAGTGGAAGAAGATGGGCTACCCCTTCGATTCGCTGGTGCCTTCGTACGCCACTACGCTGGGCGCCTCGGCCGACCGGCCCGCCGCGCTGGCCGAAATGATGGGCATTATCGTCAACGGCGGACTGCGCAAACCGGTCCAGCGCATCGACTCGCTGCACTTCGCCAAGGACACGCCGTATGAAACCCTGGTCAAGCACACCAGGCCGAAGGACTTCGAACAGGTGATCTCGCCCGACGTCGCGCACGCGGTGTCCGAAGCGATTCGCGGCGTCGTCTCGGACGGCACCGCCAAGCGCGTCAAGGCGGCCTTCGTGGCCGCCGACGGCAGCGTGATCGCGGTGGGCGGCAAGACCGGCACCGGCGACCAGCGCTTCGACGTGTACGGCGCCGGCGGGCGCATCATCGAGTCGCGCTATGTGAACCGTTCGGCCACCTTCGTCTTCAACATCGGCGAGCGCTTCTTCGGCAGCATGACGGCCTATGTGCACGGGCCGCAATCGGCCAAGTACGATTTCACCAGCGCCTTGCCGGTGCAACTGCTGGTGGCGCTGGCGCCGACCTTGATGCCGATGATCGAGCCGTATGCCAAGGACGCCGTCAAGGCCACCGGTGTCACGGTGGCCAAGCCGGCCACGGTGAGCGCGGCCGAAGGCGAGAGCAAGGAAGCGGCCATGACGTCGTCCGAGACGGTGACGACGCTGCCGAGCGCTGACGCCGATGCGGCGCCGGCGCCAGGCAAGACGGCCAAGGAGCCGGAGGCTGCGGTCAAGCCGGCCAAGGAGTCCGAGGCTGCGGCCAAGCCGGCCGCGAAGGCGCTGGCGATACCTGCCGCCGCCGTGCTGGCGGTGCCGGCTGCCGGGACGCTTGCGAAAAAGGTGGTGGACAAGCTGGCGGGGCCGAAAGCCGTGGACACGCCAAGCAAGCCGAACGCGGTGGTCAAGCCGGCCGCGCCGAAGGCAGTCGACAAGCAAAGTGCGCCGAAGGCCGTCGACAAGCCGGCCGCGCATAAAGCTGCTATCAAGTCCGAGGGCAAGGCGGCGCCGAAGCCGGCCAAAGCGCCCGCCGCGAAAACCGCCGCCAAATCCGACAAGCCGGCGTCTGCGAAAACGGCGACGGCGAAAAGCGACAAGACGGCGCCTAAGGCGGCCGGCAAGCAGGCGGCGCCCAACGCGTCGACCAAGCGAGCGGCGCCCGCAAGGACGGCAACCGGGAGCGATGCCCCGGCAATCAAGATTCCGCCGGCGGTGCCGCCCAAGGCCGCGCCCGAGCTGCACCCGCGCGCCGCCGAGACCGACTAAGCGCGTCCGCGCTTCGCGCCGGTTCAAGGCAAAAACGCCACTCTTCGACCGGGTGGCGTTTTCGTTTTGACGGCGGGTGCCCGCTTCAGGCTGGGTCGGTCTGCGCCCCGCTCGGCGCTTCGGCCGGCGCCGGCGTCGCCTTGGGCGGATTCATTTGCGTCGTGAATCCGATCAGGCGCGCCACCACGGCCGCCAGGTAGATCAGTCCAACAAACATTTCCACACTGGCCAGCGCGCGCGCGTGCGACGTCAGCGGAATCACGTCGCCGATGCCCGTGCTCGACAGCAGCGCGAAGCTCAGATAGTTCAGTTCCGACCAGGTGCGCGGCGCGGCCGCGTTCACGGCGGCGGCGAAGGTGCCCGGGTGCAGCACCTGCACCAGGATGAACAGATGGGTGAACGCCCACGCCAGCAAGGTGAAGGTCGCGCCGGCGGCGAACAGCTCGTCGGTCGTGGCCAGCCGGTCGCCCATCATGTAGGCGATCAGGCTGCCGGCCGCGTAAAAATAAAACACCGCTTCCAGGGCCGACGACCAGGGCAGCAGCTGGCCCATGCCGAACAGGGTCTGCAGGCTGAGCAGCACAATCACCGGCCCGGCGATGCTCGCGCTGATCCAGGCCTGTCCCGGCGTGCGGTGCACCATCCGCGTGGTAATGGCCAGCACCACGATGCCGAACACATTGAACGCCACATTGCCGACGCGCGAGCCCTCGATGAAGGGATACAGCAGCATGCCGCACAGCTGCACCAGCAACAGGATGGCCGAGGGATGACGGCTGGTTCGACGGTAAAAAAGAAATAAACGCATCAAAGGGATAACCATTTTTGCCGAATTCAATGTGTGTGCACCGAGATAGATGGGTAGCAAACGCCCGCGTTTTAGGAAGTCTTTGCAAATCCGTCAAACCAAGGCGCATGCACATATTTTAGAATTCTACATTTTCTTGTGTTTGTTCTCGAGTAACTGCATATGTTTAAGTTCAATTTGAAGTTTTTGGCACGCGGCCTGTTTAATGCGACGTTCGACCGGGAATTTCTGGAAATGCTCGATCGTCAACCGCCTGAGCATGATCACTGGAAAGATGTTTGTTTTCGCTTCTCTTAGAATTAACTCTAACTCGGCAGCAGGAAATTTCTCGAAATGATCTAACTTTAGAGAAAAATCAATAATATTGACGGCCAAACCAGGATATTTTCGCCTGATTTCCTCATACATAGGCGCTAAAGTTGAAACCCCTACCGCCGAGGATACGCGACGGACAACAACTGTAGAAAACGCCTCAACCAGAAAAGCGACAAACTGTTCGGCTTTGGGTTTGAGCGACATCTCAGTTTCTTTACTCGCCATCTTACCCAGCCACTCTTCGAAAAGTGCGGTAATTCCGGACTGATTTTCTTCCGCAAAATGTATGAACCGCGTCATCGTTCGCAGACCAAGCTGATAGCATACCTCGGCAATTTCCATTTTAACAGCCCCATCCAACGAGCTCGGAAAATTTTTCAGCATTTGACCTAGAACCTGAATGGTTTTCAGAGCGACGTTTAATTGAAGAGCATCGTTGATATCATCCCCGTCGTTTTGCAAACTATCGTCAGCGCGTTCTAAATGGTCTAGTCGCTGATTAATTACCGCCCGCGCTTGATTGGATTTTTGATCGAAAAGTATTGCTTTTGGCAGCTTTGCGTGCATCCTATTAACAAAGGCGACATGCGCATCAAAATCACAAGCGGGCACGCCGGCATAAATTTCGCGCGCATTTTTCAACATCATATCAATAATGCTTTGGTCTTTATTAGATAAATAGGCGAGAAACATTAGTATATTTGCATATTCCTCTCGGTAAATTTCACTGCCTAGCAATTTTAAACGCTCCTGCCCTTCGGTTTTTCGTAAACGATCGCTGAGATAGCGGGCGGCAAAATAATAGTAGCAGTATTTGTACCTAAACCAATATTTTCCATCATGTTCTATTAATATTCTTGCCTCTAATAGAGGGCGCTCTACTCGTTCGAGGCGAATTGTTTGCTTGGAAAACTTACAAAAATCGTTAAACACCTCCACCAGTTCGTGGCTGGAAATGAAGCGTTGGCGACGCGCGAACATCGCCTCAGCTAACATTCCAAGGAAAGTGTAGGATGTATCAAAATCGATCCGAGCATTGGAGCCGTTTAATGCTGAAGTAATTAATAGTTCATATAGATATCCGTGGGCTCCGCTTGAGGTATTGATATTGCTGGTTGCTTCGAGTTGCTGCAAAATTATTAGAATAAATATCGGGTAGGAAGGAAGCAGATTCTTTCCAAGAACCTGGTCCAATGTTGTTTTTGTCTTAACGACCATTCTATCAAGCTCTGCTTCGTCCAACGTGTACTCTTGTCCAACAAAATACCACCGTTCGATGAGGTCCTCGCGTAATTGATTTCCAAACTCTTTTATCTCGAACTGGGAGAAATTGGCTAAATAATTGTCAGAGGAAGCTGTTTCTACCTCGTCGATAAACGAGAGTGCGTGTGAAAAGATTACGATTTTTTCGCAAATCGAGGTGGTCAATTCGACGAATTTCGATAACCCTCTTTTGTTGAAAGGACTCAAATGCAGATCGTCGATTAATAAGACGCGTTTGGATGCCGGTAGTTGGAAAAAATTATCAATTCGGTCGGCCTGGTATTGATCGGAAAACGCGTCAGTTAAAATCTTTCGCAAGCGTACGTCATCGATATCTTTTTCTTTCAACGCACTCGCACGTATGAAAAGCGGCACAAGCCCCATATCGTGAAATGATTGGTACAGGTATTTGGCAAAAGATGTTTTACCGCACTGTTCCTCGCCAATAATCAAAATTTTGTTATTATCCTCGATCCGTGCGCCAAACCCTGCCATTGAAACAGGCGCCATTACAAGTTGAGATTTCTCTTCTATTCTGGCGATTTCGTCAAGATGGCCTGGCACAAAGATATCGGAGAAAGTCAATTTTCCTTTGCGTGAATTTGTGAAACCTGCACCTGGATCATTTAAAAAGCGTTCGGTGAATGAATCACTTACCGTAAAATCGTTCTGAATTCGGAATGAATTGCGACGAAAATCTCGCCAGGCGGGGTTTATTTCTCCTGGTTTATAAATCCTTCCCTGAAGCGAAAAAGGGAAAAATTTCCATTGTTGCTTTTCTAGGTCCACGATCAAAACGTTGAACCCACTTCTTGCTGGGTTTCCATGGTCTTGAAAAACGGAACCTTCAATGAAAGTATTGTTTGCGCCAGTCTCTAAATTTGTCTTTAGATAGGATGCACTTTCGTGTTCATGTCCCGTCAGGATAATATCGGATAGGCCTTCGACGACCTTTCGAAAATCACGAGCGTTGTTAGACTCAAGCCACCCGTAGGGATGATGAAAAAACGATATTGCTAAATCTGAGTCTTCCGTTGGCCGCATGATCTTGCTCACCGGGAAATATAATTCGCCTTGTATTTCATCCTTTTTCGAGGAAATTGCCGTGTTAATGCTAATTAAGGAGACGGAAATACAGCATATCTCTGCGGTTTCAATATCGCAGATAGTGCTCGCTATATCCCTTTCGGAGCAAAATTTCGCGATAAAATTGACGTAATTCAATTGCGGCTTTGCCAGCAACTCTAGTACTTCGTCGTCTGAGCTTGGTGTTCCGTTTTTCGATTGTAACGCTAGTAGTTGATCGCGCACCGCACTTCCTGTAGAGAAGTCACAATCGTGATTTCCAGGGGCGAAGGACCAAGTAACGGAAGTAAATTTATTGCGGGTTATTAAATGTTCTTCTAAAGATTTAAAAAATTTACTTGCTTGATCATATTCCTCGGGTTGCCCTTTATTGGCAATGTCGCCGGTAACTATGACGTGAACCGCACAGACTTCACTATCAACGCTACGCAATGCATTGCCCACCTCTAGGTATTTGTCGCTGACTGCATTGGATTTGTCAGAGAAATGAATGTCGCTAAGGTGCAGGATTGCGAGTCTTGTTGCAGGCTTTTTCATGAAATTTTCTGAGAGGGTTCCAGGGTCTTTCACTTTAACAACTTTTTTTTATCAAGTGTAGTTTTTTTATCGGACAGATGAAGAGCTTTTCGACTTACTATGTGAGGGGGCGTTCTCAAAGACCAAGTGCAACACCTTCTGCTGTAAGGTGCCGCCATGGCGAAAATATACAAACATCTGACAACCCAAGAGCGCGCCGTCGTCATGACCATGCGCGCCGACCTTTGCTCCAT
>JBDSTZ010000351.1:0-4889 GCA_039927975.1 Massilia sp. | reverse complement strand
ACCTGTACAGCGCGGGCCACATGGCCGACATCGGCGCGCTCGAAGGTTCCTATGCCAACGTGCTAGCCTTCAACGATCTTGGCCAGGCGGTGGGGAAGACCGGTTACGACGGGCCGCTCGGCGATCTGCCATTCCTGTATTCCGGCGGCGTCATGAGTGTGCTCGGCATGCTGGCCGGAGACAACCATGCGACGGCGGCCGACATCAACAATGGCGGCCAGATCGTCGGCAAAGCGGGTAGCGATATTGACGAGCATGCCTTCCTGTACGAGAACGGTGTCATGCTCGACTTGAACGCGCTGATCGACCCCGCATCCGGCTGGCGGCTGACCTCGGCCTCGGGCATCAACGATGGCCAGCAAATTGCCGGCCAGGCGTGCAAGGCGGGACAGTGCTTCGCCGTGCGGCTCGATCTGATCAACGCGGTGCCCGAGCCGGCCAGCGTCGCGATGCTGCTGGGCGGGCTGGCGCTGCTGGGCGGACTGGGCCGGCGCCGGCAGGCCAAGCGCGCTACCGGGGAGCCTATGGCGGCCTGAGGATGTCCGGCACAGGCAAGCGGCCGATGCGCTGACAAGGGTGCCGGCCGCTCGTCGAGAACCGATCGCGTGCGCATGAAAAAACGCCCCGACACTTGCGCGTCGGGGCGTTTTCAGCAGGGACTGCGGCGATTTACGGCTGCGGGTTCCAGCCGCCGCTAAAGCCGGCGAACACCTTCGCGCGGGTGGCGAAGTTTGCCGCCATTTCGGCATCGGTCAGGGTGTAGCCGCCGACCCGCAACGCCAGGTTGATCGGCACGCCGGCCAGGTTGGTGGTGCCGTACTCGCGCCAGCCGGCCGCCGCGGTTGGCACCGTCGGGTTAGGCGCGGGCTGGCCGTTCACGCCCAGACCGGCCCAGCCGGCCGCGTTGATGTGGCTGTCCATCTTGCAGTTGATGAAGGCGATGTTGTCCCAGCTGCTGGTACCGCCCGGGCTGCGCGCCAGGTAGGTTGCGCCGTTGGGCACGTCCGAATGCAGCGCACCGGGGCCGGGACCATGCGTCAGCGAACTGTTCAGGAACACGAAGCCGCGGTCGGTCTGCACCGGCACCCGTGCCTGCAGCACGTAGCCGCCGCTGTTGGCGTTGGTCGAATCGCCGACGCTGCGAATTTCGCTTTCTTCAAACAAGGCCGCGTGGCTGCCGCCCCAGATGAAGTCGACGTTGCCGGCGACCAGGGTCTGATAGAACCAGGCGTAGCCTTTCAGGTTCAAGGTGTCCTGCTCGCTGTAGAAGCTGGCGTTCTTGGCGATCAGGCGGCCGGCGTCGACGTTGTAGTACATCACCTCCGCCTGCGCCGAAATGTTCGCCGCACGCAAGGTGGTGTTCTTCATGCTCAGCGTGTCGAGCGTGAGCAGGTCCGACGTTTCGATCAGCATCACCGAGCGGCCGCCGCCTGCGGAGCCGGTCGCGGTGCTCGACTGGCTGCCGCCGGTGCCAGGGTTGAGCGTGTCGTAGTTGGTGTACGAAATCACCACGCCGTCACGGCTCTCGCCCTTGATCGTCACGTTGTCCTTGTTGTTCAGCCAGAGCAGTTCCTCGTAGCTGCCGTTCTTGACGTTGATGGTCACCGGCGCGGCCTTGTTGAACTTCTGCATGGCGTAGCTGAGCGCGCCTTGCACGGTGCGGAAATCGGCGTCGCCATCGTCGTCGACGGTGACGGTGCTCGCGGTCGGCGCAGCCGCCTTGGTGGTGAAGTTCCAGCCAGCCGACTTGCCGATGCCCACGAAGGTGGTGCCGTTCAGCGTGGCGCCGGTGAACACGCCATTCGCGATGGCGGCGTAATACTCGGTGTTGTAGGCCAGCTTGTTGCTGTGCAGTTTGATCGTCACGGTATTGCCGACAATCTTCACCGGCGTCGTGTTGACGACCCGGGTCAGGGCTTGGCCGGCGTAGCCGAGCGCATCGGTTTCACCGCTGATTTTGATCGTGTCGATCACCGCGTCATCGCTCTTGCGGAAGATGCGGATGGTGCCGCCGGCGCCGAGCGTTGGCGGATTGTCGAAGGTCAGCTTGAGCGAAGTATCGACATTGACGGCCGCGTCGAGCACCGCCGGCTGGGTCGCACCCTGCAACTGATACAACTGGGTCGGCTGGATGAATTGCGGCTGGATGGTGGCGGCAATCGTACGCGTGAGCGTCGGATCGGAGCCGCTCACAAAGGTGATGTTGGCGGTGCCCGCGCCCACCGGCGTGAGCGTCACCACATTGCCGCTGGTCGTCACGATGACGGCGTTCGGATTGCTCGACTCGGCGGTAAAACTGTCCGGCGTGTTGCCCGGCGTGACCGCAGTGACCGTCACTTGGTACGGCGCGTCGCCCGCTTCGGCCGAATAGGTCAGGGCGGCCGGCGCGATTTTCAGCTGCACAGGTTTTTGGGCTGGATCGCCGACCCGAACATCGTCAATCATGAAAGACTTGTTCGCGGTGTACAGGCCGATCAGCCCGCGTGCGGTGAACGAGGTATCCGTGATCGAGCCGAGGTTGGTGCCGTCGAGATACACGGTCAGCGTGCTGCCGATCATTTCAAAACGCACGGTGTAGAACTGCGCATCCATATTGATCGGGCTGCGCACCTGCTTGGGCCGGGTCAACGCGTTGGCCAGCATCTTGACGATTTCCACCTGCGTGCTGGTGTTGGCGTTCTGCACGTTCAATCCCGCGCCGTACCAGTTGGCCGAATCGACATAACGGGTCACCAGGAACAGGAATTTGTTGCTGGTCGTGCCATTGGTCATCGGGCGGATGCGCGCCTCGACGAAATAGTCGCCCGAGGGCACGCCCGTGAAGGCGCTCGGCTTGACCAACGCGAGCACGCCGCCGGTGCTGGCCGCCGTGTATTGCAAGACCTTGTTGGTGCTGCCGACTTTCTCAGTGATCACGCTGAAGCTGCCGTCCGGCCCGGCGATCGGCTTCAAGTCCCATTTCGCCGAGGTGCCGTCCTGAAAGTCGTCGCAGAAGTACAGTCCGCTGGCCGGGCAGGCCAGGGTCGGGTTGACGTCGACCTTGACCGAACCGGTGCCGCTCGCCGTCGTGACGAGCTTGCCGCCGCCGGCCTGGTTCAGCGCGTTGGCCTTGACCAGCGCGGCGGGGCGCGCGGTGAAGGCATACGGTGGCGCCCAGCTGGTGGTGACGGGCAGGGCGCAGGTGCCCAGCGCCGCGCCGTTGAGGATCGAGCCGCTATCCTTGAAGGTGCCGGCGATGCTGCCGCCCGAGCTGATGACCACGCTCGCGCAATTGGTGGCGCCGGTGATCTCGAACACATTATTGTTCGACAGGATCTTCGCGCTCATGCCCGCGCCCACGCTGTAGGAATGCGGATAGATCGGATCGCTCTTGCTGCCCACGTAGTAATTGTTGAACAAGTGCACCTGGCCGTAGCGCACGCGCGGCGAGCGTTGCACCACGTCGCGGTACACATTGTTGCTGAACGTGATGCGCAGCTTGCCCTCGTCGGCGCTGGCCGAATCGCTGCCGCCGATCAGGTTGTTCTTGTTGTGCTGGCCGAACACGTTGTACGAGACCGTGACGTAATCGGACGCGTTGGTGATGTCGAGCGAGCCGTCGTGGCACTGCTTGGTGTGGCCCAGTTCGACCGGCAGGAAGTTGTCGGTCAGCGGCAGGTCTGTGAAGGAATTGTGGTCGATCCACACATGGTCCGAACTGGTGATGGAGATCGCGTCGAAGGCCGAATTCCAGTTGCCGGTCGCGCCATCAGTCGGATCGAAGACCGGCGCGACGTCGCAAGGATTGACCAGCTTGAGGTTGCGGATGATGATCTGCGACACGCCCGACACCTGGATGAAGCCATTGCTGATGCCCGAATTGGCGCCGTCGCCGATCAGGGTGGTGTTGCTCTTGAGGCGGATGCCGCCACGCGCGCTCTGGTCCGAGCTGCTGGTGTAGGGCACGCCCTCGCTCATGTCGAGCATACCGACGAGCTTGATGATCTTCGGCGTAGTGCCGCCGTTGGCGATCGCCGCCAACAATTCCGTGCGATTGGTGGCGGTGAAGATAAAGCCGCTGGCCGCGGCCGAGCCGCCCAGCGTGCCGCCGCCCTGGCTGGCCCAGCCGTCAAGCGGCGCGGGCTGCTGGGCCGGATCGACAAAGGCGGCCGCCGGCAAGCCGAACGAGGCCGCCAGCATGAAGGCAGCGCACAGCGTTGCCTTGAAACTGAAGCGTTTCATATGATTCTCCTGGTACAGGAAACAAAAACAGGAACAACGGGAAGAGCGGCACTGCCGCTCCGGCCATGCTTACTTGTGCTGAACGACGCGTGCTGAATTACGCACGCCGGGCGCGCTTGCGGCGGCTCAGCCCGAAGCCGGTCGCGCCGGCCAGCAGCAGGGCGATCGAACCCGGCTCGGGGACGGCGGTGGCAGCGGCGCCGCCGAACTGGGCCGTGAAGGCGCCGAACTGTTCGTTGAAGCTCACGTTGGTGAGACTGAGCGACACCGCGTGGCTGTTGAGGACGGTGAGTACCGGTGCGCCGGTGATGCCGCTTGGGTCGACCACCGAGAAGCTGCCGATCGCCGCCAGCAGCGAGGCGCCGAAGTCGAACGTGAAGTTATGCGCGCCGGCCGGCAGGGTGTCGTTGGCGTAGATGGTCAGCAAGCCGCTGTTCGAGAAATCGAACGCGAACACGGCGTCGCTGGTGAGGAACTCGAGGTCGTTGTCGACCACGGCCGTCGTGTTCGAACCGGCCTCCGCCACGAACAGATGGTCCAGTCCGGTGACGCCGGCGCCGGCGCCGTTGTAAGTGCCGGTGACGGTGCTGCCGGCCAGCGAAATCGGTGCTGCCTGTGCCTGGCCGAACGCGAGTGCCGCCCCCAGAGCCAGGGTCTCCAGTACGAAT
>JBDSTZ010000350.1:0-14060 GCA_039927975.1 Massilia sp. | reverse complement strand
TGGCGCAGCGCTCGGCGGCGGCGGCGAAGGAAATCAAGACGCTGATCGGCGATTCCGTCGCGCAAGTCAACGCCGGCAACGTGCTCGTCAGCGAAGCGGGCACGACGATGATGAACGTGGTCGACAGCGTCAGGCAGGTCAACGACATCATGACCGAGATCATGGCCGCCAGCGAAGAGCAGCGCGCCGGCATCGAACAGGTGAACGTGGCGATGGCGCAAATGGACGTGGCGACCCAGCAGAACGCCGCGCTGGTCGAGGAATCGTTCGCGGCGGCCGCTTCGATGCAGGAACAGGCGACCGAGCTGGCGCGCGAGGTGAGCCTGTTCAGGCTCGATGGACGAGCGATGGATAGCGCTCGGGCGCGCGCGCGTGACACAGCGGCTCCGGTGCGGCGCGCGCCACCGCGCCTCGCGCCCCGACAGCAAGCCAACCGCGAGGCGTTTCAGGAAACCGAGTTCGAGGGACGATGAGGCCGGCGCGGGGTAAGGTACAGCATTGATCTTAGTGTCCCGGGCTTGTTCGCCTGAGGCCTTGTTCGCCTGAGGCCTTGTGCTCTTGAGGCCTTGTTCGCCTGAGGCCTTGTTCGCCTGAGTCCTTGTTCGCCTGAGGGATTTTCGCCTGCGGCCTTGTTCGCCTGAGGCCCTGTTCGCCTGAGGGCGTGTTCGCGTGCGGCTTATTCGCCTGAGGGCTGCCGCCGGTCCATTAACACCCGGCTATCCGCCGCCGCACGAGTGCGCCGGCGCCCGACGGGCATGTCGCGTCACTGCCCCACCAAATTGCCGTCCACATCGATCTTGCGCACCTCACCCAGCTTCAACTCACGCACGCCCGCCTCGATCTTGCTCATGTCGCCCACCACCACCCAGATCAGATTGCCCGGCAGGATGTCGCGCGCGGCCAGCGCGTTGGCTTGCTGCGGCGTCATCGACATTACGCGCTGCGTGTAGGTGTTGAAGTAATCCTCGGGCAGCTTGTATTCGAGGATCAACCCGTATGCGCTGCTGAGCTGGCTGGCGGTCTCGAAATTGCCCGGCAAGCCCAGCGTCTCGTTGTTCTGTGCGAACTTGAGCTCGGCCTCGCTGATCGGCCTGGCGCCGGCGATGGCGGCATATTCCTTGACCAGCTCTTGCAGCGCGTCGCGCGTCTTGTCGGTCTGCACCGGCGACACGCTCATGAAGGCACGTTGCCCCAGCGCCGGCGCGATCCGGGTCGACACACCGTACGACCAGTGCTTGTCCTCGCGCAGGTTCATATTGATGCGCGAGCTGAAGCTGCCGCCGAAGATATTGTTGACCACCTGCAGCGGCACCGCTTCCGGCGAATTGCGCGGCGGCGCCAGCTGCACGCCGTAGATCACACTTTGCAGCGCGCCCGGCCGGTCCATCAGGTAGAGTGTGGTCCTGGCCGGCTGCGCCACGCTGGCGATAACCTTCTTCGGCACCTCGCCCGGCCGCCAGCCGCCGAAGGCTTTCTCCAGCAGCGGCGTCACCTCGGCCAGGGTGGTGTCGCCGACCACCAGCAGCGTCGCGTTGTTCGGCCTGAACCAGCCCTGGTGATACTTGACCAGGTCGTCGCGCGTGATGCGCGCCACCGAGGCCTCGGTGCCCAGCCCGCTGCTCGGCAGCGAATACACATGGCCCTTGCCGTACAGCAGGCTCGGAATCACCCGCGTGGCCATGGTCGACGGATTGCTTTTTTCACGCTGGATCGCCGCCAGCTGGTCTTGCTTGAGCCGGTCCAGCTCGTTCTGCGCGAAGGCCGGATGCAGCACGATGTCGGCGTACAGCGCCAGCCCTTTCGGCATGGTGGCCTTGAGCAGATTCATCTGCACGGTGGCGCCGTCCAGGTTGCTCGCCGCGCTATAGTCGGCGCCCAGCGCTTCGAGTTCGGCGCTGATCTGCAGCGGCCCGCGCGTGCGCGTGCCCTCCTCCAGCATGCGCAGGCTGAGCCCGGCCAGTCCCGGCATCTCCAGCGAATCGGACGCGAAGCCGCTGTCGACCAGCATCGCAAAATTGACCACCGGCGCGCTGTGGCGTTCGGCCAGCACCACCTTCAGGCCGTTCGACAAGGTGGCCTTCTGCATCGGCGGCAGGGTGAGCGATTCGGGCGCGCCGAGCGGCGGCCCGGCCTTGCGGTCGAGCGTGCCATTGGGCGCCAGTCCGTTCGGGAAGGGCTGCACTTCGAGGATGTAGTCGCCGTCGGCCAGCCACGCGTTCATGGCTTCCTTCACGCTGGCCGGGGTGGCCGCCTTGATCCGTTCGAGGTAGGTTTTATAGCAGTCCGGATTGCCGGTCATGGTGGCGCACGAGGCCAGCAGGTCGCTCTTGCAGCCGAAGCCGCCGACCCGCTCGACGATGCGGGTAAAGCGCGCCAGGATGGCCGTCTTGGCCAGTTCCAGCTCGGCCGCCGTGGGGCCGCTCTTGAGCAAGGCGCGCAACTCCTCGTCGGCGCCCTGCTCGAGTTTACGCATGTCGGCGCCCGGCCGCGCCGTCAGGGTGAGGTCGAACTGGCCGGCGATTTCGGCCGAATCGTTGCTCGACGTCGCGCTGGTGGCCAGTTGATCCTTGTAGACCAGGCGCTTGTAGAAACGCGAAGTCTTGCCGCCGCCCAGCACGTGGGCGCCGAGGTCGAGCAGCGGCTCGGTCGGCGTGTAGGCGCCCGGCACGTTCCACACCCGGTACAGGCGCGCCTGCGGCACCCGGTCCTGCACCACGCCTCGGTGGGTGCCGCTGCGCTTGGCGATCCAGGCTTCCTGGCGCGCCAGCGGCGGCCCGGGCGGAATCTCGCCATAATATTTCTCGACCTTGGCACGCGCGGCGGCCGGCGTGATGTCGCCTGCCAGCACCAGCGTCACGTTGTTGGGGCCGTAGTTGGTCTTGAACCATTCCTGCACGTCCGTCATGGAGGCGGCGTCGAGGTCTTGCATGGAGCCGATCACGGTCCATGAATAGGGGTGGCCGGTCGGCCAGGTGTTCTTGGTGAGCAGCTCGTAAGCCACGCCGTAGGGCTGGTTCTCGCGCTGGCGCTTTTCGTTCTGCACCACGCCGCGCTGGAGGTCGAGCTTTTTCTGGTCCAGCACGCCCAGCAGATGGCCCATGCGGTCGCTCTCGGCGAACAGGGTGTAGTCGAGCATCGAGGTGGGCACGTTCTCGAAATAATTGGTGCGGTCGTTATTGGTGGTGCCGTTCAGGCTGGTCGCGCCTATGCCTTCCATCGCCGTGATGTAGGTCTTGTTGAAGTTGTCGCTGCCGCTGAACATCAGGTGTTCGAACAAATGGGCGAAGCCGGTCTTGCCGGGCTGCTCGTTCTTGGAGCCGACGTGGTACCAGGTGTTGACCGCCACCACCGGCGTCTTGTGGTCCTCGTGCACCAGCACGGTCAGTCCGTTCTTGAGGACAAACTTTGTGTAGGGAATGTCGGGGATGGCGATGTCCATGCGCGCCGGTCGGGCCGGTTCGGCGCCGATGGCGGCCAGCGACAGGCAAGACAGGAGGGCGAACGAGGCGGCGGCGAGGCAATGGCGGAGCGACAGCGGCATGCGTGAATCTCCTGATGGGCGTGCGCGCCGGGTGGCGCGTGAAGCGACGGGAAGATCGGCCTGGCAGGCGCGGCGGCAAGGCGAATTCCGGCGGCACCTCATGTATTCTAGGGCGTTTCACACAGCAGAGAAAGCGCTTTTCAGCCGTGCGCGGGGTCGTCCTGTTGACGCATGCCGCGCCTATGCCGGGCGCATGACGGCGGCGGCGATCTCGTAGGAATGCAGGCGGGCGGCGTGGTCGAAAATCTGCGAAGTGATCATCAGCTCGTCGGCGCCGGTGCGCTCGACAAAGCCGCGCAGCTCGCGCGCGACGGTGTCGGGCGCGCCGATCGCCGAGCAGGACAGCACCTGGTCGAGCAAGGCGCGCTCGGCCAGGCCGAGTTGTTCGAGATAGCCGGGCTGCGGCGGTTGCAAACGCCCCGGCCTGCCGGTGCGCAGCCGCACGAACGCCTGCTGCATCGAGGTGGCCAGCAGCTTCGCCTGGTCATCGGTGTCGGCGGCGAACACATTGAAGCCGAGCATGACGTACGGCTTGTCCAGCTGGGCCGAGGGCCGGAAGTTGGCGCGGTACAGCGCGACCGCCTGCATCATCTGCTGCGGCGCGAAGTGCGAGGCAAAGGCATACGGCAGGCCCATCGCGGCGGCAAGCTGGGCGCCGAACAGGCTCGAACCGAGAATCCAGATCGGCACCTTGAGGCCGGTGCCCGGCACCGCGCGCACCTGCTGGCGCGGCTGCTCGGAAAAGAAATCGATCAGTTCGGCCACGTCTTGGGGAAACTCGTCGGCGTCGGACGCCAGGGTGCGGCGCAGGGCGCGCGCGGTCAATTGATCCGAGCCGGGCGCCCTGCCCAGCCCGAGGTCGATGCGCCCCGGATACAGCGATTCGAGCGTGCCGAACTGCTCGGCGATGACCAGCGGCGCATGGTTCGGCAGCATGACGCCGCCGGCGCCGACCCGGATCGTGCTGGTGCCGCCGGCCACGTGGCCGATCAGCACGGCGGTTGCGGCGCTGGCGATGCCGGGCATGCCGTGATGCTCGGCCAGCCAGAAGCGACGGTAGCCGAGCCGCTCGGCGTGCTGCGCCAGGCTCAGCGTGTTGCGGAACGAATCAGCGGCGCTGCCGCCCTCGGCGATCGGCGCCAGGTCGAGTACGGAAAATGGAATCATCGGTCCATTCTAGCGGCTTGTGCGAAACCGTGCCGGCGCTTGAAACTCGCGCGCCGCGCGCCTGTCATACCCATACCGAATCGAACAAACCGACAGGAGGCGAGCATGCTGGCGATGAACTTCCGGGGGCCGTACCGCGTGCGGGCCCAGCAAAAGGCCGAACCCGCGATCGAGCATCCCAACGACGCCATCGTGCGCGTCAACCGCGCCTGCATCTGCGGTTCCGACCTGCACCTGTACCACGGGCTGGTGCCCGACACCCGGGTCGGCATGACCTTCGGCCACGAATTCACCGGCGTCGTCGAGGAGATCGGCCCCTCGGTGCAAACCCTCAAGCCGGGCGACCGCGTGCTGGTGCCCTTCAATATCTTCTGCGGCTCCTGCTACTTCTGCCAGCGCGAGCTTTACAGCAACTGCCACAACACCAATTCCGAGGCGACCGCGGTCGGCGCCATCTACGGCTATTCGCACACCGCCGGCGGCTACGACGGCGGCCAGGCCGAGTACGTGCGGGTGCCGATGGCCGACGTCGGTCCGACCATCATCCCGCCCGACCTGCACGAGGACGACGCGGTGCTGCTCACCGACGCCTATCCGACCGGCTACCAGGCCGCCGAAATGGGCGACATCAGTGAAGGCGACACGGTGCTCGTGTTCGGCGCCGGGCCGATCGGCATCTTCGCCGCCAAGAGCGCCTGGCTGATGGGCGCCGGGCGCGTCATCGTGGTCGACCACGTCGAGTACCGGCTCGACTTCGTGCGCCGCTTCGCCCAGTGCGAAACCATCAATTTCCGCGAAGTGAACGACATGGCCGAACACGTCAAGAAGCTCACCGACGGCCTCGGCGCCGACGTCTGCATCGATTGCGTCGGCTGTGAAGCGTCGGGCAACCTCGCCCAGACCATCACCGGGCGCTGGCTACCGCTGCAGGGCGGCGCCGCCACCGCGCTGCACTGGGCCATCAACTCGGTGCGCAAGGGCGGCACCGTGTCGATCGTCGGCGTGTACGGGCCAACCTTCAACGCGGTGCCGATCGGCAACGCCCTCAACAAGGGGCTGACCTTGCGCATGAACCAGGCCAGCGTCAAGCGCCACCTGCCGCGCCTGATCGAGCACATCCAGGCGGGCCACATCGATCCGAAACAGGTCATCACGCACCGCGTGCCGCTGGAAGACGTGGCAGATGCCTACCACCTCTTCTCGGGCAAGCTCGACCAATGTATCAAGGCGGTGCTGATTCCACCGAGCGCCGACCGGTCGGCCTTGCTGCATTAGCGGGCGCGATGCGACGGCGGCACGCTGATTCGCCCACCTGTTTTTTGTTCGCCTGCGTTTTGTTCGCCTGCTTGCTGTTCACTTGATCGCTGTTCACATACTTTGGATTCACTGCACAATTCACGGAGGCTGTATGGACACCAATATCACCCGGGTAAAGCGGTCGCGACCCGACGTGCCAGGCTGGGGCGTCGATCTCGATCGCGCCAACCGCCCGGCCGTGCCGATGGAGCGCACCCCGCCGCGCCTCAAGGGCGTGCACTGGGACCAGCCGGAACAGCAGCCGGTGCACATGGAGGTATTCCACTCGACCGAGCGGGCCGGGATTACCCCGGTGTTCGGCACCAGCACGCCGCCATCCGGACTGTCCGGACGAATCCGCGCGGCAGCCTACCAGCGCAGCGAGAACGACCTGCGGCACTGGCTGATGCTGATGCTGGCTGACCGCGTCAACGTGGTTGAAGGCATCGGCCAGGACTTGATGGAAGGCAGGATTCCGAATGTCTTCGCCGAGATGGGCATTCGGGCCGAGTTGCGCCACAATCCGGCTGGCCTGGCGCGCAAGGCGGCAATCGCCGGCGCGGCGGTGGGGATCGGCTACTACCTGCTGCGGCGGCGGCGCTGAACAGTGTGAAACGGCAGCCCGCAGGGCCGCTTGACCCGCGCGGTGTGGCCCGCGTCGCCGGCCGCGCAACGCCGCGCGGACCGGCGTGCCCAGCCTCGCGCCACCAATTTCGCAATCGCGGTACCATGTAGGCAAGTCAACATGCCGCGAGGTCGCCTCATGAGCCACCACATGAAACAACGCCGCAGCTTCCTGAAATCCTCGGCCGTCATCGCTGCGGCCCTGAGCGCGCCCGGCCTGGCGCGCGCCGCCCTGCTGCTGCCGCCCGAACGTTCCCTGCAGCTCTACAACACGCACACCGGCGAGAGTCTCAAGCGCGTGTTCTGGTCGCAGGGCCAGTTTGTGCCGGAAGCCTTAACTGAAATAAACAAGTTGCTGCGGGACCACCGCAACGATCAGATCGCCCAGATCGACCCGCAACTGCTGGTCCTGCTCGACCGTGTGAGCGCCCAGTTCGGCAGCAGCAAACTGCTGCACGTCATTTCGGGCTATCGCTCGCCCGAATCGAACAAGAAACTGGCCGAAGCGAGCAACGGCGTGGCCAAGCACAGTATGCACATGGAGGGTAAGGCTATCGACGTGCGCGTGCCGGGCCTGGCGCTGGCGAGCTTGCACAAGGCTGCCATGCAGGCGGGCGGCGGCGGGGTCGGCTATTATCCGGACTCGCAATTCGTCCACCTCGACACCGGTCGCAAGCGCAGCTGGTAAGGGCGATGGCGCGCCCGAACGTCCAGGCCAGCGCGCGCGCCATTGTCAGCGCGGACAGCCGCCACAGCACTTCGCACGCCGGCGGCGACAAGCCGCGCGGCACGTCGCACCTTCCCGGCCCGGCGCTTTTTTTTGGCCCCGCTCGCTATTTCGGCATGGCCCGAATGTTTGGCCACGCCCGCCTTCTCGCCCCGTCCATCGGGCTGCCGGCCGCTCTCGCCACTTGCCTGAGCCTGTCGACTGTCCCGGCGCATGCGCAAACCGCCGAGCCGATGCCGAAAGTGGTGATCGCGCGCGTCAAGGACCCGGTCGACAAATCCTACCGCGCGATGATCAAGGGTATGGACCGCTTCGAGCGCGAGCGCGCCCTCGCGCCGCAGGCCAGCCTGCGCTTCCGCCTGTGGCCGCGCCTGCCCAACGCCAGCCTCGACGGCGTCACCCTGCGCGTCGCCGGCGACACCCTCACGCTGCCCGTGACAATCGGCGCCGACTACAGTTTCGTGCTCCCGCGCAGCGAGCAGGCGCTGCGCGAGGACGCCGCCGTGCTGGCCAACCGCAAGACCGCCAGCCTGACCTGGCGCGCCTGGGTCCAGACGCCGGGGCTGCCGCCGGGAGCGCGGCGGCTCGGCGATTTGCGTCTCGAATGCCGGGTCGGCATGGACGCGCGCCTGATCTCCAACAGTGCGCCGCTGTTCGGCTGGCTGTCGAACATGCTGGCCAATACCGAGGAAACCTGCACCAGCCCGCAGGGCAACTACCTGTTCTTTGCCGAACGTCCGATCTTCGGCGTCACGCTGCGCGACGGCGCGCGCCGCGAAGCCCTGCCGTTCAAGCTGCTCTACGCCAGCGGCGAGCAGACGCCGCAATCGCTGCCCTTCTGCGATTGCCAGGTGCTGCTCGACCGCAGCTATTACGCGCCGCTGTGGGACCGCAGCTGGTCCGACGACACGGTGCTCGAGTTCGAATACATGGACTTGCCGGCCGCCGCGTTAAAGGCGGCCCCATGAGGCGCGGCGCAGCGCTGCTGCTCGCCGCAGCCGGCCTGTTGTCGTCCGGCTGCGCAACCCGCGAGCCGGCGCCGGCGGCGGTGGTGAGCGAAGCACGCCTCCAGCAAACCGTGCTGCCCGGCCAGACCACCCGCGCGCAACTGCTGGCCGCACTCGGTGACGGCCCCGCGATCCG
This sequence comes from Massilia sp., assembly GCA_039927975.1. Lineage (GTDB taxonomy): Bacteria > Pseudomonadota > Gammaproteobacteria > Burkholderiales > Burkholderiaceae_D > JBDSTZ01. The sequence goes on along the minus strand of JBDSTZ010000350.1, from coordinate 5,562 downwards.
CTTCGACAGCGGCGCCGAAGTGCGTCTCTTCCACGTCCCTGAAAGCGTCGGCGCCTACCGCGAATTCGTCGTGCTGCTCGACCCGAACGGCATCGTGGCCAAGACCCGCAAGGGCGCGCTGGTCACGCCGCCGCGCTGACGCTATCGGCGTCGACGTCTCGCCGGTGCTGCTCTACCAGCACCACGGCAAGCCTGGTGCGCCTGGAAAACCGACAGTCCCGCGCCTGGTCCCCTGTGCGCTGCCTGTTCCGACCCGTGCTGGCGCCCGCCGACTTCGACTTGCCGATCGGGAACGACGCGGCGGCCCCTGGCGAATGCGGCCTCGCGTCGCGGCTGGAACTTTCCGGCTCCCAGTCGGCAATACCCATAACGACAACACTGTTCGGCCGGACGATGTTCTCGCAATGACGGCGATTCCTGCCCCACGCACCCCACCTACCAGGGAACTTCATGAAAAAGCACTTGTATGCCACGCTGCTCTGCAGCCTGTTCGCCACCTTCCCGGCCATCCAGGTCGCCGCCGCGCCGGCCGCCCGGATCGTCTTCCTGACCAAAAATACACCCTACAGCGCCGAACAGTTCATGGAAACGAGCAGGATCCAAGCGTCCGGTGGTCAAATGAGCTCGACCTCCAGCAGCCGCATCTACCGCGACAGCGAAGGACGCGAACGCACCGAATCGCTCGACGCCAGCGGCGCGGTCAGGCGCATCACCTTCCGCGATAGCGACGGTAATACCTACGTGCTCGACCCGGCGACCCGGCAGGCATACAAATTGAATGCGTCCATCCCCGCCAGCGTGCCCACCCCGGCGCTCACCACCACCACCACCACGCGCAAGGACCTTGGCGTCCGCGACATCGAGGGCGTGGCCAGCGAGGGCAGCGAGACCACCACGGTGAGAGCGGCCGACGAGGCGGCCAACCGGCCCGCCACAACTCACACGAGCGAAACCTGGCGTTCGCGGGAGCTCGGCGTCTCCATGCTGTCCAAGAGCACGTCGCCGGCCTTCACTTTCACGACCGGCCTGCGCAACGTCCGGCGCGACGAGCCGCCGGCCGAACTGATGACCGACGCGCTGGCCGGCTACACGATCGTGCCGCCCCCCGCGCCGCGCATCTTCGTCATTCCAGGCAAGTAGGCCGCCGCGCACGGCGGTCTGTGGGCTTGGCAATCAAGGGATCTATTGGCAAGCGTACAATCTCCGCCAGGCCGCCGAAGCCGGTCCCGCCCGCAAGCGCGCAGCGCCCTTGCTTGGGTCGGACTATTTTCGAATGAATGGAACTTTTCGACATCGGCCCGGCAATACCTATAAGAGAAACCATGTCCCGGCCGATGACACTCACCCCCAGCTCCACCGATATAGAATTGCTGCGCGATATGCGCGGGGGCAAGCACGCGGCTTTCCAGGCCCTGTACCTGCGGCACCAAGGCCCCTTGTTTCGCTATGCCACCCTGCGCAGCGGTTCGCAGGCGAGCGCCGCCGACATCGTGCAAGAGATTTTCATCGGCCTGCTGACCGACAGTTTTCAGTTCGATCCCTTGCGCGGTCAACTTGGTCACTTTCTGTTCGGCGTGGCGCGCAAGCTGATTCTCAAGCATGAACACGCACGCCGCCTGAGCCCCCTGCCCGAGTTGGACGAGGGCGACGAGCTAGAGCTGCCGTGCGACGCGCCCGAACCGCTGGCGCGCATGCTCAGCAACGAGGTCGCCGAGCAGGTCAGGCAGGCGATCGCGCTGTTGCCGCCGCATTACCGCGACATTGTGATCTTGTACGAAATGCACGACCTGAGTTACCTGGAAATCGCCGCGATCTGCCAGATTGAAATCGGCACGGTGCGCTCGCGTCTGTCACGCGCCAGGGCCGCGCTGGCAAAGCGACTGGGCGCCTTTAGTCCCGTCATGAACAATGCAGCTTGAATAGATCGAAGGATATGTATGCACACCAACGATGACCACGCACCGCCCCTCGCCGCCATGATGGAAGCGCTGCGCGCCGACGTCGCCGGCCTGTCGAGCCCTGCCTCGGTCGAGGCGGCGCTGATGCAAGCCTTCGCCAGCCAGCATCGGCGGCCAAGCTGGTTGCGCCGGCACGCCGCCCTGCTGTGGAGCGCCGGCGGCGCGGTCGGCGCCGGCGCCCTGGCGCTGACGCTGGTGCTGGGCAGCCAGCCTCCCTCGCCCCAGCCGCCGGGCCGGATCGCCCAACTGGTTCCGGCGAACGCCCCGTCCGCGCCGCCCTTGGCGGCCGTCGGCGATCCGCCTGCCGCCATGCCCTCCCTGCCGCCCCCCGCACGCACAGTCCGCCACCGCTCGCCACGCACCAAGGGCTTGCCGGCCTCGCCCCCCGCGCTGCTCGCGCAAGCGCCGGTGGCCGCCAGCCATCCGGACGCCGAGGAAGTGCCGAGCGCGGTCGAAGGCTTCGGCAACGGCAGCGAATTCATCGCCATCGCGTCCGCCGAGAGCATCAATCGGGCCACCGACACGCGACTGGTGCGGCGCGACGTGCGCCGCGTCATGTTCGCCTCGCTCGGCGTGACGGTGACGCCGCAGAACGCCGACGACTTGATTCACGCGGAAATGCTGGTCGACGGCGGTGGCGAACCGCTGGCGCTGCGCCTGCTGACGCTCCAATGACAATGTTCGCCCGTTCGCCATACCGAGGAAAATGATGAATCCGATTTTCGTTTTGTCGCGCTCACTGCTGGCCTGCTTGCTGGCGGCGGCGGCGCTGACGGCAGCCGCGGAGCCGGAGCCGACGCTCGCGCCGCCGGTCGCCCGTGTCGCCAACCTCCGCAACACGACGCCGCCCTACAGCCTGAAGGAAGTGATCGAGACCGAACAGGTGCTACACGATGGCAACGTCATCGCGCGCAAGCGCTTCGTCGTCAGTATCCGCGACAGCGCCGGCAACACGCGCCGCGAAGAGCTGAACGGCAACGGCGGTGTCGAATCCATTTCTATTTCGCTCGTACAGGGGGTGCGCTACGCGCTCGACCCGGTCGCCAAGACAGCCACCACATCGGCCACTTACGTCGGCAGGCAGATAGTCTCGATCACGTCAACGCCAAGGCCACCGGCGGCCTCGACCGAAATTACCGCGCCGGCCGGCGGCGTGCAGGAGATCCACGTCCGGGTCGCCGAGGCCACCCCGAATCCGCAGTTGGCAAGAATCGCCGCCGACGCGTTCGCCGACCGGCGGCCCACCCGCGTCACCGTTCGCAGCCCCCTGGGTAGCCGCGTCATCAATGGCGAGCAATGCAGCGGCACCTTGATCAGCTATGACATCGCCGCCGGCGAACAAGGCAATCGCCAAGCGATGACGATCACAACCGAGACATGGATGTCGGATGGACTGCAGATTTCCCTTTTCACGAGAACGACCGACCCGCGCTACGGCACCACCACCACACGCTCGACCGAGCTGGTGCGGGGCGAGCCCGATCCTGCCCTGTTTACCGTCCCGTCCGACTACGTCCTGATCGACAAGGCGCGGCCCGCTGCCATGTAGTTTCTTCAGACGCAGCGATCCCGACACCGCCAATACCAAACCCACCACCCAAGGAGTGACAGATGACTTGTACCGCGCGCGCCAGGCAGCCGAAAAAAAACGCCATCGAAAAGTTGGGATTGACGATTCTGCTCAGCGCATTGTGCTGGTCGGGCATCGCCAGCGCGCAGTCGCCGGCGCAGCCGGCCCCTCAGAGCGAAACGGCGCCCGCGCCCGCAATGCCGCGTTCGCTGACGCTGAACAAGCCGTATCAAGCCGACGAGATCGAAGAAATCGTCAAGCCGCTCGCGAACGGTGACGAGCTACGCCAGACGTATAAGTACAAGAGCTACCGCGACAGCGCCGGCTACACGCGCCGTGACACGCTCGACGCCACCGGTGCGGTCGAGTCGATCGTGCTGACGAAGCCTGACGGCACCCGCTACAACCTCGATCCAGTTTCCCTGAAGGCGAAAAAATTCGTACCAATGGTAATTCCCCCCGCGCCGGCGCCCGCGCCGGACCAGCCGAAAACGACAGTGACTTACTCCGACATGGGCGCGCGACAAATTGAAGGCTTCAACACGCTCGGCAAAAAATATACCTTCGAGTATCCAGCTGGCACGCGCGACAACAGCAAGCCCATGGTTGGCACCACCGAAAGCTGGCACTCCCCGGATCTGCGTATGAGCATTCATTTCACGAACGCCGACCCGATCCGGGGTACCAGCGTCCGACGCGTCGTCAACATCAAACGCGAGGAGCCACCCGCCGACATGCTGTCGACATTGCTCTCGCATTACACCATGGTCGAGCAGTTGCCCGTCCGCCCGAGTCTCATCTACCCTCCCAGGCTCCATTAGACAGTCGGCGCGGGTCCGCAACGACGCAAGCAATCGCCCCTAACCAGGCCTGGCAACGACAAATTTCTTGTTGAACCACTCGTCGATCATCTGCTTTTCATAGCGCAGCGGATCGCTGCCGTTGTAATGGTTGAGACGGTCGAGGTAGACCATGTTGCTCAGCCTGTCCTCGCCGCTGGCCAGCACCTGGCCGTTCGCCTCGAGCCGGTAGCGCAGCTGCATGGTCGGCCAGTCGGCCCCGCCGGTGAGGATGCGCAGGTCGCGCAGGCGCGAAGTCGGCTCGATCCGGCCGGCCAGGTCGATGTCGAGCACCTCGATCGACAGGTTCTGACCCGGCGGCAAGGGCTTCGATAGTTGGGCGAAATACTGGTCGAATTCCTTGAGCACGCGTTCGCGCTCGGTATCGTTGTCGGCCAGGTCGATAAATTTTTCCGGGTGGACGTAGCTGACCGTCACGGCCGCCGAAGCCGAGGCCGGGGCCGCGCCGAGCAGCGCCAGGCTGGCCAGCGCCAGCACCGATAGCATTGATTTCATGATGGTTCCTTTCCGTGGACGCGGCGGCCGCGCGCCCTCTTGCCGCGCCGCGCGTCATTGAATATACGCCGCTTTGGACCGCTTTGCCGGAACAAAAATGTCATCCATTTGTATCCGAATGTGAAACAGCGAACGGGTGCGTTGGCGCTTTCACGCGAGAATCTCTGGCAAGCAGCCACGAGGAGACGCGCCGTGCCCGAAGGACCATCGTTGTACATTCTGAAGGAAGAGAGCGCCGGCTTTGTCGGCCGCACCATCACCGAGGCCCACGGCAACACCCGCGCCCTCGAACCGGCGCACCTGGTCGGCCAACCCATCGTTGCCCTGCGCACCTGGGGCAAGCATTTCATCATCGCCCTGCCCGACACGGCGCTGCGGATTCACTTCATGCTGTTTGGCAGTTACCGCATCAACGAGCGCAAGGACCGCCCACCGCGCCTGGCGCTCGGCTTCGACGATGGCGACGAGCTCAATTTTTACGGTTGCTCGGTCAAGGAGATCGGCCTCGAAGGCGAGGCCGCCTACGACTGGAGCGCCGACGTCATGTCCGACGAATGGGACCCGGCCCGCGCCCGCAAGGCGCTGCGCGCCGCGCCCGACATGCTGGTGTGCGACGCCCTGCTCGACCAGTCAATCTTTTCCGGGGTCGGCAACATCATCAAGAACGAAGTGCTGTTCC
>JBDSTZ010000349.1:0-11485 GCA_039927975.1 Massilia sp. | reverse complement strand
CGTACACTTTGAGCTTCTTGATCATGGCGTAGCCAAGCGGGCCCTTAGGCAGCATGCCCTTGACCGCTTTTTCAAGCGCGCGACCAGGAAAACGCTCTTGCATTTTCTTGAAGTTGGTTTCGTAGATGCCGCCTGGATAGCCCGAGTGACGGTAGTACGTTTTTTCGGTGGCCTTGGTACCGGTCACGCGCAGTTTGCCTGCATTGACGACGACGATGAAATCGCCGGTGTCGACGTGAGGGGTGAATTCTGGCTTGTGTTTGCCGCGCAACCGGAGTGCCACTTCGCTGGCAACACGTCCGAGGACCAAGTCCGTCGCGTCAATCACCAACCAATCGCGCTGGACTTCATGTCCTTTAGCGGAAAAAGTTTTCATGTTGACTTCCTAATAATTACATTGCTCAAATGGTGGTTCCGCTAAACTGCCTGCGGACTCTGCCTTATGTTCTTTCCTGAGCAAACGGAAAGCCGGCAAGTATAGCCTGCCTTGTCCCGCCCGGTCAAGCCCGGCCTTGGATCGCCGCCGGCCGCGTGGCGTCGGCGGAATAGGCTTGCCTCCACCCGCCCTCCTCCATGCGCGATACGGGACGCGCGACCCGATCGCGCGAACCGACCAAGCGGACGATCCCCGATCACTGCGCCCGCCCCGCCTGACCGGAAATGTCACATCCGCCGCCATGCCTTAATCCATATCAAACACCCCGAACGGCTCCCGTCTAGACTGAGGATTCCCTTGGGGAAACAGATTCACGGAAGCAAGCATCCCCCGGCCGCCAACAATTGATTGACTGTGGAAACAGCCCCCACTTACTATGGCGGCGCATCCATCGTCGGGAGACTGCGTGAAATCGAGTTTGTGCCTGAAGCTGCCGCTCGCGGCGCTATTGCTGTTCAGTGGCGCCGCCGCCTGCGCCGCCTCGCTCGGCAATTCAGGCAAGGTCTGCCACCTGCCCGGCTCCACCGACGCCCTGCGCTGCGTAAAAGTGCCGGTCGCCCTCGATTACAGGCGTCCAGCCGGCGCCACCCTGCCCTTGCACGTCACCGTCGCCCCGGCGTTTCGCGAGTCGGCCCGTCCCGATCCCCTGTTCGTGCTGGCCGGCGGCCCAGGCCAGGCCGGCACCGACGTCCTGCCGGCCCTCAATCTCATCTTCCGCAAGGCGCGCGCGACGCGCGACATCGTCTTCATCGACCAGCGCGGCACCGGCCTGTCGGGCAAGCTCGATTGCGCCTCCGCGCCGGACGACGAACACTTCAGCGACGCCCAGGCCGACGCCGCCGTCAAAGCCTGCATCGCCACCCTCAAGCAGCCGCTGACGGCCTACAACACCCTGAACGCTGCGCGCGACATCGAGCAAGTGCGCCTGGCCCTCGGCTACCGCAAGATCAACCTGTGGGGCGGTTCCTACGGCACGCGCCTGGCGCAAACCTACGCGCGCATCTATCCGGCCAATCTGCGTGCGATGGTGCTTGACGGCGTGGTCGCACCCGACCAGGTGGTGCCGGCGGGCGGGCGCGACGCCCAGGCCGCGCTCGACGCCCTGATGGCCCACTGCGCCGCCGACGCGCCCTGCAAGAAAGCCTACCCGAACCTGCGCGCCGAATTCACCGGCATCATCGGCCAGCTGGCGCACGCCGACCTGCCCTTAACGCTGCCCGACCCGCGCACCGCCGCGTCGCTCAGCCTCGCCATGACCAGCGATCGCTTCATCGGCACCGTCCACAATATCCTGTACTCGCAGCTCGACAGCCGGCGCCTGCCCTTCCTGATCCACAGCGCCAGTCAGGGCCGTTGGGAACCGTTCATCGCGCGCCGCAACGCCAGCGGCGACTTCGCCGCCGACGGCGCCACCTCGATCATCCTGCACCTGGCGGTGGTGTGCGCCGAAGACTATCCGCGCCTGACCGCGCAGCTGCTGGCCGACGACACCGCCGGCTCCTTCCTCGGCGCGGCCCAGGTCCAGCGCCTGGCCAGCCTGTGCAAGGCCACCGCCGTGACGCCGGTCGCGCTGGCGGCGCCGAGCCGCATCGACACGCCGGCCCTGCTGCTCTCGGGCGCGCTCGACCCGGTGACCCCGCCGCGCCGCGCCCAGGCGGCGGGCAAATTCATGCCGCGCGCCCAGCAGCTGGTGGTCAAGAACGCCGGCCACGGTGTGTCCCAGCTTGGCTGCGCGCCGCGCCTGATCCGCGAATTTCTCGACCGCCCCGAGGCGCCCGTGGCGGCGGACTGCCTGAAAGAGATCCCGGCCCCCACCTTCCAGCTCGGCAGCGCCGGGCCCCAACCCTGACCGAAGGCCGCCATGATCGAAGTGCACGATGTCCGCAAACAGTTCGGCGCCCTGCAGGCGCTGGGCGGCGTCAGTTTCACCGCGCGCGACGGCCACATCACCGCGCTGCTCGGCCCCAACGGCGCCGGCAAGACCACCTTGCTGCGCCTGTTGGTCGGCCTGCTCAAGCGCGACCACGGCAGCATCAGCATCGCCGGCGTCGACCCGGCCATCGATCCGATGGCGGCGCGCCGCGACATCGGCTTCCTGACCGACCAGTTCGGCCTCTACGAACGCCTCTCGACGCGCGAATACCTGGCCTACTTCGGCCAGCTGCACGGCATGAGCGGCGCCGCCATCGCCACCCGCGTCGGCGAGGTGAGCGAGCTGCTCGACCTCGGCGACATCCTGGAACGACGCTCGAAAGGCTTCTCGCAGGGCCAGCGCATCAAGGTGGCGCTGGCGCGCACGCTGCTGCACCGGCCGCGCCACCTGCTGCTCGATGAACCGAGCCGCGGCCTCGACGTGATGTCGACCCGCGCGCTGCGGCGCGCCCTCACCGCGCTGCGCGAGGACGGCTGCTGCGTCATCATGGCCACCCACGTCATGCAGGAAGTCTCGCACCTGTGCGACGACGTGATCGTCATCGCCAAGGGCCTGACCGTGGCCCAGGGTTCGCCGCAGCAGCTGTGCGAGCGGACCGGCATCGCCAGCCTGGAAGACGCTTTTGTCAGCCTGGTCGGCACCGAGGAGGGCATCGTCGCATGAAGCCAAAATGGTGGGTGGTGTTTGCCAAGGAGCTCACCGAGACGCTGCGCGACCGCCGCGCATTGAGCATCGTCGCGCTGTTCGTCGTGATGTACCCGGCGATCGTCGGCTTCATCCTGCATAACCTGATCGACCGTTCGACCCAGCCAGAGCGCGAAGGCATCGAACTGGTGGTCATCGGCGCCAGCCAGGCGCCGACCCTGATGGCCCAGTTCAAGCAGAAGAACGTCAGCGTGATCGAGCGCGAACCGATGACGGACGAGGCGATCACCGATCTCCTGCACGGTAAGAAAATCGTCGCCGTGCTCAAGCTGAACGAGAAGTACGGCCAGGCCTACCAGGCCATGCGGCCGGCGCGCGTCGATCTGTGGTACGACTCGGCTGCCGACAATGGCCGCCGCATCGGCGACATCGAGGACGTGCTGCGCGATTACAGCAGCAACATCGCCGGCGCGCGCCTGCTGGCCCACGGCGTCTCGCCGGCCACCCTGTCGCCGGTGCTGGTGCAGCGCTACGACACCGGCACCGCCGCCTCGCGCTCGGCCGCCATGATCGGCGCCATGCTCGGCATGTTCTTCGTGCCGGCCTTCGTGCTGTGCCTGAGCAGCGCGGTCGACAGCACCGCCGGCGAGCGCGAACGGCGCTCGCTCGAAGTGCTGCTGGCGCAGCCGGTCGATCCGCTCCGGCTCATCGCCGGCAAATGGCTGGCGGCGGCCACGCTGTCGGTGGTCGGCGTCACGCTCGAACTGGCGATGGCGCACATGATCCTCAAGTGGCTGCCGCTCGAAGAGATCGGCATGTCGTGGCGCCTGTCGACGGTCGACCTGATGCTGGCCTGCCTGGTGACGGTGCCGCTGGCGCTGTTCGCGGCGGCCTTTGAAATCGCCCTGGCGATGAACGCCAAGTCGTTCAAGGAAGCGCAGAGCACACTCAGTTTCGCGATCCTGCTGCCGATGGTGCCGCTGGTGGTGGTGCCGATGCTCGACCTCAAGACCGCCACCTGGATGTACGCGGTGCCGGTGCTGTCGAACCAGACCTTGCTGCGCGAATTGGCCAAGGGCCAGGCGATCGGCGCGCTGCCGTTCGTCCTAACCGCCGGCAGCGCATTGTTGATCGCGCTGGTGATGGTGGCGGTCGCCGCCTGGCGGCTCAAGAGCGAGCGCTACGTGCTGTCGGTGTAAGGCTGTTGGTCTGACTGCGGCCGGTCGTAGCGCCGGTCGGCGTCAATCCGCCCGCTACCTTACAATAGCAAGATCGCCAAACCGCACACGGAGAATGCAATGGAAGTGACAGTCAAATGGAATGGCCCGGCGGGCATGAGTTTTCGCGCCGAGACGGGTTCGGGCCACATGGTCAGCATGGACGGCGCCCCTGAAGGCGGCGGCAACAACCTCGCGCCACGGCCGATGGAAATGGTCTTGCTCGGCACCGGCGGCTGCACCGCCTACGACGTGGTCCTGATTTTAAAGCGCGGACGCGAAGACGTGCGCGGCTGCGACGTCACGCTCAAGGCCGAACGCGCCGAGACCGATCCGAAGGTGTTCACCAAGATCCACTTCCACTTCACCATCAGCGGCAAGGCCCTCAAGCCGGCCTCGGTCGAGCGTGCGGTCAACCTCTCGCACGACAAATACTGCTCGGCCTCGATCATGCTGGCCAAGACCGCCGAGATCACCCACTCGTTCGAGATCGTCGAAGTCTGACCCTGCCCGCCACGGCGGCGCCCCGAGCACGCGGGCGCCCTGAGGCGGCTAGATGTAATACGCGGTCGCCGTCATCACCTTCGACATTGCCGTCATGACCGCCTTCACCGGCGCCGGCGGCAACAGCGCGCCCAAATCGCGCGCCGCCGCGCCGTGGGCGATTTCATCGATACGCATCTGGTCGACAATCGCGCGCGACTTGGCGTCTTCCGGCGGCAACTGCACCAGGTGGCTTTCCAGGTGCGCCTCGACCTGGCGCTCGGTTTCAACCACGAAGCCCAGGCTGCGCGGATCGCCCAAGCGCGCCGCGACGGCGCCCAGCGCGTAGGCGCCCGCATACCACAATGGATTGAGCAGGCTCGGTTGCGAACCGAGTTCGCCGAGCCGCTGCGCGGTCCAGGCCAGATGGTCTTCTTCCTCGGCGCCGGCGCGCGCGAACTGTTCGCGCAGGGCCGGGCTGTTGGCGAAGCGCGACTGCGCGTTGTAGAGCGCCTGCGCGCACACCTCGCCGACATGGTTCACCCGCATCAGGCCCGCGCTGTGGCGCTGCGACCTGTCGTCGAGTGCGACATCTTCGATGTGCGCGGCCGGTGTCGGCCGCACCGCCGTGGCGACGCCCGACATCACGCGCAGCGCCTTGTCGAGGCCGACGATCAGCTCGTCGAGGGGATTGCTGGTACGGTTGGCAAACATGCTCACGCCCCCTTGTCTTCAAATAAGTAAGTCATCCGATTATAAGTGGCCGGTGGCCGCTGCGGCGCCGGGCTCGCCCAGGTCCTTCTGGCGCTCGATCCAGTCGAGCAACGCCCCGCCGATGTCGATCTTCGAAATATTCTTCGCCACGCCCAGGTTCAGCGACAGCAGGAAGGCGATGGTGTCGACCGGCACCTCGGTGCAATGCTCGGCGAACGCGGCCATGAACTGCGGCGACTCGATCACCGGCACCACCTTCTCGCCGCTCATGAATTGCAGCACGCTGGTGATGCTGTGTCCCTTGCCGATCGATTGGTAAATAAACCGGTTGAACTGCTTGTCGATCTTCTTGAAGTCGATGGTTTCCGGCGTCATCAGGCCGGCCAGGTAATACAAGCCGAGCGCGGTGCGGAACCAGGCGACGCCCTCGACGCTGCTGTGCGCGCTGCGGGTCACGGCCAGCACCTTTTGTTTGATGACAGTATCCATCCGGCCATTATCCACAATTCCAGCGCCGCGTGGGGCACTGGCGGCAACTGCGCCGCGCCGCCGTGGTCCAAGTTGGAACACGACCTTTCACGGAGACCGACGCCATGGACCAAGCCCTGCCCCCCAACCCGAGACGCCATTTCCTCGCCGTCGCCACCACGGCCGTCGGCGGCGTCGGGCTGGTCGCCACCGCGATCCCCTTCATCGAAAGCATGACGCCGAGCGAACGGGCGCGCGCCGCCGGCGCCCCGGTCGAGGTCGACCTGACCACGATTCCGCCCGGCGCCCTCTCCACGGTCGAGTGGCGCGGCCGGCCGGTGTGGGTGCTGCACCGCACGCCCGACATGCTCTCGCGCCTGGGCAATCACGACCGCGCGCTGGTCGATCCGGCCTCCAAGGAGGACCAGCAGCCGCCCTACGCAAAGAATCCGGTGCGCGCCATCAAGCCGGAGTTCGCGGTCCTCGTCGGCATCTGCACCCACCTGGGCTGCATTCCCAGCTTCCGGCCCGAGCCGGGCGCGGCCGACATCAGTCCCGACTGGCCGGGCGGCTTCTATTGCCCCTGCCATGGCTCGCGCTTCGACCTGGCAGGCCGGGTGTTCCAGAACGTGCCGGCGCCGCGCAACCTGGAAGTGCCACCGTACGCCTATGCGACGGCCGACAAGCTCATCGTGGGCGAGGACGCGAAAACCTGAACCGCTCCCGCTGCCGGCCACCGGGCTCCGGTCCGCCTGGACGCTTCCCTCATGCCCCGAGCCCGGCGTCGCCCGCAGCCCGTGCCCCGCCCGGCGCCTTCCTCCGCAAGCGGCCCAGCGCCGCCCGCCGCAATCCGCTCCCCCAAAACGGCGTCCCGTCGCACCAAGATGCCGTCCCGCCCATAAATTTTATACAATGCAACTGTAAACATGGCCGTCCCCGCGTTCGACCGGCCTCGCAGCGTCACCCCATCAGGAGTCCGGCACATGGAATTACGTATCCGAAATTTGTCCAAGACCTACGCCAACGGCGTGGTGGCCCTGGACCGGGTCAGCCTGACGATTCCCAGCGGGATGTTCGGCCTGCTCGGCCCCAACGGCGCCGGCAAGTCGACCCTCATGCGCACCCTGGCCACCTTGCAGGAATGCGACGACGGCTCGGTCTTCTTCGGCGAACTCGACGTGCTCGACGACAAGGACGAGATCCGCCGCCTGCTCGGCTACCTGCCGCAGGACTTCGGCGTCTACCCGAAAGTGACCGCTTACGAACTGCTCGACCATTTCGCCGTGCTCAAGGGCATCGCCCAGCGCGCGCGCCGGCGCGAGGTGGTCGACGGCCTGCTCCAGCAAACCAATCTGTTCGACGTGCGCCACCAGCGCCTCGGCGGCTTTTCCGGCGGCATGCGCCAGCGCTTCGGCATCGCCCAGGCCCTCTTGGGCGACCCGCAGCTGATTATCGTCGACGAGCCGACCGCCGGCCTCGACCCCGAGGAGCGGGTGCGCTTTCACAACCTGTTGTCCGATATCGGCGAGGACAAGACCGTGCTGCTGTCGAGCCATATCGTGTCCGACATCGCCGACCTGTGCGCCAACATGGCCATCATCAACAAGGGCCACGTGCTGCTGTGCGGCGAACCGCACAAGCTGGTCGAGGCGATCGACGGCAAGATCTGGGGCCGCTTCGTCGAGAAATCCGAGCTGGCCAGTTTCAAACAGCACCACGCCGTCATCTCGACCCGCCTGCTGTCGGGCCGCACCCTGATCCACGTGATCGACGAGCAGCACCCCGGCGACGGCTTCGCGCCGGTCAAGCCCGAACTCGAAGACGTCTACTTCGCCACCATCGCCGGGCGCCACACCGTCGCCCCCAACTGCTAGGGGCCCGGCACAATGCTGGCCATCGCCCTGTTCGAAGCGCGCCAACGGCTCAAGCTGCTCTCCAGCTGGGTCTACTTCGCCATGTTCCTCGCGCTGGCGATGCTGTGGATGGCCGCCGCCGGCGGCGTCTTCAAGGAAGCGACCGTCAGCTTCGGCGGCATGGTGCACATCAACGCGCCGCGCTCGGTCGCCCTCACCGTCGCCTTCCTCGGCTGCCTCGGCGTGGTGGTGGCCGCCGCCGTGATGGGCCGCTCGGTGCAGCAGGACTTCGAATACGATATGCACCATTTCTTCTTCAGCGCGCCGATCAGGAAACGCGACTACGTGTTCGGCCGCTTCCTCGGCGCCTACCTGACGCTGGCGGTGCTGTTTTCCAGCATCGTGCTCGGCGCCTGGCTCGGCACCTTCATCCCCGGCGTCGACCCGGCCCGGCTCGGCCCGGCCGGCGCCGCCATGTATCTGCAACCCTACCTGCTGATCCTGCTGCCCAACCTGTTCATCTTCGGCGCCCTGTTCTTCGTGCTGGCCGCCCTCACCCGGCGCATGCTGCCGGTCTACGTGGCCAGCGTGGTGATGATGATCGGCTACATCGTGGCGCCCTCGCTGGCGCGCGACCTCGACTACAAGACCCTGGCCGCGCTGATGGACCCGTTCGGCACCACCGCCCTGATCCGCCTGACCGAATACTGGACCATCGCCGAAAAGAACAGCCGCCTGATCGCCTTTGACGGCGTATTCCTGATCAACCGCCTGATCTGGACCGGCTTCGCGCTGGTGGTGCTCACGCTCGGCTACTGGCGCTTTCACTTCATCAGCACCATCGACACCCGGCCCGGCCACCGCACCGAGGGCGGCGCCCCGCCCCCGCTCAGCGCCGTCGCCCTCGACACCCGCGCCCGGCCCGACTTCGCCGCCCGCAGCGTGGCCCTGCTGCTGGCCCGCTCGACCTGGCTCAACTGGCGCGAATCGGTCAAGAACACTTACTTCGCCGTCATCGCCCTGGCCGGCGTGCTGGCCATCTTCGCCAGCGCCCTCAACCTTGGTTCAATGTTCGGCACCAGCACCTACCCGGTCACCTACAAGGTGCTCGAGCTGATCAACGATTCCTTCGCCCTGTGCATGTTCGTCATCACCACCTTCTACGCGGGCGAGCTGGTCTGGCGCGAGCGCGAGGCGCGCGTGGCGCAAATGATCGACGCCATGCCGGTGCCGCTCTGGCTGCCGCTGCTGAGCAAGACCTTCGCCCTGATCGGCCTGCAGGCCGCGCTGCTGCTGGTGGTGATGGTGTGCGGGATCCTGATCCAGATCTTCAACGGCTACTTCGCCATCGAACCGGGCCTGTACCTGCAAGCGCTGTTCCTGATCGAGCTGCCGCACCTGGCGCTGGCGGCGGTGCTGGCGATTTCCCTGCAAGTGCTGATCAACCAGAAGTACCTGGCCTACTTCGCCATGATCCTGTACTACGTGGCCACGGTCAGCTTCGGCACGCTGGGGCTCGACCATCCGATGCTGTTGTACGGCACCGCGCCGACTTTCGTGTACTCGGCCATGAACGGCTACGGCCACTACCTGCCGCGCGAATTCTGGTTCGACCTGTACTGGGCGGGCGCGGCATTGATGCTGATGGTGCTGGCGCACGTGTTCTGGCCGCGCGGCTGCAACGCCGAAATCGGCAGCCGCATCCAGCTGGCGCGCCGTCACCTGAGCGTGCCGGTCATCGCCTGCTTCGGCCTCGGCCTGGCGATCTTCGCCGGCACCGGCGCCCTGCTGTACTACAACCTGCAGGTGGTCGGCGACTACCAGACCGCGTTCCAGAAAGACGCCGACCGGGCCGATTACGAACGGCGCTACAAGCGCCTCGCCGACGCGCCGCAACCGCGCGTGACCGGCGTGTCGCTGCAGGTGGCGATCGAGCCGGACCAGCGGCGCCTCGACATCAAGGGCGTCTACCAGCTCGACAACAAGGGCGAGACGCCGATCTCCGAAGTCTACGTGCAGCAGGAGCGCGCCGCCCGCGCCGCGCTGCAATTTCGCACCGGCGCCAGGTTGATGCTGGCCGATCCCGCGCGCGGTTTCTACGCCTACAAGCTGGCCACGCCGCTGCAGCCGGGCGCCACGATGTCGCTCGACTTCACGCTGGCCTTCGCCCCCAAGGGCGGGCTCGGACTCGGTTCAGACACCCCCGTGATCGCCAACGGCAGCTTCTTCAACAACAGCATCCTGCCGCGCATCGGCTACCAGGAGGCGCGCGAACTGCAGGACGACCGCGACCGCAAGCGCCACGGCCTGGCGCCCAAGGAACGCATGCCGGCGCGCGACGATCCGCGCGGACTGGCCAACAACATGCTCGGCAACGACGCCGACTGGATCAGCTTCGACGCCATCGTCAGCACCGCCGCCGACCAGATCGCCATCGCCCCGGGCACCCTCGAACGCGTGTGGAACGCCGACGGCCGGCGCTATTTCCACTACCGGATGGACAAGCCAATCCTCAACTTCTTCGCCTTCCAGTCGGCCCGTTACGAAGTGCGCCACGAGCGCTGGCAGGACGTGATGATCGACGTCTACTACCATCCTGGCCACGGCATCAACGTCGACCGCATGGTCGGCGGCGCCAAGGCCGCGCTGAACTACGCCACCAACAATTTCAGCCCCTATCAGTATCAACAGTTACGCATCGTCGAGTTCCCGCGATACGCTGATTTCGCGCAGTCGTATCCGAACACCATCGCTTATTCGGAAAGCGTGGGCTTCATCGCCAAGGTCGACGACAAGAGCCGCAAGGACGTGGACTATCCGTTCTACATCACCGCGCATGAAGTGGCGCACCAGTGGTGGGGCCATCAGCTGGCCGGCGCGTCGACCCGCGGTGGCACGGTGCTGAGCGAGACGCTGGCCGAGTACACCGCCCTGATGGTGATGAAGCACACCTTTGGGCCGGACCAGATGCGGCGCTTCCTGCGCTACGACCTCGACCAGTACCTGATGGGCCGGGCGCAGGAGAACAAGAAGGAACTGCCGCTGGCGCAAAACGAGAACCAGAGCTACATCGCCTACCGCAAGGGCAGCCTGGCCATGTATTTATTGCAGGACGTGCTCGGTGAAGACAAGTTGAACCAGGTGCTGCACGAGGTGCTGACCCGCCACGCCTTCCAGCGCGCGCCCTACCCGGACGCCACCGCGCTGCTGGCGCCGCTGCGCCAGGCGCTGCCGACGGCGCAGAGCCACCTGATCGACGATCTGTTCGAGTCGATCGTGTTGTATGAAAACCGCGCCAACCAGGCGTTTGCAATAAAACAAGAAGACGGCGGCTATGAAGTGACCTTGCAGGCAAGCGCCAGCAAACTCAAAGCCGGCGAACTGGGCGACGAGCGCGAGCTTCCCCTGCGCGACATCATCGAATTCGGTGTCGATGACAAGGAGGGCCGGCCTTTGCTGCGTGAACGGCGCATCGTCAATGGCAAGGAAATAGTAATCAAAATGAAAGTCTCCGGACGGCCGGGACGGGCGGGAATTGATCCCGATAATAAATTAATTGACAGAAAGCCTTCAGATAACCTCATCGAAGTCGAAATACGATAGACTTAGGGTAACTATTCAGCCTGAGTGAACAGGTCAATCAACAGTTGTAAACAATTGGCAATTACCGCATCATGTCGTCATGCCGCCGAAACCCCCCCGTCTCAATCTCACGCAACTGTCCCACGAGGACAAG
>JBDSTZ010000348.1:0-2328 GCA_039927975.1 Massilia sp. | reverse complement strand
AACTGGCCGCTGAAAAATTCGACCGCGTCTTCATCGCGCTGCACGGCCGCTTCGGCGAAGACGGCAGCATCCAGGGCGCGCTCGAGCAGCTCGGCATTCCCTACACCGGCAGCGGCGTGATGGCCTGCGCCATCGGCATGGACAAGATCTACACCAAGATGATCTGGCTGATGCACGGCCTGCCGACCCCGCGCTACGCTTCGCTCGACGGCGCCACCGACCTGGCGAAGGTGGTGGCCGACCTCGGCCTGCCGCTGATCGTCAAGCCGCCGCACGAAGGCTCGACCATCGGCATCACCAAGGTGGGCGCCGCCGAAGAACTGAAAGCCGCCTACGAGCTGGCCGCCACCTTCGACGACGTCGTGCTGGCCGAGGAGTTCGTCACCGGCCGTGAATTCACGGTGGCGGTGCTGGGCAAGGGCGCCGGCGCGCGCGCGCTGCCGATCGTCGAAATCGTCGCCCCGCAAGGCAATTACGACTACCAGAACAAGTATTTTACGGACGATACCAAGTACTTCTGCCCGGCCGTGCTCGACGCGGCCACCAGCGCCGAAATGGAGCGCATCGCGGTGGAAGCCTACCGCGCGCTCGGCTGCGAGGGTTGGGGCCGGGTCGACGTGCTGCTGCGCGCCGCCGACAACAAGCCCTTCCTGCTCGAAGTGAACGCCTCGCCCGGCATGACCAGCCACTCGCTGGTGCCGATGGCGGCGCGCGCGGTCGGCATCGGCTACGAAGATTTGTGTCTCGAGATTGTGCGTTCGGCCAGCCTGAAAATGGCGAAGGGGCAGGGCTGATCCGGTATGTGGCAAGACGTACGTGCTCTTAACGCAAGCGCCAACGGCCTGATGGCCCTGGTGGTCCTGGCCTGCGTGGCGAGCGGTGTGTGGTGGGTGTCGCAGCGGCCGATGTTCGACCTGCGCACCGTCACCGTCGAGAGCATGTATGGCATGGAACTGCAGCATGTGAACAAACTGACCTTGCGGGCCGGCGTGCTGGGCAAGATCAAGGGGAATTTTTTTACGACCAACCTGGAACAGGTGCGCACGGCCTTTGAATCGGCGCCGTGGGTGCGGCGCGCAACGGTCAGGCGCGAATGGCCCGACCAGTTGATCGTCGCGATCGAGGAGCATGAACCGCTCGGCACCTGGGGCGAGGATGGACGGCTGTTGTCGGTCAAGGGCGACGTCTTCACCGCCAACCTGGCCGAGGCGGACGAGGACCATGCCTTGCCGGAGTTTGAAGGTCCGGACGGCAGCGAGAAGGAAGTGCTGGCGCGGTTTGCCGAGCTGCGCGCGTGGTTCGCGCCGGTCAAGCTGGTGCCGGAAGCGCTTAGTTTGTCGAGCCGTTACGCGTGGACGGTAAAGCTCGACAACGGCATGAGCGTGGCGCTGGGACGCGAGCAGGACCGCACGACCTTGAAGACCCGGGTCGAGCGGCTGGTGGGGATCTACCCGCAACTGGCAGAGCGGTTGAAGGAAGGGATCCAGACGATCGACATGCGCTACCCGAACGGGCTGGCGCTGACGGCGGCGGGACTGAGCATACCGAAGGACGGGACCAAGCCTGTGAAGGCCGTTACGAAAAAAACGAATTCAAGCAGCAGCAAAACCAGCAAGCATAAACAGTAGGCCAAACGCACATGACAAAAGACGCTAAAAACCTGATCGTCGGACTCGATATCGGCACCTCGAAAGTGGTGGCGGTGGTGGCCGAGGTGATGTCCGACGGGCGCCACGAGGTGATCGGCCTCGGTCAGCACGAGTCGCGCGGACTCAAGAAAGGCGTCGTGGTCAACATCGAGGCGACCGTCGAATCGATCCAGCGCGCGCTCGAAGAAGCCGAGCTGATGGCCGACTGCAAGATCCGCAACGTCTACGCCGGTATCGCCGGCAGCCATATCCGCTCCTTCAATTCGAGCGGCATGGTGGCGATCAAGGACAAGGAAGTCACCGCCACCGACGTCGCCCGCGTGATCGAGACGGCCAAGGCGGTCAACATCCCGACCGACCAGCAACTGCTGCACACTGTGCCGCAGGAATTCATCGTCGACAGCCAGGAAGACGTGCGCGAGCCGATCGGCATGAGCGGCATCCGCCTTGAAGTGCGGGTGCACATCGTCACCGGTGCGGTGTCCGCGGTGCAGAACATTGTAAAGTGCGTCAGGCGCTGCGGACTTGAAGTGTCCGACCTGATCCTGCAGCCGATGGCCTCGGCCGACGCGGTCCTCACCGCCGACGAAAAAGAGCTCGGCGTGGTGTTGATCGACATCGGCGGCGGCACCACCGACATCGCCGTGTTTTCCGACGGCGCGATCCGCCACACGGCGGT
>JBDSTZ010000347.1:0-13839 GCA_039927975.1 Massilia sp. | reverse complement strand
TCGCCCAAGACTCGCATCGAAGTGCTGGTGCCGGACTTCCGCGGCCGTCTCGAGAAAGCGCTGGCGATCTTCAAGGATGGCTTGCCGGACGTGATGAACCATAACCTCGAAACCGTGCCGCGCCTGTCCAAGGAAGCGCGCCCCGGCGCCGACTACAAGCATTCGCTGGAACTGCTGCGCGATTTCAAGGCGCTGTATCCGGACGCGGTGACCAAGTCGGGCATCATGGTGGGCCTGGGCGAGACCGACGAGGAAATCCTGCAGGTGATGCGCGACCTGCGCGAGCACAACGTCGAGATGCTGACCATCGGCCAGTACCTGGCGCCGTCGAATTCGCACCTGCCGGTGCGGCGCTATGTGCATCCGGACGTGTTCAAGATGTTCGAGGAAGAAGCCTACAAGATGGGCTTCGTCCACGCGGCGGTTGGCGCGATGGTGCGCAGCTCGTATCATGCGGATGAGCAGGCGCACAATGCGGGTGTGGTGACCGAGGCGTAGAGCGCCGGGGCAGCGCCGGACGGCCGTGCAGACCGGACTCGCGCGTCCGTTTCATCGAGAAAAAGGTCCTTCCCGGCATCGCAACGGCCGCGCGAATGTGCGCTTTCGCCGGCTGTCGCACGTACCCTGCTCTGCGACGGCGGCATCACCTGAATTGATCAGCATGGCGTTCCGGCAGCGCCGATCACCCGGCACGGTACAATTGCTATCAATTGTGCAACTTCCGCGTGAGGCGTACCAGTGAAGGTGATTGATATCGTGAAGTCGCTGCTGCCCGACGGCACGAACGGCAGCGAATTTCTGGAGGACGCGGACAGTTATCGACCGGCTCACAACGATGTTCTGCGCTGCCCGATCTGGCCGCCGGATATCTTTGCGGTGGTTGGTACCTTGATCGAACGTTCCAGCTGCTACACCGAAGCAGGCCCAAAGCGCGATGATCCGCTTTCGCACATTGCCTATCTCGAAGAAATCGCCACGACCGTGAAGCAATGGTCGGGCGACGAGACATACCTGTTTGAAGTGCCCGCCCGGGTCCAGGCACTTTGGATGATTGTCGTAAGAGCGCATGGTGCGATTGACATCACCGAAGTGATGGCGCGGCAAAATGAAGCGCTGGTGCACAACGACCTGGTCTCAGCATTGTTGTTGCTGTTTGCATTAGCCGATGAAGTGTGCCGGGGCATGGGTTGGGATAATCACGCCGAAAAAAACGTTTTTGCCGCGCTTGCGCTAGGTAGTTTCGTCAACCACGCGCGTGTGCCGGTTGGCGTCCCGCTTCTACCGTACAGTCCAAACTCGCTTTGCGCGCTGGTGCCGCCGTCGGCCGCCATCGTGATGCCAAAGACCCTGACGGCGACGGTGGGATGCACAATTCGCTCGCTCAGCCACCATCTGGCGCTTCTGCCCGCCATCAATCAGTGCCGGCCAACCTGGGCCCTGACTAACGAACCGGAAGACGACAAGGCGTACAAGCCGATCCGCCTGCTCGTGATTCCATTTCCGTTTTCCATCTCGGCCGGCAGTTTCAGTACCACCGATGATCCTGTGCACTTGGTGGATGGGATATTCACGGCCGCTTATTTTGGACTGGAACAAGAATGGCTCCAGATCGGCAAGCGCAAGCCGCTCACCGCAGCGCTGCTATTTCAGTACCTGGTCGTGCCGCTTCTGCATCATGCAAATGCCAAGGATCCGGCAGCGGTAACCGGTGTGGTGATGCCAGAATGTGCTTTGTCGGAAACGGTTGCCAACGAACTGGCCAGACTGATGGGAAGTGCGGGGGTGTCGTTTTTCACCACCGGCATCCTCCTGCCGGACGCCGGCAAGGGCAAAACACGCAACGTCGCCAAAACCTATGTATTGCACGAACGGAACGACCCTCACCAGTTGGAGCAATTCAAGCATCACCGCTGGCGGCTCGACCGCGGGCAATGCGAGCAGTACGGGCTCGATTTTCACCGCCTGTCGCGTGCTGAAAAATGGTGGGAAGACATCGACGTATCGAATCGTCAACTGCCCTTTTTCGCGCTGCGCCGGTATATGTCGATGACCGTGCTCATCTGTGAAGATCTCGCCCGAAACGATCCCGCCATGTCGGTCGTGCGCGCCGTCGGACCGAATCTGGTCATCGCCTTGCTCATGGATGGACCCCAACTGAGCCACAGATGGCCAGGCAAATATGCCACTGTGCTGGGCGAAGATCCAGGTTCAGGCGTCTTGAGCGTGACTTGCGCAGCCATGGTCGACCGATCCAACCATAACCGAGTCGGCGAGAGAAAGCGGGTAATAGGCTTATGGCGGAGTGAAGGAAGTGCCGGGACAGAAATTGCCTTGCCAGATGATCATCACGCGGTGTTGCTGGATATTCATAGCCGGCTGGTGGAGCAACACACGCTCGATACCAGGCCGGATGCCTTTGACAGTCGCAAGTTGTCCCTGCACCGTCAAACCCCGCTCAAGTTGGAACATCCGCCGAAGTGGCTGTGATATGATTACCCAAGTCTCAGTGAGGAAGCCGCAATGAAAATCACGCTTAGCAAATTCGTTGGCCGCGACCAGCGACCAAGCGACACGGCAGCGTTTGAGCTTATTAGCCGCGCTTTTGCCCCTGCAAACACGCAAGGTCCGGCAGCTACCAACAAGGTGCTCGTTCAGCGGCGCACACGGACGGTGCCTCCACCGCCTCGTAAATCGGCATAGTCGGATTTTTTCGGCACGTTCCGGTCCAGGCTTCTCCATCTTCTCTCCGTGCCGTTCGCCAGAACGGTTTCAATTGTTGCGCAGGTCATTGTCATGGGTTCGGTTGGCCGCGCCGGTCGGCGCCACTGCCGGAACGTTTTCGGCGCGCCGTGTTAACATCCGGGCATGGATTTTTTCATCACCGCCTGCACGATATGCCTCGTTTAATTCCGCAGCCAGGAGCGTGCCGTTAAATGGCGCCGCCCGACATCGCCGACCAGCCGGGCCACGACAGCGCGCGCCTGCTGGCCTCGCACAACGCCGAGCTGATCACGCTCGAAGGCCGCGTCTTCGTGCGGTTTTCCGGCGAGGTCGTACTCGGCGAACTGCGCGTGCCCTACCACCTCGTGCCGGCCCAGGGCGTGCTCGCCAAGCCGAGCAAATGGCGCAAGCTGACGCCCGAAGCGCAAACCGCGCTGATCGCCGAACGCGTCACCGAGGCCAGCGTCGCCGAGCTGCGTCAAGCCGCCGTCGACTTCGTCTACAACCTGGTGGCCGAAGCCGAGGACTACAGCCTCGACCCGGCGCCTTTCCTGCGCGGCCTGGCCGAACTGGAAACCTCCGAGCCGGCCGAGTTCGTCTTCCACCGCATCAGCCAGCGCCTCACCCACGCCGTTGAACGCGACCAGGAAGAACGCCACGCCGCGCGCACCAAGGAAAGCATCAACCTGGCCGAATACCCGGCCACCTTCGAAGTCGCGCGGCGCATGAAGCGGCGCTTCATCGCCCTGCTCGGCCCGACCAATTCGGGCAAGACGCACAAGGCGATGGAGGCGCTGGTCAAGGCGCGCAGCGGGGTCTACCTCGCGCCCTTGCGCCTGCTGGCGCTGGAGAACTTCGAGCGCATGCAGGCGGCCAGGCCGCACGGCAAGCAACTCAAGGTCAGCCTGGTCACCGGCGAGGAACGCCGCCTGGCCGAGGGCGCCACCCACGTCGCCAGCACGGTCGAGATGCTCGACAGCCGCAACCCGGTCGAGGTGGCGGTGGTCGACGAGATCCAGATGCTGGCCGATCCCGACCGCGGCGCCGCCTGGACCGCCGCCGTGTGCGGCGCGCCGGCGCAGGTGGTGTACCTGGTCGGCGCGCCGGAAGCGCGCCGGGCGATCGAGGCGCTGGCCGACCGGCTCGAATGCGAACTTGAAGTGCACGTGCTCAAGCGCATGGCGCCGCTGGCGATGGAGCCGCAATCGGTGCGCAAGATCGGCAACCTGCGGCGCGGCGACGCCGTCATCGCGTTTTCGCGTCGCGAGGTGCTGATGTGGCGCGACCTGATCACCGAGAAAGGCCTGGCGGTCGCCACCGTCTACGGCAACCTGTCGCCCGAAGTGCGGCGCGCCCAGGCCGAGCGCTTTCGCGACGGCAGCGCCGACGTGGTGGTCGGCACCGACGCGCTGGCGATGGGCTTGAACATGCCGATCGCGCGCATCGTGATGACCACCAGCGTCAAGTACAACGGTGTCGAGGAGGAGGAAATCTCGGCCTCGCTGGCGCGCCAGATCGCCGGCCGCGCCGGCCGCTACGGCGTGCACGAGGAAGGTTTCGTCGCCGGCTTCGACGACGAGACCCATTCGGTCATGCGCGCCCTGCTCAAGGAAAAACTGCCGGCGATCAGCGCCAGCGGCTTCTCGGTGGCGCCGACGATCGAGCATCTGCACCGCATCTCGTCGGTGACGCGCGAAACCTCGCTGGCCAAATTGCTCAAGCGCTTTGTCCACAATATCGATGTGCCGGACGGCTTCTTTTATCCGCGCATCACGGAAGAACAGAACGAGCGCGCGCTGTGGCTCGACACGCTCGATCTGTCGGTGGCGCAGAAGTTCATGCTCTCGCTGGTGCCGATTTCGACCAAGGTGCCGTCGCTGCAACACGCCTGGGAACATTGGGCGACGTCGCTGGCCAAGAAGCGCGTCTGCAAGCTCGAACCCAATCCGGACGCGCTCTTGTGGCAAAATCTGCAAGAAGTCGAGGACAGTTGCCGGCGCTATTCGGCGTATGCGTGGATCAGCTATCGCGAGCCGGAGTTCTTTCCGAGCATCGAGCTGGCGCAGGAATTGGCGCGCACCGCTTCCGAGCGGGTCGACAGTATCCTCAAGTCGCAGAACAAGGCGGCGCGCCGGGCCGGGGCCGGTCATGGCGCAGCGCGTGCCGGTAATTCGCCAGGCAAATACAAAGGAAAACGATGACCCCTGAAGCCCTCACCGCCTTTGGCGCCGCCACCCTGCCCGGCCATCTCGGCATTGAAATCCTGCGCGTGGCCGGCGGCGAGGTCGATGGCCGCCTCGAGGTCAGGCAGCACCTGCTGGCGCCCAACGGTTTCCTGCACGCGGGCACGGTGATCTCGCTGGCCGACACGGCCGCCGGCTATGGCTGCATGGCCAATTTGCCGGAGGGCGCGACCGGTTTCACCACCATCGAGATCAAGTCGAACCACCTGGGCACGGCGCGCGACGGCGCGATCGCCTGCAAGGCCAAGCCGGCGCATCTCGGCCGCACCACCCAGGTCTGGGATGTGGAAGTCGTCAACGAGGCAAATGGCAAACTGATCGCCCTGTTTCGTTGTACACAGATGATTCTGTATCCAAAAGGTTAAGCCGCAGCGTCGTATTTCTGCGAATCGATTGTGGTCCCGCCGTGGCGTCTGCTACATTGGCCGCTCGACGATCCAGGATACATTCATGATGCGACTTTCACATTTCGCCGGCGCGCTGCTGGCCTTCTCGGCATTCACCCAGACGGCCGTCGCGGCCGGTGACGACACGGTCTACCAAGGACTCGGCGGCAAGGCCGGCATCGAGAAAATCGTCGCCAGTTTCATTCCGCTGATTCAGGCCGATGAGCGCATCAAGGAATCGTTCAAGGATTCCGACATGAAGAATCTGAAGCTGCGGCTCGAACAGCAATTCTGCCTGCTCAGCGGCGGCCCTTGCGAATATAAGGGCAAGGACATGGCCACCATCCACGATGGCTTGAACGTGACCAACGCACAGTTCAATGCGATCACCGAAGACCTGTTCGTCGCCATGGAGCAGAACGCTGTGCCGTCGCGCGTCCAAATGAAGCTGGTGGCGACACTGGCGCCGCTGCAGCGGGCGATCGTCACTAAGTAAGCGGCCGGGAAAAATCTATCAAGCAAAGAAGCGCTGGCGCCGCAAGGACGGCCAGCGCATTTTTTCATGCGTGCGGACTAGTTACAGCCGCATCCAGGCGCCCTTGTACAGGATCGGTCCGGTCGGTCCGTTCGGATCGGGCGAGCCACCCTTCGGTTCGAGCGTCACCGCCAGCAAGGCGACGTCGACGCCGATCGCCTTGTCGGTCAGCGCGAAGCGCCCGCCGTTGGCCGCCAGCACGCCGAGCGAGCGCGGGGCGCCCGATGTCGGCACCGCCCACAGTTCCAGGCTCTTGTCGGCAGGCACCGGTGCCGCGCTCAGCAGGCGCACCTCGATCGCGCGATGGCGCTGGTCGGCGGTGACCAGCAACGCAGTCTGGGTCTTGTCGTCGGTCAGGGTGGCGACATACGAAATGGCCGGCGTGTCGGCAGTGCGGGTGAGCACCACCACCAGCAGCACGGCCGCCAGCGCGCTCGACACCAGACCCAGGTTGCGCCAGAACGCCACGCTCTCGCTCAGCCAATAGCGCCAGCCGGCGCCCTGCTTGTTCAGATTGAGGCGGCGCTCGATGCCGCTCCACACATGGCGTGGCGGTTTGACGTCGCCGGCGAACTCGGCCATCGGCGCCAGCCTTTGCTGCCACTGGCCGGTGATGTTGCGCAGGTCGGCATCCTGGAACATCCAGGCTTCGAAGCGCCGCCGCGCGCCGCCCTTCAACGTGCCGAGGACGTATTCGGCCGCCAGCTTCTGGCGCAACGCGATGTTGTTACGGATATTCATGCCTGCTCCCGTTTGGCCAGGCAGGTGCGCAGCTTTTCCAGACTGCGCCTGATCCAGGTTTTGACAGTCCCGATGGGCAGCTTCATCTGCTCGGCCACTTCACTGTGCGACAGGTCGTGGTAAAACGCCAGCGCCACGGTCTGGCGCTGCGCGCCTTCGAGGGTCGACATGCACCACGCCAGCGCCTTGGCGTCGCCGCTCATGAGCAGCGCATCGATCGGCGTCGCCTGTGGGTCCTGTAACGCATTGATCACCTCGCTATCGAACTGCTCCGCATCGATTTCCACCGCCGCGTCGCTGCGGCGCAAGTGATCGAAGGCCTTGTTGCGGACAATCGTCGTCATCCAGGTCATCGGTGCGGCGAGATGGCTCTGGTAGCTGGCGGCGTTGTTCCAGATCGCGACGAAACTCTCCTGCAAGACTTCTTCGGCGAGTTCACGCTTGTGCAATATACGCAGGGCGAAGCCAAACAGTTTCGAGGAACTTGCGTCGTAGAGCGAGCGGAAGGCGGAAGCGTCGCGCTTGCCGGCGGCGACGAGCCAGGTCTTGAGTTGTTGCGGGTCGGGCGGATTGACGGTGAGTGCCACTGCAAGCCTTGATCGAGGAGTCGGATGGGCGGCCGTGCCGCGAGTAATCACGGTGAGGTTATCTCATTGGCATACAAAAATACAACAACTTTATTTACAAATTATTTACAAAAATCTGAATCCGATTTGCCGCGTCTTGCG
This sequence comes from Massilia sp., assembly GCA_039927975.1. Classification (GTDB taxonomy): domain Bacteria; phylum Pseudomonadota; class Gammaproteobacteria; order Burkholderiales; family Burkholderiaceae_D; genus JBDSTZ01. The sequence continues at coordinate 6,485 of JBDSTZ010000347.1, read as the reverse complement.
TACCCACTACACTGCGTTTTGGCGTGCGGCAATGGTCGCGCGCCGGACTATCACTCAGGGGAATTCATGCAAGTCATCGTGAAAAACGCCTTGTCGACGGCGCTGCTGGCGCTGGCCGGCATTGGCGCCGCGTCCGCGCAAGCCTTGCCCGACCAGGGCAAGCTGCTCGCCACCGGCGGCGTGAGCCAGATCGAGGGCGCCGGCGGCGGCGGCTTGACGCCGTGGGCCTTGATCACCGGCTACGGTACGCGCGACAGCTGGGGCGCCAACGCGCACGCGACGCGCGTGCAGACCCAGGATTATTCGCTTGCCAGCGCGGGCGTGGCGATCGGTGTCGCCGACCGTTACGAGCTGTCGTTCGCCAGGCAGGATTTTCGTGGCGAACTGGCGCCGTTGAACGCCTTGCGCATCAAGCAGGACATCGTCGGCATCAAGGTCAAGCTGGTTGGCGACGCCGTGTACGAACAGGATTCCGCGCTGCCGCAGATCGCCGTCGGCGCCATGTACAAGCGCAACAAGGGCGTGGCTGGACTGGGCGCGCTGGGCGTCACCAGCGTCAAGCAGCTGGGCGCGAAGGACGATCACGGCGTCGACTATTATGTGTCGGCCACCAAGCTGTTCCTGAGCCAGAGCTTGCTGCTCAATGGCACGCTGCGGGCGACCAAGGCCAACCAGATGGGCTTACTCGGCTTCGGCGGCGACAAGGGCGACAGTTACCAGGCCCGGCTGGAAGGTTCGGCGGTCTACCTGGCCACCCGCAAACTGGGCTTCGGCATTGAATACCGCATGAAGCCGCACAACCTGGGCGTCGACAACGAGAAGGATTACCGCGACGTGTTCGTCGCCTGGTTCCCCAACAAGCAGCTGTCGGTCACGGCGGCGTACGCCGATCTGGGCGATATCACGGTGTTCAATCCGGCGCGCCAAAAGGGCTTGTACCTGTCGGTGCAGGCGGGGTTCTGATCGAATAGCGCCGCTGTCGATTTACCCGCGCCGGCTAAGCTCCTTGATGATCGCCTCGGACCGCTTCGGATACGCAATTATTAAGGCCCGCCAAAGGATTGCCGGCGTATGATAAGTTGTCGTCGTCTCAATTCTGAGGCGCCTTCTTCGCTAACCCGCCCTGCTGTGAAAGCCCCACATGCCAAGCCTGAAAACCTCGACAATGCTGTTACTCGCAGTGTGCCTGGCGGCGGGCGGCGCCCGAAGTGAAGGGCTCGGCACGGCACCCGGCGCGGCCAAGACCGATTGGGTACTTACTTACGCTGACAAGTCGACCAACGAGTTTATTTGGGACAAGCGCACCGCGAAACTCGTCCAGAGCCGGGTTCCGGCCGCGCTGTCGAGCGAGGTGCTGGCGGGCCTGGGCGGGCCCCCGGATCCTGTCCTCATCTCGGAGCACCGCTACGCGAGTGTCTCAGCCTGCGTGCCGCACGATTGTCCCGACAAGAGCCTTTTCTGGATCGACACCCAAACCGGCGCCGGATTGGGTGCGCGCTATGGACTCGATACCTTGCGACTCGGATCGAACAGCCTGTCGTCGGACCATCTGCCGGCGCCGGCCCTGCGCGCAGTGATCGACTGGCTCACCGATCACGAGTTGACACCGCGCGCCGTCGAGTTCATTTCAGTCGATGGGAAAAAGACCGCGTTGCCGGCCGCGCAATTCGCGCCTCGCGTCAGCTATGTGGCGCCGAAGGACGGTCCGTCGTTCGACTGCGGAAACGCCCGGACCGCCGTCGAGAAATCGATCTGCGTCAATCCGACGCTGGCGGAACTCGACCTGGCCATGGCAAAGCATTACAAGGAGTTGCGTCATGGCGTCGGCACCGTTCCGGCAATCAGTGAGCTGCAGGCTTTTCAGCGGCAGTGGCTGAAGGAACGGGACGCCGGCTGCGGCGGCGACGCCGATATGGCTGGCTGCCTGATCAAGCAGTACCGGGTTCAGGAAGATAGGCTCATGAACTGGATTCCCAAGCACCAGGGATGAGTCTGGTAATGATGAGGTAAGCATGCGCTGGCACGCTATCCTTCTGGTTCGCTTCGCTTCGATCAATTAACAACCACCGGGAGTTATCAATGGGCGCTTGGGCAATGGATGCAATGGGCAACGACGATGCTGCGGATTGGGCATATGATTTGGAAAACTGCGCCGATTTATCACTGGTCGAAGCGGCGCTCGACGACGCACTCACCGATGACGTCGACTACCTGGAGGCGCCGGAGGCAAGCGTCGCGATTGCAGCTATCGAAGTCATCGCAAGGCTTCAGGGTCACCAGGGTATCGAGCACGAGGCACTCGATGCCTGGGTGAAGGAACACCCCCTCGTGCCTGGCCCGGCACTCGTCGAGAAGGCGCAGCAGGCGATCGCCAGGATCCTGGGGGAAAATTCCGAGTTAAAAGACTTATGGCAGGAATCGGAGAACTTCGGCGCCTGGACGGCATCCATCAATGAACTTGCCGCCAGAGTCGCCGCCTGAGCGGTACTCCCGCGAGCCGCTGACGCCATCGGCGCCGTCCCTGCGAAGCTGGCTCAGCCCTCGGCCAGCGCCTTCTGCAACAGCGCGTGCAGGGCGCCGAATTCCGGCTCGCCCAGATAGCGCTTGAGGATCTTGCCGTCCTTGCCGATCACGAAGGTGGTCGGCGTCATCACCACGTCGCCGAAGGACTTGGCCAGGTCGCCGCCCGAATCGAGCGCGACCTTGAACGGCAGCTGGTTCTTTTCCGTGTAGTTGAGCACGTAATTGGGCGGGTCGTACTTCATGGCGACGGCGACGAATTCGAGTCCCTGGCCTTTGAACTTGTTGTAGGTCGCGATCATCTGCGGCATTTCTTTCACGCAGGTGGCGCAGGAAGTTGCCCAGAAATTGACCATCACAATCTTGCCGCGCAAGCTTTGCGAGCTGATCTTTTCGCCGGTCAGGCTGATGAAGGTGACTTCCGGCGCCGCCACGCTGTTGTTGCCGAGCGTGGCATAGCCGACGCCGGCCAGCGCCAGCACGACGGCGGCGATGGCGGCAGGTTTGATCCAGGAACGGGAGGCGGCGGGGGAGCTCATGATGGGCTGGCAAACTCAGAAGGCGACAGGGTCATTATAGCCCTGTCGCCGGTGCATCACAGGGCGGTCGATTTGGCCGGCTGCATGGCTTTCAGTTCGTCCTCGGTGATGTACTCGAACATCTTGACCACTTTCAGCACGCCCGACACGCCGCGCGCGATGTCGGCGCCGATCTGGCCTTCGCGCTGGGTCACGCGGCCCATCAGGTACACGGTGCCGCGCTCGGTGACGACCTTGAACGAGGTCGCCGAGATGGTTTTCATCTCGACCAGACCGGCTTTGACCTTGGTGGTGATCAGCGCGTCCGACGAGCGCGAGGTGTAGCTGGCCGGGCCGCCCACTTCGAGCTGATTGTCGACCGCGACGACGCCGTCGATGGCGCGCACTTCGCGCTCGACGGCGGCCTTGGTGGCCTCGTCCCTGACTTCGCCGGTCAGCAGCACCTTGCGGTTGAAGCTGGCCACGTTGACGTGCGAATCCTCGCCCGCCACCTTCGGCGCGCGTAGCTCGGCCTTGACGGTGATCGTCTTGTCCTCGGTTTGCGCGCCGAGGGTGCGGCGGTCGGCGGTGGCGACCGCGCCCATCACGGCGCTGCCGACCATCATTTCAACGCAACCCTGCAAGCTCAGCAGCAAGGTGGCGCACAGCAGCGCCCGGCTCAGGGGCCGCATCAGCGGCACGCCAGCATTACTCATTCTCATCTCCTCCGAATAGGGCGACATCGATGCCGTCGCAAAGGCAGTGTATGGTGACCAGGTGGACTTCCTGGATGCGCGCGGTGCGGGTGTGCGGCACGCAGATGTGGACGTCGGCGTCGGTGAGCAGCTTGCCGATTGCGCCGCCATCCTTGCCGGTCAGCGCGACGACGCGCATCTCGCGCTCGAGCGCCGCTTCGACGGCGGCGATCACATTGGCCGAGTTGCCGGAGGTGGAAATAGCCAGCAGGATGTCGCCGGCCTGGCCGAAGGCTTGCACCTGCTTCGAGAAAATCTCGCGATAGCTGTAGTCGTTGCCGACCGCCGTCATGATCGAGGTGTCGGTGGTGAGCGCCAGGGCCGGCAGCGGAAAGCGCTCGCGCTCGAAGCGGCCCACCAGTTCGGCGGCGAAGTGCTGGCAGTCGGCGGCCGAGCCGCCGTTGCCGCAGGCGAGAATCTTGTTGCCGTTCGACAGGGCGCCGAACATCAGGTCGATGGCCTCGGAAATGGGTTGGGACAGGGCGCTGGCCGATTTGAGCTTCAGCTCGGCGCTCTCCTGGAAGTGAGCGAGGATGCGTTGAGTATTCATAGCTGGGGATTATAGTGCAGTGGCAAGCCGCCACGGACAAGTGCGGTAAAAATTGCTTACACTTCAATGGCGTTGCGCAGCCATTCCAGTTCGCCGCCATCGATGGCGACGACGTCGATGCGGCAATCCGGCATGCATGGAAAACGTTGCAGGTAGAGCTGGGCGGCGCGCACCAGCCGGCAAATCTTGGCCGGCGTGATGCTGGCCGCCGCGCCGCCGTGTTCGCGGTCGGCGCGCTGGCGCACTTCGACAAACACCACGGCGTCGCCGTCGCGCATGATCAGGTCGATCTCGCCGCACTTGCAGCGAAAGTTCGCCTCCACCAGCGTCAAGCCCTGGCGCCGCAGGTAGGCCAGCGCCTGCTGCTCCCAGCCCTGGCCCTGGCGTTGCTTGGCGCTCAGACGGGTGGGCCACATGGTCAGCGCATGCGCGGTACCAGCGAAAAATTGCCCGACTCGATGATGGCGGCCGGCAGCACACGCTCGAACTGGACCTTGCCGCCGGCAAAGCCGACCCCCAGCCGGCCGGTCACGCCGTCGAGCTGGAAGGCCGCGCCCGGGCGCAGCGCCAGTTCGCGCGCCACCCGGAAGGCGTCGATGCCGAGCGCATACAGCCGATCCATGTCGAGCGTGACGCGCTCGCCCAGATAGCGCGGATAAACCATCACGGCATTGTGGTCGGCCTGGATCAGCCACGGCATGTCGAGCAGTTGCAGGCCGTCAAGTTCGCCAATCGCGCTGCCGGGCGCCCTGCCGGGGTTGACAGAGGAAGCGCCGAACAGCGGCACCGCGTTGCCCAGTTCGGCGCGCAGCTGGCGCGTCTGGTCGGCGTCGAGCGCGGCGAACAGCAGGCTGGGGGTCTCGTTGTCGACCCGCTGCTTGAGCTGCTTGAGGGCCGCTTCGCTCAGGTAGCCGTTCGAGTCGGGCAATTCGAGCAGTTGCGAGGGATAGCCGAGCTGGCGCCAGCGCGCGCCGAAAGCGCCGGCGATGCGGCGCTGCCAGGCGTTGGCGCTCGAGACGATCAGCACGCTCGCGCCCGGATGGTCGGCGCCGGCCCAGTTGGCGACCTGGCGCGCTTCGTCTTCGATCGACAGGCCGATCGCCAGCATCTGCGCCGGCAGGACGGCGGCCCCGGCGCCGCTGCGCGCCTCGGGATGGTTGAGCACGATGGTTGGCTTGGTCACCAGCTTGCTGGCGGCCAGCGCGCTCACGGCCGAGCGGGCCAGCGGACCGACCAGCAAATCGTTGGCGGGCAGGGCGGCCGCGTAGGCGTCGAGCGCCTGCTGCGGCTGGTCGCCGCTGTCGATCACTTCGACGGCGATGCCGTCTCGGTCGCGTTCGTAGGCTGCCATGAAGCCGGCCTTGACGGCGGCGGCCGGCGCGCCCAGCGTGTCGGAGTTGAGCGGCAGTAGCAGGGCGATGTGGATGGATGGCTTGGCGGATGCGGACGCGGGCGCTGACGTGGCTGCGACGGCGGACCCGGACGCTGGTATGAGGGCGGAGGGCGATGTCGAGGCGGAAGGGGACGCGGGCGCGGACATCTCGATCGCGTACGTTTGCGCCGCGACCGGCTGCTCGCGCGCGGCCGGCTGGCCCGACGGCGCGGGCGGCGCACTTGTGTTTGCCTCGATAGGCGCGCACAATCGGCCCGGCGCGTCGCATGGCGCGGCGCAGGCGACCAGCGGGACCAGGGTCGCGGCGGCGAGCAAGCCTTTCAGCATTTTTATTAGCATCATATTCCCAGATGACCGACACCCAGACTTGCCAGATCGCCCAACTTGCCGTCATTGGCGAGGCGGCCCACCAGTCCTATCCTACCGCAACGCTCTACATCGTGGCTACCCCGATCGGCAATGTCACCGACATCAGCCTGCGCGCGCTGCATCTGCTCACACTGGTCGACGCGGTCGCCTGCGAGGACACCCGCAACACCGGCAATTTGATGACCCGTTTCGGCCTGTCGAAGCCGCTGCTCGCGGCGCATCAGCACAACGAGCGCGAAGTGGCCGACAAGCTGATCACGCGCCTGCTGGCCGGCGAGCGCATCGCGCTGGTGTCGGATGCGGGCACGCCGGGCGTGTCCGATCCTGGCGCACGCATCGTCGACGCGGGGCGCGCGGCCGGCCTGCGCGTGGTGCCGGTG
>JBDSTZ010000346.1:0-25687 GCA_039927975.1 Massilia sp. | reverse complement strand
GGCGGCGCCCCAGTAGATGTTGGCGTTGCTGTAATCGGTGACGGCGCCTTCGGTGAAGCTGTAGACCAGCTTCTTGCCGGCGGCGGCGTTGTAGTTGTAGTAGGCGACCTTGTCGCTGCTGGTGTCGACTTCGTAGCCGAGCGAGCTGGCGACGGCCAGCTTCTGGGCGGTGGTCAGCGACGCAAAAGCGGTGCCGGCGGCCGGCGCGCCGGCGGCGCCCCAGTTGACCAGGGCGTTGCTGTAATCGCTCGATACGCCTTGCAGGAAGCTGGTGACCAGCTGGTGGCCGGCATCGGCGTCGGCTTTGTAGAACACCAGGCCGGTGTGGGCGGTGTAGCCGGCCTGCGAGGTCAGCTGGGCGCCTTCGGACAGGGTCAGGCGGAACTGGCCGGTGCTCGGATTGTAGTAGCCGCCGTCGGTGTGGACGGTGTAGCCGAGCGAGACGGCGACCTGGTCGCGGGCCTCTTGCGACAGGCTGGCGAACGGGGTGTAGTTGGTGATCGAGCTGATGGCCGCGCCATCGGCCAGGTCGAGGCCATTGGCGTCGAACAGGGCGCGCAGGTCGGCCGACATGACGCTGCCGCCGGGAGCGTTGAGGGCATTGACGATGGTGGCGATCTTGCCGGCGTCACTGGTGGAAGCGAGGGTCTTGCCAGGCAGGGTGTCGAAATAATCGGCGTAGCTGTGGACCGAGGTGCCCGAGGTGAGCGCGACCGACGAAGCCGAGGTGAGCGAACCGGAGAGCACCAGTTCGCCGCTGGTATTGAGCTGGACGGTGGCGCCGGCGCCGGTCAGCACCGGCGTCTGGACGTTGTTCACCATGACGAATTCGGCGCCGGCGATGACGGCGCTGCCCGAATTGAGGTGCAGGTAATCGTGGGCGCCCAGGATCACGCTGGCGTTGGCGCGCGCGGCCTGGATGACGCTGCCCTCCTCCACCGTCAGGCTGGTGCCGGCGTTGACGAGGATGGACGAACCGGCGCCTTCGGCGTTGATGGCGCCGGCGGCGATGACCGATTTCGAGGCGTTGATGACCAGGTGGCTGCCGGCGCCAAGGGTCGAGATGGTGGCGCTGCGGTCGATGGTGACGCTGTTGATTTCGGTGCCGTAGGTCTGGATTGCGTTCACGCCGGTACTGTGGGCGACGTTGATGTCGACCCGGTTCTGGCCGGTGATCCAGCCGGAGACCAGCAACTGCTCGCCGATGTTCAAGGCGATGGACGCTGCGCTGATGCCGGAATCGGGCTGGCCAAGCGGCGCGCGCAGGTTCTGGCGCCGCACTTCCATGGTGCGGGCGTTGAAGGTGATCGATTCGCTGGACTGGAGGTCGCCGTTGATGGTGACGCTGTCGCCGACAAACACGGCGTCGTCGCGCAGCTTGGCCGAGAAGTTGAAAGTCGCAACCTGGGCGTCTTCGACGTCGCCGACGAACATGGTGACGCCGGCGTGGCCGATGGTGATCAGGCTGAAACCGTCGCGCAGCGCGGACAGGTCGCGCATGCCGAGGTCGAAGGTGCCGGTGGCGCCGGTGAGCGACTGGTCGTTGCCGTAGATCGATTCGGCGGCGCCGCCGATGCGGTAGTTCTGGTTGCTGCTGGCGGTCTTCATGACCAGCTGGCCCTGGCCGCTGACATGGTTGTCGCCGGAGCGGAAGTCGACGTCGTCGGCGACGATCTGCAGGCGGCCAGCGCCGACGGCGATGGCGATCACGCCCGAATCGAGCGAGAGCAGCGCTTCGCGGCCGGCCAGGGCGATGTCGATCTGGCCGTTGGCGACCGACAGGCCGCCGTTGACGCGGCCGTCGTCGAGGATCGTGAGGCTGTCTTTTTCGCGCAGCACGATGTCGTTGAAGCCGGCGGTGCCGCGATTGACGATGGAGACTTCGGCCAGTTCGGTGACCAGGGTGCCGCGAATGCCGGCGGCGCTGATCGACAGGCGGGCGTCGGGGGCGACGAACTTGGCGCCCTGGACGTCGAGCAGGCCGGCGGCGTCGATCGACAGGTCGGTCGCGCCCCACGAGGCGCCGTTGGCGCTGGTGACGGTGGTGAGCGCGGCGCTGTCGGTGACCTGGATGCGGTCGAGCGCATCGGTGAAGCCGATGCTGCGGCCGTTCAGGCGCATCTCGTGGTTGTTCAGTTCGAGCGCGGTGGTCGAGGCAACCGGTGCCAGCACCAGCAGGTCGTAGCCACGGCCGCCGATGACGTTGAGGTAGCCGGCGCCGCTGACGTAGATGGTGTTGACGCCGTCGCCGGTGTCGACCGTGTCGTTCGGGCCGCTGATGTAGAAGGTGTCGTTGCCGCCGCCGCCGAAGATGGTGTTGTTGCCGTCACCCATATCGATGATCTCGGCGCCGTCGCCGCCGACGAAGCGGTCGTTGCCGGCGTCGCCGTAGTAGCGCACGCCGTTGGCGCTGCCGCCGGTGAAGGTGTCGTTGCCAAGGCCGCCGTGGACGACGCTGTTGGCGCCGGCGTTGACGACGGTGAAGCTGTCGTTGCCTTCGCCGCCGTCGAAGTCGAGCTGGGCGTGCACGCCGCCGCCGACGAAGATCGAGTCGTTGCCCTTGCCGCCGCGCGCGACGATCTTGTTGACGCCCGCGTAGTGCGAGGTTACGCCGAGCGAATCGAGGGTGATGTTGCCGCCGGCGTCGCCGTCGATGCGGTAGGTTTCGTTGACGGTCTTGTCGTACAGGTCACCGCTGCCGTAGCGGCCGGAGGTGTCGCCCATGTTCAGGTACAGCACGTCGCCGACCTGGGTGGCCAGCACCGGCGGGTCGCCCCAGCTCCAGAAGGCGTCGGCGTCGACGCTGATGCCGATGATGGTCACACGCGCGGCCAGGTGGGCGCTGGCGGCGGTCAGTTCGATCTCGCCACGGAAGCCGGCCAGGGTGCCGCTGATGGTAAACAGGCCCATGTCGATTTCGAGTTCGAGCGAGCCGTAGATGCTGGCGGCGATGCGGGTGTTGCTAAAGGTGATGGACATGCCGGCGTAAAGCTGCAGCGGGCCCATGCCAACGTGCAGGTCGACGTTGCCGGTGATTTCAAAGTCGCCGTCGGACTCGATGAAGCCGCCGATGTGGACGTTGAGGAAATTGAAGAAGTTCAGGTCGGCGTCGAGTTCGAGACGGAAGATGTCATTGACGACGCTCATGCCGCCGTGGAAGTCGACGTCGAAGGCGAGGATGTGCAGCTTGCCGTCGAGTTCCAGGTTGAAGGCGGTGCCGGCGGCCACGCCGGCGTAGGAGGTGGTGTCGCTGGTGTTGATTTCGAGGATGGCGTGGGCGCCGATGCCCACCACGCCGGTGCCAAGCTGGATGTCGGTTTCCAGGCGCAGCGCGAAGACCAGGCCTTCGGCGGCGTTGATGAAGGAGATCGCGCCTTCGACTTCGATGCTGCCCAGGACGCCCAGTTCGAGCGACATGCTGGCTTGCGCCTGCACGCCGGTGGTGTCGATCAGGAGGTCGAGCGTGCCGTTCATGTGGACGGCGTCGCCGGCCAGGCTGATGCCGGCGGTGCCGGCGATGTGCAGCGATTGCGCGGCCAGCTGGGTGTTGATGAAACCGGCGCCGTTCGGATTGATGGCGCGGACGGTTTGCAAGCTGCTGGTGGTGTTGACCTGCAGGAGGAAGTGGCCGGTGACTTCAAAGGCGCCGCCGTCGATCAGGACGGAGTTCGGGCCTGCGCCGCCAACTTCAAAGGCGCCATACAGGCCGCCGCTGACGATGCCGAGGGTGCCGGTGACCTGCAAAGGCTTGAGCAGCGGCAGGTCGAGGGTGGCTTCGGCGGTCAGCTCCATGCCCGACTCGGAGATGACGATGCTGAACTTGCCGTCGAGGGTCAGGGCGTCGTTCATCAGGGCCAGGTCGCCCTCGCCGAACAGGGCCACGTACATGCCGGTCCAGCCGGGTTTGCCCGGCGGCGTTTTCGAAATGACGTACTGGTTGTTGTCGTAGTGGACGACGTCGCGGAATTCTTCCGGCACCGTGTAGATGACGTCCTTGCCGGTGGTGTTGAGGACCAGTTCGAGGCTGGCGTTCAGTTCGACGGCCGGGCCGAGGTCGATCCCGGTCGACATCTGCATGCGCAGGGCGACGCCGTCGCTGGTAACCGACAAGAGACCAGTGGCGTGCGAGGTCAGCGAGACCGAGCCGGTGCCGATGGCGGCGTTGACGTCGGCGAACATGGTCAGGCCGGCGGCGCTGGCCTTGATTTCAAAGACGCCGTCGAGATGCACCAGGTCGAACATATCGACCTTGGCCTGGCCGGCGATGCGCAGGTACTGACCGCTGAAATTGAGCACGGCCGGTTCAAACGGATTGCCGGTCTCGATGGCGTAGCCGGGATGGACCACCTGGTCCGGATCGGTCCAGCTGCTCTTGGAGAAGTCGATGGTGGTGAGGCCGAAGGTGACGCCGGCGCCATCGTAGGAGACGGCGCCGGTGGCGGCGTCGTGGTGGTAGCCGGTGGTGATGGTGGCGCGCATGCCGGTGTTCAGGTCGAGCTTGAGGTCGCGCGCTTCCATGGTGGCGCCGTCGATGCCGACCAGGCCGATCATGTCGATGTCGGCCTGGGCGGCGATGTAGACGCCGACCTTGATGCCGCCGAGGCCGATGACCAGTTCCTTGGCGACGACCAGGCCCAGATCGAGGTCTTCGATGGCCAGGCCGACCGCGCTGCTGTCGGGGGTGTCGGCTTCGCTGATGCGGCCGTCGTGGTTGGTGTCCTGCCAGTAGCCGCCGGTGCCGATGAAGCCGTAGGCGTCGTTGATGCCGACCGCCAGCGAGGTGACGGTGGTGATTTCGCCGTTCGACAGGGTGACCGTTTCGGCGCCCTTCTTGGTGAAGGCCATCGAGGCCGACAGCTGGACGAAGCCGGCCAGGTCGATCTGGGCGTAGCCGACCTTGGCCTGGATGATCTCTTCGGAGAAGTCGATGATGACGGCGTTGTTGCCGCCGGCCGGCAGCGCGTAGCCGTGGGCGGCAAGCTTGCCGTCGCCGTCGCGGTCTTCGCCGGCGTCGAGCACGCCGTTGTGGTTGGCGTCTTCGGGCGAAGCGGAGAAGCTGCTGGCGAAGTCGATCGAGGGCATGCCGAACAGCTGGAGGACGCCGTTTTCGATCGGCGTCAGGGCCGGAATGTAGGAGGTGTTGATGTTGATCGAGATGTCTCGCGCCTGCACCGACATCAGCGAAGGATCGACGCCGACCAGCATGGCGCTGTCGACGTGGGCCTTGGCGGCGACAAACTTCGGAATCAGTTGTTCGGCGCCCGGGATCAGGCTGGCGATGGTCGGGGTCATGATCGCCAGGCCGAAGTCGACGTTGTCGATCACCAGGCCGATGGCACCTTCGTTGATGTTGTCGCGCAGGCCGTCGCCATCGGCGTCGTCGCCGTAACGGTAAGGGCCGCCGACGCCGGCGAAACCGGTCAGGTTGGCGCCGCCCAAGGTGAGGAATTCCATCTGCAGCGGCAGCGGCTGGCCGGGAGCGGAGCCGGCGATGACGGCGCCAAGATCGTCGGCGAGCTGCTGCAGGCCGCCCAGTTCGACGTCGACGACATGGCGGTCGCCCTTGCGGAAGGCCAGCGAGCCGCGCAGGCTCAAGAATTCGGAAACCTGGATTTCGGCCATGCCGATATCGAGGCCGATCAGGTCTTCGCCGGTGTTGTTCAGGTAGACCGGGGTGCCGCCGGTGCGCACTTCAAAGCCGGCCGGACGGTGGGTCGAGGCATCGGCCGGGAAGCTGGCGGCGAAGTCGGCGGTCGAGCGCATCAGGCCGCCGAACAGCTTGCCGCCGGTGTTCACTTCAACCGTGATGTCCTGGGCTTCGAGCTTGAGGACGTCGCCGAAACCGTAGGTTTTCAGGGCGTCGGCGTGGGTGTAGAGCGAGTAGAAATTCTGGGCTTTGAAGAAGTCGGGCAGGTCGGCCTTGAAGATTGACAGGCCGACGTCCAAACCTTCCATGCTAAAGCCAACCAGGTCGTCCGGATTGGCGATGATCAGCTTGCCGGCGTGGTCGGGATCGTCGACGTAATCGGGGTTGCCGATGCCGACAAAGGCGTAGACGTTCGAGGCGCCGAAGGACATGCCTTTGAAGCCGACGTTGTCGATGCGCGAGTAGTCGCTGGATACGTCGCCGACGAACTTGAGCATGTCGATCACCGAGCCGTATGGCGCGGGAACGACCGCTTTCAACAGGTCTTCGACCAGGCCGACTTCGGTCGGCAGGCCGGTGTACATGGTGCCGGTGAAGGTTTCGCCGATATTGAGCTGGAAGTCGCCGCGCAGGTGGACGAAGTCGCCCAGGTCCAGGCTCAGGTCGGGGAAGTCGATATTGCCGAACAGGTTGAGGCCGAAGTTCGGATCGAAGCCGATCGACAGGTTGAAGTTCTTGACGAAGTCGAGTGCGCCCTTCAAGAAGTCGAGGTTGGGCGAGAACGATGGCAGCAGGTCGCCCAGGCCGGACAGGCTGATCGACGGGAAGAAGCCGACGCCGGGGATGGCCGGCAGGTTGAAATTGAAGTCGAAGCTGGCGTCGAAATCGAACAGGTCGAACAGGCCCAGGTGGGCGTCGAGGCCGATGCCGATGGTGTTGCTGTCGTAGTCGAGCGTCATGCCCTCGCCGGCCGTGCCGGTGGGGACGAACAGGCTGCCGCCGGCCATGGTCGTGTAGTCCAGATAGACCGATGGCGCCGGGTAGCCGCCGATGGTGGCGGCGTTGATGTGGAAGGACAGGTCGTTGGCTTCGAGCTCGAGGTAAGGCGCGGTGCCAACCAGCTTGGCGCTGTCGGCGTGCGCGGCCACGCTGTAGAAGTTCACGCCGGGCAGCGACAGGCCGGGGGCGATTTCAGGAGTGACCAGGGCCAGCACGAAGTCGAGGTTGTCGATGGCCAGGCCGATGGCATCGTCGTTGGCAGGATCGTTGTCGTCGATGACGCCGTCGCCGTTGGTGTCGGTGCGGTACGGGCCGTTGATGCCGGCGAAGGCGTAGACGTTGGTGCCGGCGACGATCAGGGCGCTGCCCTGCCCTTTGATGGCGACGCCGGCGGCGTTGAAGGTGACGTCGTCGAGGGTTTTCTTCTGGAAGGCGAAGCCGCCCTGCAGGGTCAGGATGCCGGCGATGCTCGCTTCGGCGTGGCCGACGGAGGCTTCGATGACGCTGTTGTGGAAGTCGAGCACCATCGGATCGGCGCCGCCGGTGGCCACTTCGTAGCCGGCGGAGGTGCCGCCCTGGGTGAAGTCGCCGATCAGGCCCTGGCGGCTTGACAGGTTGATGCCGATGTCAAGGTCGTTGAGCGTGAACGAAATGAAGTCGCCGAAGCCGACGAAGCCGATGCCTTCGGCGTGGGCCTTGACGGCGGTGAATTTGGTATTGCCCGGCACCAGGGGATAGGCGAGCGGATCGGCCTTGACGTCGAGGATCGCCATGCCGAAATCGAGATCGTTGATGACCAGGCCGACGGCGTCCGGATTGACGGCGTCGTTGGCATCGATGATGTTGTTATGGTCGCTGTCGATCCGGTATGGACCGTTGACGCCGACGAAGGCCTTGAGGTTATGGCCGCCGAACTCGATGCTCGAGGCGCGCACATTGTCGAAGGAGACGCCGAAGCCGCTGCCGACACTGATGGTGGTGTCTTCGGCGCGGCGGAAGGCGAAGTCGCCGGTGATGTTGAGGAATTGCGAGACCTGCAGCACGGCGTTGGTGACGCTGGCGGCCATGAAGGCGCCAGGACCGTAATCGATGACGACCGGGGCGTTGCCGGTCTTGACTTCGAGGCCGCCGGCGAAGCTTGAGGCGTAGTCGATGGTCGGCCGCTTGCCGGCCAGGCCTTCCCAGCCGGCGCTCCAGTTGAGCTGGACCGAGATGTCCTGGCCCGAGAGCTTGAAGTCTTCGCCGCCGCCGACCAGGGCGAATTCGCCGGCGGAAGCCTTGATGGCGGTGAATTTTGGCAGCTTCAGATTGGCGTTGACCGCGTTCATGATGCTGATGCCGACGTCGACGTCGTTCAGCACCAGGCCGTAGACGTCGGCCTGGTTGGCGAGCGGTTCGGTCGAATCGAAATCGGGCACGCCGTAGCCGACGAAGAGCTTCACGTCGCTCATGCCGATGGTCATGCTGGTGACTTCGACACCGGTCAGGGTCGCGCCGTCGGCGGAGACGTCGACGCCGGCCACTTGCAGCCTGGTGAGGGTCGGCAGCGCGGCCAGGTCGGTCTTGCGCAGGCCGGTGTCGATGTTGACGGTGTGGCGCTCGCCGCGTTCAAACGCGAAGCCGCCCTGGATGAAGACGAACTTGTCGATGCCGAGCGTGGCTTTGACGACTTCGACGGCGGTTTTGCCGTTGTCGAAGTCGATCATGACGGGGGCGTTGCCGGTGGCGACAGCCAGGCCGGCGGCGCCGTAGGTGCTGGTGAAGTTAACGTATGGGTTGATCTTGGTGCCGGCCCAGACGGCGCCCTGGTTGGCGCGCACGCTGATGCCTTCGGCCGACATGGTGAGGAAGTCGAGGCCGGTGAAGGCCAGCTGGTCGGCGGTGGCCGACAGGGCCCACATGCGCGGCACGATGCCGCGGGCATCCTTGTAGACGACCATGCCGAGGTCGAGGTTTTCCAGCACCAGGCCGACGGCGCCTTCGGCACGGGTGGTCGAACCGGAGACGAAATACGGGCCGTCGCCGACGAACAGGTTGACGTCCGAGAGGCCGATAGTAAACGAGCTCATGAGGAGCTTGTCGATGTGCGAATACTGGCCGACGGTGACTTCGCCGGTTTGCAGCAGCGGCGCCAGCTTGGCGGCGCCTTCGAGCGAGGTGTCGGTGAAACCGGTGACGATGTCGACCCGCACCGAGGCGGCTTTTTCAAGCGCGAAGCCGCCTTCGATGAAGAAGAAGTCGTCGATCTTGATGAGCGCGTGGGCGACTTCGACGCCGATCATGGAGCGGGTGAAGTCGAGCATGACGGGGGCGCCGCCGGTGTTCACGGCCATGCCGGCGTCACCGAAGCTGGAGACGAAATCGACATACGGCGAGACGGTCAGGCCGCGCCAGTTGCTGCCCTTGTTGACCGACATGGTCAAGTCGTCGATCTGGAGCTGCATGAAGCCCCAGTCGACGTCGAGCGGATGGGCCCAGTTGGCCTTCATCGCATACATGTTCGGGATCACGCGGCCCGGGTCGAGCGTGCGCGAGGCATGCATCATGACGAAGCCGATGTCGATGTTATCGAGGGTAAACAGCGGGTCGCCGGCGTTGCCGATGACGATGGAGACGTTGGAGGCGCCGAAGCTGATCGTGTCGACCGGCAGGTCGGTGAACTTGCTGTTGTCGGACGAGAGGTAGCCGTCGGTCTTGAATTTGGCGAGGCTTGTCGCCAGGCCGGCGGCGCTGCCGGTGAGCGCGCCTGGCAGGCCGGTCATGACGTCAACCTCGATGCCGGTGGTTTTTTCAAAGGCGAAGCTGCCTTCGATCTGGAACATGTCGCCGACATTGAGCAGCGCGTGTTCGAGCGTGACGCCGATGACGGCGGTGCTGTAATCGAGCACGACGGGAGAGCCGCCGCCGGCCACCGGGATCGACAGGCCGCCGTCGAAGCTCGATGCGAAATCGACGTAAGGATGGATCAAATTGCGGTCGACCCAGGCCCCACCCTGGTTGACATTCAAGGTCAGGTCTTCGATCTGAAACTTGAAGAGGTCCATGTCTATATTGACCGGATTATCCCACTTAAGTTGCAGGGCAAAGAAGTTCGGCACGACCCGGTTCGGGTCGGCGTCCATGGTCGAATTCATCAGCACCAGGGCGACGTCGATGTCGTCGAGGGTGAAGCCGAGGCGGTCGGGGTTGACCACTTCGTTGGCGTCGAACAGGCCGTTGTCGTTGGTGTCGAGGAAGTACGGGCCGAGGCCCACGAAGATGTCGACGTCGGTGGCGCTGAGCATCAGGCTCGATACTTCGAGGTTCTCGATGCGCTTGTGGTCGACCGAGAGGCCATCGATCAGGTTCAGGCCAGACACCAGGGACGGATTGGCGCCGGTGGGGTAGCTGTTTGGCAGGCCGGTGACGACGTCGACTTCGACGGTGGCGTTCTGCTCAAGATACAGGCTGCCACTAATGTATACGTAATCGGAGATGGCGAGCGTGGCGCGGCCGATCGAGACGGCGGTGGTGGCGCCCTTGGCGCCGTCGAAGTCGATGGTGACGTCGGTGCCGGGACCGGTGGCCACTTGCACGCCGGTGGCGGCGAAATCGACGACGCTGGCGGCGGCCGGACTGGCCTTGTTGATTTCGATGGTGATGTCGGTGGCGGCCAGGGTCAGGGCGTCGATGCCGACGAATTCGGCACTGCCGGCTTCGGCCTTGAGCGCGGTCCAGGTGTGGGTAGTCGCGCCCTGCTCCGTCATCAAGGCGATGGCCAGGTCGACGTCGGTCAGGCGCACGCCCAGTTCGTCGGGGGTGCCGGCGCCGGCGCCGGCGAACACGTTCATGTCGCTGGCGCCGAAGGTCAGTTCGTCGACAACGACGGTGCTGCCGTTGGCCAGCTTGAGCTGCACGCCCGAGGTGCGGCGCACGGCGAGGTTGCCGCTGGCCTGGACGAAGCCGCCCACCTGCAGGCTGGCGCCGCCGACGGCGACTTCCTTGAGCGAGGCCATGAGGCCGGCGCCGAAGACGTAGCTCAAGTCGCCGGCGTCGATCGCCAGGGCGCTGGCGTCGGCGGCGGTGCTGTTGTAGCGAACGGCGACGGTGGTGGCGGTGAGCGACATGGCGCCGCCGAACTGGGCGTCGAGGGCGCCGTGGGCTTCGAGCACGGTGCCGGCGGCGCTGATGTGCATGCCGAGGGTGGCGTCGCCGACGCCGACCTTGTAGGCGCCGGCGCCCATGCTGGCGGCGGCGTGCTGGCCGATCACGTTCATGGTGCCGTCGACGCTGTTGCTCTCGAAGGCGAAGTCGCCGGAGAGGGCGAACACGCCGCCGACCGCCGCGTGCAGGCCGGTGACGGTCGCTTGCAGGCCGACGTTCTTGCCGAGCGCGCCGAAGGTGTAGCTGAAACCGTCGGCGAAATCGAGGACGCGGCCCGACAGGTCTTCGTCCAGGTGGTTGACGCGGATGGTGACATTGTCGGCCGTGACGCTGGCGAAGTCGCCGCCGGTCAGGACCAGGCCGCCGCTCGCTTCGAAGGCGAAGCTGCCCTGGCTGAGGACCAGGCCGAAGCTGCCGCCGTCGATGCCGAGGCTGACGCCGCCGGCGCCGATGCCGGCGTCGACGTTCGAGGCGGCGATCAGGACTTCGCCGCCGATCACGGACAGGCCGATGTCGGCGCTGATGGCGACGCCGCTGAAGGCCAGGTCGGCGTGACCGGAGAGCAGCATGTATTCGCCGGCGCTGCCGTCGTCATTGAAGGTGTGGCCGCCGGCCAGCAGCGGGGTGGCCGACAGGTCGAGGGTGGTGTCGTTGGGCGCGCCGCCAGCGAGCGTGCCGGTGCCGAAGGACAGGTCGAAGGCCAGGTTGGTGGCGCTGATGGTCAGGCCGGCGACGCCGACCACGCCGACGCTGCCGATCACGCCGTGCGCGAGCACCCAGCCATAGTTGCCGGCGCCGGCCGGATCGATAAACGCGAGGCCGATGTCGGCGTCGTGGATCGCCAGGCCGACCGCTCCCGGGTTGATGGCCGGGCCGCCCATGCCGATGAAGCCTTCGCCGTCGGCGATGCCGACCAGCCAGGTATTGGCGGTGATGGTGTGGCCGGTGACAGGATCGGTGACGTCATGCTCGGCGTAGTCGATGGTCAGCGCGCCGTCGAGGTAGAGGTTGCCGTTGAGGTTCAGGTGGCCGTGGAAGGTGAGCGGCGGAATGGTCGGGAAGTAATCGTTGTTGAGGAAGTAGCCGACGCCGTCGGCGGCGTCGCCGCCGACCATGCCGATCATGCCGTCGGTGAGCGGATCGAGGGTGTGGGCGATCAGCTTGAGCGAGTGGGCGTCCTGGACCAGTTCGAAGAAGATGTCGTCGCTGGCCTGGACCAGACCGGTGGCCTGGGCGAACTTGCCCTGGATGGTGTCGAACTGCATGATCTCGAAGACCTGGCCGTCTTGCGGCTTGAAGCCGCCCCACAGCGAGACGGCCAGCTTGCCGTCCAGGCTGGACAGGCTGTCGACGATCAACTGGTCGTAGCCGGTGCCCGGCGCGGTGCCGCCCAGCTCGATCTCGAGGGTGGCGTTGGCGGTCTGGGTGTAGGAGGTGACGTGCTGCAGGCCAGGCGAGTAGCCCGGCGCCACGGTGCCGGTGTTGAGCAGGGCGACGTTGACGCTGCCGCTGCCCTTGAGGACGTCGTTGGCGGCGACGGCGAACTGGCCGTCGGTGATGACTTGATTGCGGATCAGGGCGGCGAGGTCGTAGATCTGGCGTTCAGGCGCGGGGGTCGGCTGGGCCGTGTCGGTCGAGGCGGCCAGGACCTGGTCGACCAGCGCGTAGCTGACGTCGGCATTGTGGTCGAGGGCCAGGTTGCCCTCGTACGCGTTGAGGGCGACATAATCGGCATGATGATCATCGGGCAAGATCAAGCTGGCGGCGCCCAGGATCGGGTCGGCCGAAAGGAGGACTCGGGGTTCGAGTGCCTCGACACGAAACGCATCACGAATTTTAACTACCGATAGCTTCTTGAAAATTGGTTTCATGTCGTCTTTTTTCCGCTTGATTTTGCTTTTCTCGCCGCGCCTCGCCGCGCGAACTTGCTGTAATCGTGACAACTATAGACGGCACGATTTCAACATAAAGCACCAGAGCAACATGTTAGCTGAAAACCTGGTTAAAAATTTACACAAGCCAATTAATTATTGGCATTGGGAGCAAGATTGAATCGGAAAGGATGACAGGCGGGGACAAAGTGAACACAGAAAACAACAGGCGGTAAATTTGCTGGATTTCAGAGGGAAAAACGACTAGCAATATGTCAATAGACGAGTGGCAATGAATTGCTCGTTTGATATTGAAAAATTCGGATGACGTTCAAGCAGGACGGCAGGCGCGGGGCGGTGGAATAAATGGAATTTTGGCAAGTTTTAGTAACCGGAAGTCAACTTCTTGCGGCCAAAAGATTGTCATTTTTATTGCGAAACAGCCGATTTGTCCGGCTTTTTTTGCTGACAAAGCGGCAACAGATTTAAACCAATTGTGGATTTGGCAAACCAGGATGATGAGATATGTACTGCAATATTGACAAGCATGGCTGACCATCGCATCCTGTAGGTCACCCGCCCACCGGCGCCCACCCACTTTTCCTCATTGCCATGCTCAAGAAAATCGGCCTCGCGCTGCTTGCCGTCCTCGTCATTGTCCTTGTGCTGGCAGCCATGCAGCCGGATCAATTCAGCGTCAAGCGCAGCATCGCCATCCAGGCGCCGCCCGAAAAGATCGCCGCGCTGCTGACCGATTTCCACCGCTGGCCGGATTGGTCGCCCTGGGAGCACCTGGACCCGACCATGAAACGCGGCTTTAGCGGCGCGAGCGCCGGCCAGGGCGCGGTGTACACCTGGTCGGGTAACAAGGACGCCGGCGCCGGCCGGATGGAAATCGTCGAGGCGGCCAGCGCGGCGAAAACCGTGATCAAGCTCGACTTCATCGCGCCGTTCGAGTCGCACAACACCACCGTGTTCAAGCTGCTGCCTTCCGGGGCGGCGACGACGGTCGAGTGGGACATGTCGGGACCGATGCCGTTCGTGTCGAAAATCATGTCGGTGTTCTTCAGCATGGACAAATTGATCGGCAAGGATTTCGAGCGGGGCTTGCGCAAGCTGAAGGCGGCGGCGGAGAAGTAAGCGGCCGCCGCGCGGCGGGACCGGCGCGTTGATGCACGTCACGATTAGTTTCCTTGAAGTAAGACAAGATGCCTCATCGCTTGTCTTACCCTCTCGGAGACGCCATGATTTTCGCTCACCTGGTCAAGCACTGGCGCGGCCGGCGCCCGCATTACGGCTTTAACTCCTGGCTGCTGTGCATTGCGCGCAGCCTGCGCGTGCTGCTGTACTACCGCGAGCACCAGGCGCTGTGCCGGCTCGACGTGTATCGCCATTACGTCGCGCTGGCGCCGGGCGACGACCTGTTCAACCACCTGAACCATCGCGATTACCTGGTGCGCGGACTGAGCGCGCGCCAGCGCATCGCCTGCGCCTTCACTCATTACGGTTTCGAGGACGCCAACTTCGGCGCCGCCTACAAGCAGGCGGTGTACGGCGGCGCCGGCCTGGTGCTGTGGCAGCGCCAGGCCGGCGCCAGCCATTTTTCGATCCGCCTGGCGATGGCCTCGCGCCTGAACGCCGAGGGCGACCTGGTGATCATCCTGGAGGCGGAAGGCAAGTGCCTGCACCGGCTCAGTTTCAGCTGGGTCGACGGCGCGCTGGCCGGCATCCCGCAGGCGGCGGTGCTGCCTTTCCTGGCCCGCAACCAGGGCCGCTGGACCGATTCGGACGAGGCCTTTACCGCCTTCGAGCAAGCCTTTCCCAACAATTCGCCCAGTTTCTTCTGCTTTGCCGCCATGCAGGGGGTGGCACAGTCGCTCGGCCTGGACCAGGTGGCGGGGGTCAAGAGCACGCACCATGTCGCGTATGACGCGGCGGCCGGCAAGCATTTCGCCAACGCTTACGACGGCTTCTGGCGCATCCTCGGCGGGGTCGAACAAGCCGGCAATTGCCACCTGATCACGCTGCCGTTCTACGTCAAGCCGCTGGCCGACATGCCCGGCAAGCACCGCAAGCGCGCGGCCCTGCGGCGCGAAAACTGGCGCCAGATCGGCGAGTCGGCGCGCCGCGCGCTACAGCGCAATATGCTGCACGCACGGGCCGAACCGGTGCGGCACGCCGCCGAACACGAAGCGGCGGAAATCTCGTAAGCGGCATGCGCGTGTTAAAATGTCAGCTCGCTAGGGGTCCCGGAACCATTTTTCCGGGTGAGAGATACCCTTCATACCTGATCTGGATCATGCCAGCGTAGGAAAGCGCAAAGCGGTTCCCTTCTTTGTCTGCTCTCCCGTTGGCGCCAGCGTCAACACACGCGCCACGGCGCGCATAAACGAGCATCGAGCAGACAATGTCCCCAACACCTTTTCAATACAGCCTGGTTTGCTGCGCGATCGCGCAAGCCTTTTGCCTGAACGCGGCAGCCCAGAGCACCCAATCGTTGCCCGAAGTCGTCGTCAGCGCAAGCCGCACGCCGTTGGCCGATCGCGCCAGTGTGGGCGGCTTTAACGACGCGCCGCTGCAGGATACGCCGGCCTCGATCAGCACCTTCGACCGCGCCCGCATGCAGGACCTGGGCATCGGCACCAGCACCGACGCGATGAAGTATGACGCCAGCGTCAGCGACGCCTACAACGCGGTCGGCTATGCCGAGCAGTTCTCGATCCGCGGTTTCGCGCTCGACAATGCGGCCAGCTACCGCAAGGATGGCATCGCCATCTCGGGCGACACCCAGATCCCGCTCGAGAACAAGGAGCGCATCGAAGTGCTCAAGGGCCTGTCCGGATTGCAGGCGGGCCTGGCGACGCCGGGCGGCATCGTCAACTATGTCACCAAGCGGCCGACCAACAAGCCGCTGCTGTCGGCCACGCTGGGCCTGTCCGAGCGCGGCACCGTGTATGGCGCGGTCGATGCGGGCGGGCGCTTCGCCGATCCGGCCTTCGGCTACCGCTTCAATGCGGCGGCCGAGCGCCTGCGTTCCTACGTCAAGGGCGCCAATGGCGAGCGCCAGTTCGTCTCGGCTGCCTTTGACTGGCAGATCTCGCCGGACGCGCTGCTGCAGGTCGACATGGACACCCAGCACAAGTCACAGCTGACGGCGCCGGGCTACCAGTTGATCCGCAACGAGACGCTGCCGATCGGAGTCTCGGCGTCGACCCTGCTCAACGACCAGCCGTGGGCACGGCCGGTCGACACGCGCAGCAGCAATCTGGGCGCGCGTTTCGCGTACCGCATCAACGCCGACTGGCACGCCACCGTCAGCGCCAACGCGCACTGGTTCAAGCGCGACGATTTCACCGCCTTCCCTTACGGCTGCGGCAGTGAAGGTTTGGATCCCGGCTATTGCAGCAATGGCGATTACGACGTCTACGATTACCAGAGCGAGGGCGAATCGAAATCGCCGCGCGGCGCGCAGGCCCTGTTGCAAGGGAAGCTGGCCGGCGCCGGCTTGATTCACGAGCTTACTTTTGGTGCGGGCTACGCGAGCCGGCGCGACAAATACGGCGACTATGTCTACGACCCCGCCGGCACCAGCAATATCTATCACAACATCGTGGTGCCGCCAGCGATTAACAATCCGCATACGGGCCCGGTGCTCGAACACTTGCGCGAGACCGAGCGCTCGGTGTTCGCCCAGGATATCGTGACGCTGTCGCCGGCCTTGACGCTACACGCGGGCCTGCGCCACGAACAGGTCAAGCGCAATCAGGACGGCGTGGTGTCGGACGACGGTTTCACCCTGCCCAGCGCGGCGCTGCTGTATCACGTGAATGGCGACTGGACCGCGTATGGCTCCTATAGCCACGGGCTGGAACTAGGCGGCATCGCGCCGTTCGGCACCGTCAACAACAATCAATCGCTGTCGCCATCGCGGGCGCGTCAGATCGAGTTCGGTGTCAAGGGCGCGCTGGGCGAAGACCTGTCGCTGACGGCGTCGCTGTTCCAGATCCGTAAAGGACTCGAGTACATCGACCAGGCGAATTACTATGTGCGCAACGGGACGGCGACGCATCGCGGCCTGGAGCTGTCGGCGCAAGGCCACGCCAGCCGCGCGCTGGCACTGAGCCTGTCGCTGATGGCGCTTAACACCCGCCAGGACGGCACCGGCCAGGCCGACCACGATGGCAAACGGGTGACCGACGTGCCGGCCTTTAAATCGACCGCGTGGGCCGAATACTCCCTGGCCGAGGTGCCGGGATTGAAGGTGAACGCCGGCTGGCAGTACGCCGGCAAGAAGGCCTTCGATGCGGCCAACACGGTGTTCGTGCCAGGCTATCACCTGTTCGACCTGGGCGCGGCGTACGCGCTGCGCGTTGGCGGCGTGAACGCCACGCTGCGCGCGCGGGTCGACAATGTGTTCGACAAGTTCTTCTGGCGCGACGTCACGCCGGCGCTGGGCGGCTATCTGATTCCGGGGGCGCCGCGCACTTTCCGCCTCACCGCCCAGTTCGACCTGTAGGCAATCGCTCAGAAAGCGTACTGAATCCGCGCCGCGACGCTTTTCGCGCTGCGCGCGGAGTTCTTGCCGATCAGGTAGGCCGCTTCATACTTCCATTCGCGGGCGCCGCCCAGGTCCCAGCTGCCAAACAGCGCGGGGCCGGCGCGGTGCGATTGCCGCGCACGCGGCAGCCAGTGGTTCCACTCCCCCATTTCACCGAAGCCCTGGGCGCCGAACTGCAGTTTGGGCGTGTAGTGGTATCTGACCTGCCACTGGTAGCTGATCTCGGTCGGCTCGGCTTTCTCGGCACGGAATGCACGCTCGAAGAAGACGTTCAGGTTGAGCTGGGTGCGGCCGATCTCGGTCTGGAAAACGGGGCCGAACTGCACGCCAATCTCGTGTCCATCGCCCTGCTCGCGCTCGATATTGGTGTGGAAGGCCAGGTCGAAGGGATATTCACCCTGGGTCAGCATGAAGTCGTTCTGCCATTCGAGCGCATCGAAGTGCTGGGAAGCCTCGCCACGCTGGTACCACGCCCCGGTCAGCTCGGTGTACCAGCGCGTATTGACGCTGTAGCCGAAGCCGATTTCGGGCGAGCTGCTGGTCACGCCGTTTGAAGGCCGCGCTTTCCAGTACTTGAAGTCGACGGTGCGCTGCCCCGCATTTGGATAGGTCGTCACCAGGTAGTAACCGGTGCCGGCCTGGGCGCAAGGCTGCGCGAACAGCGCGAGGATGAGAAGCCATGGGAATTTTTTCATAGCAGCGATTCTTACATAAACCCGAATGCGCTGACGAGAAAATCCTAGCCGGGCGTCGCGTCCAGGATACGGCAAGCCTGCGCCACGCGCTGTTCAAGGCTGCCGCCAACGACGGTGCAGGCGATTTCGCGCACGCTCAGGGTAGCCATCACCTGCCGGTGCACCGACTGGCGCACCGCTTCCGATTCGCGCTGCAGGCCGTCCGGCACCCAGGGTCCATCGGGCGCGGTGACGAAGGTGACGGCGTAGTCGTGGACGGCGTCGAGCGCGGCCAGCTGGTGGTAGACGCGGCCCCAGTAGACCTTGCTGTAGAGGGCCGTCATCAGGGGCGTGGTGTCGCAAAACAGGAAGCGGGTGGCGCGCCGGGCGGCGGCGTTCTCGCGTTCCATCTGGGTGCGGGCGATCGGGTACTGGTCTTCCTCGCGCGGCACGCGGCCGGCGGTGTCGACGAATTCGCGCAGGTATTCTGGCACCCATTCGGTGCGGTAATGGGCGGCCAGGGCGGCGGCCAGGGTCGACTTGCCGGACGATTCGGCGCCCAGGATGGCGATGCGCAGCGGCTGATTCATGCGCCCTGTCCGCGAATCTGGGCTTGCCAGCTGCGCAGGCCGATCAGCGCGAGCGGGACGAACAGGGCGTACAGCAGCGCGGTCAGCATCAGGTGCTTGTAGACGTAGAGGCCGACGTACAGCACGTCGACGGCGATCCAGACATGCCAGTTCTCGACTTTTTTACGCGACAGCAGGACTTGCCCGAGCAGGCTGCCGGCGGTCAGGAAGCCGTCCATGAAGGGCACGTCGGTGTTGGTGTAGTGCTTGAGGAACAGCGACAGGACGGCGAAGCCGGCCAGCCAGCCGAGGGCGCCGTTGGCCCAGCCGGTGGCGTCGAGCCGGCTCAGGTTCAGCGCCTGGTGCTGGTCGCCGCCACGCAGCCACTGGTACCAGCCCCACACCGAGACCGCGATGAACACGCCCTGCAAGCCCATGTCGCCGTACAGGCGCGAGTCGAAAAACACCATGGCGTAGGTGGCCGAGGAGACGATCGCGAACAGCCAGGCCCAGTGGTTCTGGCGGATGTTGAGCACCACTGTGATCACCGACAGCACAAAGGAAATCAATTCGATCGGCGTGGTGGCGAAGCCGAGCAAGTCTAGGGGATCATTCATGCGGGGATGGGGACGGCGCGGACCGGCAATACGAAGCAGGTCACGAGTATGGGGCATTTCGCCAGCCGGCACAAGGCGCGGCGGCTGGCGCGGGCTGCCCGGCTAGCGGTCGGGCGACTGATTCGGCGACTGGCGCGGATACTTCACCGTCAGTTCGGCCAGCAGGTTGTCGGCGTGGTCGACTTCCTTCATCACCCACAGCATGTAGCGGATGTCGACGTGGATCGCGCGCGTGATGGCGCTGTCGAAGTACCAGTCCTTGACGATCGATTCGTAGGTCGAGTCGAAGTTCAGGCCCACCAGTTCGCCGCGCTTGTTGAGTACCGCCGAGCCGGAATTGCCGCCGGTGGTGTCGGCGCTGGAGATGAAGTTGACCGGCACCGTGCCGAGTGCCGGATCGCGGAAGGGACCGAAACGCTTTTCGCGGATCGCGTCGAGCAGCTCGCGCGGGGCGGCGAACGGTTCCTTGCCGGTGTTCTTCTGGCGCACGCCGTCGACCGTGGTGAAGGCGCCCTTGCTGACGCCGTCGCGCGGCGAGTACGGCGCCACCAGGCCGAAGCTCACGCGCAGGGTCGAGTTGGCGTCCGAGTAGACCACCCTGCCCTGCGACTTCTTCCACGCGATCACCGCCGCCATATACTGCGGCATGAGGCGATCGAGGTCGCCGTTGACTTCCTTGCGGCGGTTGTCGAGCGCGGTGCCGATGTCCTGCAGCTTGACGGCCAGCTTGATGATGCTGTCGTCGGATTTGCGGAAGGCCTCGACGTCGCGGCCGATCCAGGCCTGGCGCCTGGCCACGTCGGCCAGCTCGCTGCCCTTGTACAGCGCGGGCACGGCGGCCGGCGCCGGCAGCAGCGCGTCGAGTCCTTTCGGGCGCGCCTTTTGCGCCAGCCTGGCGTAGCGCTGCAAGGCCGACGAATAGCGCGCCTCGTCGACGTTGAGCGCGAAGGTGTCGTCGAGCGCCGCCAGGCGCGTGCGCATGCCGCCGACGTCGCGGTCCTGGAAGCCGTTTTCGCGCCGGCCGTCGGGTCGCTGGCGTTCAAGCGCCAGCCGGTACAGCATGCGCGCGCTGTTAATCAGGTCGCTGTGGCTGGCCACCTGCAGGGCGAACTCCTCGCTCGACAAGGCCAGGTCGGCGCCGACCGCCACGTCCAGCTCGGCCAGCATCTCGCGCGAGCCGGCAGACGGATTCTGGCGCAGCCAATTGCGCAGGTCGGCGTCTTCCTGGTCGCGGATGGCGGCGACATCGTAGGTGGTGAAACCGTCGAGCAGGCCCTGGGTGCGCTTGATGACGCTGTTGAAGTTCTTCACCAGGCCGGCGTAGCGCTGGCCGGCGCCCTGGCTGCCCATGGTCGAGGCGGCGATCACGGCGACGTCGGCCTGCATGCCGGCCAGACGCGCGGGAAAGTAGACGTCGCGGGCGTAGCGGATTTCGCTCGGCAGCTTGTAGCGCGTGGTGCGGCCGGGGAAACCGGCCAGCAGGATCGGGTCGCCGTTCCTGACGCCTTCGGCCGACACCACCAGGAAGTCGCGCGGCTTGAACGGTACGTTGTCGGCCGATGGCTCGGCCGGGCGGCCGTCCTTGCCGACATAGGCGCGCAGGAAAGCGAAGTCGCCGACCTGGCGCGGCCATTCGAAATTGTCGACATCGCCGCCGAAGTTGCCGATCTTTTCGGACGGCGCATACACCAGGCGCACATCGCGGATGCGGAACTGGCGCACACGGTAGTAGACCAGGCCGCGCAAGGCGGCGACCACCTGGCAACGGTAATAGCGTTCTGTCTCGCATTCGGCGTTGAGGGCGCGGATGCGGCTCTGCATTTCATCGTGGCGCTCGCGCCCTGAACCGGCCGGCAGTCCCCTGGTGAGGCGCTCGGTCACGTTCTCGGTGCGGTCGGTGACCAGCACCACGGCGCCGCGCACGGTCGGCAGTTCGGCCGCGCGGGTGCGCGCGACGAAGCCGTTGGCCATGTAGTTGTGTTCGGGCGTGGAATTGAGCGCGATGCTCGGCGCGACGCAGTGGTGGTTGGTGACGATCAGGCCGTCGGCGGAGACGAACGAAGCCGAGCAGTTACCGGTCGAGACGATGGCGGCGAGCGGATGGCGCGAGGGATCGGACAAGGGGAGATTGATGCCGATGCGCGCGAGCTGGGGCTTGAGCAGCGGTAGCTGGTCCGGCTGCCACATGCCCTCGCTCGCCTGCGCGCCGCCGACGGCGCCAACGAGCGCCAACGACAGGATGATCGGTCTTAACAAAATAATCCCCAAATGATGAACAGCAGGGGCAGAGTATATCGCTACTCCCGGGGGCTGAATATCATTTTTCGCTACGTATTTATACGGTATGCACCATTGTGTTTACCACGTCTTTACCGCTGTCTTTACCACCGTCTTTACCGCATATTTACCAGCGCCGTGGAGCCGGCACGCAGCGCGGCGCGCCTGTAACGACGGGCCGGGCGAGAAATGGACCGGCCCGGCGCGGGTCAGCCGCGCTAGGACCAGGTGGCGCCGAAACGGTGGCCCTCGGCCTCCTCATAACCGGTGAGCACGCGGGTGCGCAGCCCGGCCGCCATCTGGCGGTCGAATTCGAGCTGGAACTGAGCCGGGTTTTCGCCGTGGCGGGCCACCACCGCCGGCGTCTTCTCGAACCAGATGGCCGAAAAATGCGGCTGGCCGAGATGGGTGTAGGCGTTCAGGTAGCTCAGCTTGCGCCCGGCCTTGTTGTTCTCGTTGAACTGCACCTGGTATTCGGCCGGGGTCAAGAAGCTCCTGGCGAAGAAGGCGCCGACATCGCGCTTCTGATACAGCGCGCAGTAGTTCAAGACGTTGTTGGGCGAGACCACGCTGATGTTGATCGGCCGCCAGCCTTCGGCGGTGAGCATGTTGAATTTCTGCTGGTGCTGCTCCTTGCTCACGCCATGATAGGCCGCCACCGGGCCGCCGATCTTCTTGGCGAAGATGGAGGCGTAGCGGATTTCCTTTCCGCTGATGTAGCTCTCGATGTGAATCAGCTGGAAGCCCTGGCTGGCGCGGCTGGTGAATTCGGCCTGGTACTGGCTGGCGTTCATGCCGTGGTGGGCGGTCCAAGCGGTGCCGTCCTCCGGATGGAAGATCGCGTTGAAAAACACGCGGCCATTGACCTCGTACGCGTCGACCCACACGGGGCGGTAGCCGGAGCTGGTGACGCGGTCGAACTCGGCCTGGTAGGCCGCTTCGGGAATGCCGCTGCGGGTGACTTCGCCCCAGCCCGGCGGATACCACGCCGGCACCGTCGGCCCTGGCCACAGCGCCACGGGCACGCCCGGCAAACCCTGGTCCTCGGCCTTGACCCATGGGCCGCTTGGGCTGGGCGCCGACAGTGCGGCGCGGTCGATCACAAAGAGGTTACGAAACGGCAGTGGCCGCAGCGGCCCGGCCCACGGCGCGCTGCCTTCGATGGCGTGGACATGCAGGTGCGGATTGGTGGAGTTGCCCGAGTTGCCGGCCAGGCCAAGCAGGTCGCCTCGCTTGACAGGCGCGCCGATGCTGGCGAGGTCGGGGTTCAGGCTACCGGCCTGCATGTGGGCGTACAGCACCGCCTCGTCGCCGTGCTGCAGCCAGAAGTGATTGCCCTCGACCGGATCGGGCGTGGGCCGCTGCAGGCCCATTCTGGTATTGGCCGGCATGTCGTTCTTGAAGGCCAGCACGCTGCCGTCGGCCATGGCGTAGACCGGCTTGCCCCAGATGCGGTAATGCTCGTTCCTGCTGCCGTCGGTACCGGGCAGCAGCTCGCTCCATTTGCTGCTGTTGGCGTCGAAGGCGACCACGCCCATGTCGTAGGCGAACAGCTGGCTGCCATCGCCGGCCGAGGCATGCGACTCGCCCCTGCCCGACCAGTATTCGCCGATCCGGAAGTCGCGCGCCTTGGCGGGAAAATCGTAGCTGCCGCCGGCCACCGGGCTTTGGTGCGGTTTGAGCGGCAAGGTCACGGCCTGCACTTCGTTGAAGCCTTCGCAGGCGATCGCCAGGCGTATTTGCGAGGGACCGGGGACCGGCAGCGTGATGTTGTTGGCGGGCTGGAAAAACCAGCTGCCGGTGGCGCCGGCGGCGATCGTCAACGGCTTTTGCTCGACCTGTTTGCTGACCGGTTTTTCGACACCCACCATCACCGCGAAGCTCACACTGGGCACCGTCGGCGGACCGATGAAGGAGACGGTCAGGCTGCTCACGACGACCGGCTTTGCCTCGTTATTCTTGATCGACAGCTTGAGCGCGAGGTGGCCGTACTGCGCCGCGCCCGAGGTCCTGGGCGCCAGCGTCAGGTAGACCACGGAGCCGGCTTCGGATGGTTGAACGTTGATCAGCAGTTTGGGTGAACTCATTGGATTATTCTCCTGGACGTTGGGGGCGGCGCGCCGCACATGGCGGCGCCCCGCTCCAGCATAATTGGGGCGATTCAGCGGAGCTTTGCGTTGGCGCAATGTTTAAACCGGAACCAATGAGCACTTCGCCGCCATCGCGAATTGGTCAAGCGTCATCGACGCGCGCACTTGCATTGCGTACAATCTGGCAATAATTTCAACTGAATAGAAAGCAGCTTTTGAGCAGACCATTGGGCATGCGCAGCCTGGCCGCGCTGGCGATCGCCGGCGCCTGCGCCGTCGGCGCTTTTCTGCTGCTGCGCGACGGCGCGCCGCTGAACAAGGTGGCCGACAAGGCACGCCTGATCGGGCGCCACACGGCGCTTGGCTGGCAGGTGCGGGCGGCGCCGCTGGCCGGCGACGGCCAGGCCGGTTTCGCCGACGGCCCGGTCGCCAGTGCGCGGTTCGCCGATCCGTTCGGCCTGGTGGTCGATCGAGCCGGTACAGTGTTCGTGGCCGACGCCGGCGATAACAACCGGATCCGCGCCGTGCATGCCGACGGCAGCGTGACCACGGTGGCGGGCAAGGACGAGGGCTTTGCCGACGGCGCCGGTGCGGCCGCCGCGTTCAACACGCCGTCCGGCCTGGCGATCGACGAAGCGGGCAATCTGTATGTGGCCGACACCGGCAACCACGCGATCCGCAAGGTGACGCCGCAAGGGATCGTCAGCACGCTGGCCGGCACCGGCGCGGCCGGCTACCGCGACGGCGCCGGCGCCCAGGCGCTGTTCAACGCGCCGGTTGGCATCGCGGTGGACAAGGCGGGCAAGGTGTATGTGGCCGATACCTACAACGACAGGATTCGCGTGATCGCGCCTGGCGGCGAGGTGAGCACGCTGGCCGGCAATGGCCTGCCCGGCGAGGGCGACGGGCCGGCCGCCGGCGCCGGATTCGACACGCCGTGCGCGCTGGCGCTGGGCGCCGACGGCGCGCTGTACATCGCCGACACCGGCAACGGCAGCATCCGCAAACTTGGCGCCGACGGCATGGTGACCACCTATGCGCGCAGCCCGGCCGGCACGCGCGAATTGATGCGGCGGCCGGTGGCGCTGGCGATCACGCACGACGGCTTCCTGTATGTGGGGGACCTGTCGCGCGGACGCATTCTGCAGGTCGCGCCGGGCGGCGCGCTGCACGGCCTGACAGGGGTGGATATCGATTTCGCGCCGGGTGACAACAAGGCGGCGCGCTTCAAACGTCCGGCCGGGCTGGCGGTCGAGCGCAACGGCGCCCTGCTGGTGGCCGACGCGCTGACGCGGCGCATCAGCAGGTTGGCGCCGCCCGACGGCAAAGCGCAGACTGTTGCGGCACCCTCCCCCGTCCCGCCAGCGCCGGGTGCCGCGCGTGAGCCGCTGCCCTGGCCGCTCGCGCCGCGCTACGGCGCGCACGAGGTGGTCGGCGTAGTCGGTGAAGTGCGCGGCAACTACAGCGGCGAGAGCCGCGACCATTTTCATAACGGCCTCGATGTGCAAGGCGCGATGGGCGCGCCGGTGCTGGCGGTGCTGGACGAAAAAGTCAGCAGCCCGTGGGCCACCGGCGGCTTCGGCGAACTTGGCGAAGGCCTGTCGCTCGACAGCCTGAGCTACATCCACATGCGGGTCGGACGCGACATCAAGGACGCACCGATCAATGCGGCGCGCTTCACGCTGCTGGCCGACGACAAGGGCAAGCCGGCGCGGGTACGGGTGCGGCGCGGCACGCGCTTTCACAGCGGCGATACGCTCGGTACGCTCAACCGCATGTTCCACGTGCACCTGGCGTACAACCAGAATGGCGACCTGGTCAATGCGCAGCAGTTGCCGTTCAAAGGCATGAGCGACAGCGTGGCGCCGCACATCTCCGGCATCACGCTCTTCGACCAGGCCGGCGCGCCGCTGTCGAAGAAGCGCGGCAAGCGCCTGCTGGTGGCCGCCGCCGGCGGGCCACTGTCGATCGTGCTCGAAGCGCACGACCAGAACGAGGGCAATGCCGCGCGGCGCCGCCTTGGCCTGTACAAGGCGGGCTACCAGATCCTGCGCGCGGACGGCACGCCGCTGCCCGGCTTCGAGCAGCCGCTGGTGAACATTGAATTCAATCGCCTGCCGCCGGACCAGGAAAGCGTGACGGTCGCATACGCGCCGGACAGCGGCATCACGGTTCATGGCAGCGCCGTCACGCGCTTCCTGTACGTGCTGACAAACACAGTGCGCGACGGGAAAGCCAGCAC
>JBDSTZ010000345.1:0-1755 GCA_039927975.1 Massilia sp. | reverse complement strand
AGCTCAGCTGGACGGGGCGTTTTTATATGCGAACTGTTTTTTATTCGAACTGTTTTTTGAAACTGTCGAACTGGGCCTTGAGCTCGGCCACCTCGGCCCGCAAGCCTGCCACCTCTTGCTCCAGCTGCACCATCTTGCTGCCGGGCGCCGCCACCGAGACGGCGCCGAAGGCCGATTCCTGCTGCGCCAGGGCGACGTCGCCGCCGAGCAAGTGACCGTAGCGCGGCTCCTTGGTGCCGGGCGCCAGCGCCAGACGCGCCACCAGCGGCGGGTATTTATCGATCAAAAATTGCAGGCAGGACTCGACCTCGGCCACCGATTTGAAGTCGTGCATGCGTCCGCTGCGGGTGCGGATTTCGCCGGCCGTCTGCAAGCCGCGCAGCATGAGGATGGACAGCACCGCCAGCTTGTCCTGTTCGAGCGTCCACTTGATGCGCATGCGGTGCTCGTACTTGGTCACGCGCGCGCCGGCCTGGGTGATGCCGTTGACGAACTTGCGCTGCATGAGGCGTTGCAACACGTCCTGCACCGTCTCATCGGATAGCTGCATGACCGGATCGCGGCTCGACAGCTGGTTGCAGCCGTTGGTGATGGCGTTGAGCGACATCGGGTAGTTGTCCGGCGTCAGCGCTTCTTTTTCGGCCAGCACCGCCAGCACACGAATTTCAAACGGGTCCAGCAAGGCCGGATTATCTGCCGCGCCCCCTGCAACTGCTTCTGTCGTCATCGATGGTTCCTTACTCAACCAGTTTGTTCAATTTTACGGAGTCGAGCTTTTCTGCCTCGGGGATATCGGCACAACAAATGCCGGCCGCCTTCATGGTTTCCATCATGCGCTCGATCTGCTCATCCTGGCGCGCGGCGTGGTTGATCAGGCCGTGCAGCGCCTTCGACAAGGGATCGTCGCCGTTCGGCGTGACGCCGTAGGCCGAGAACAACTGGGCGCTGCGGGCGTCGACTTCCTTGCGAATGATATGGGCCGGATTGCCGACCGCGGTCGCGCCGGCCGGCACCGGCTTGATAACCACAGCGTTCGAGCCGATCTTGGCGAATTCGCCGACCGTGAAGGCGCCCAGCACCTTGGCGCCGGCGCCGATGATGACGCCGCGTTCGAGCGTCGGATGGCGTTTGGTGCCGCTCGACAGCGACGTGCCGCCCAGCGTGACGCCCTGATAGATGGTGCAGTCGTCGCCGATCTCGGCGGTTTCGCCGATGACCACGCCGAAGCCATGGTCGATGAAGACGCGCCGGCCGACCGTGGCGCCGGGGTGGATTTCAATGCCGGTGATGATGCGCGCGAGATAGGAGATGAAGCGGCCAATCCACTTGAGTTCGGCACGCCAGCATGCGTGCGCCCAGCCATGCATCATGATGGCCTGGAATCCGGGATAACAAGTCACCACCTCCCAACCGTTGCGTGCGGCCGGGTCGCGTTCGATGATGCTCTTGATATCTTCGCGTAGCTTGGAAAACATAGGGGTGAAATCTTGTTATGAGACCGTCATGTTAGCTTATTCGTTCTCTGACCGCTTATGAGCTGTCAATTTTGGCGGGGTCGACCGGGTGAAGCCGGAAAAGAGCGTGTGAAATCTCTCACCACAAAACGAAAAACCGTCATTCCCGGGCAGGCGCACTGCTGTCCGGAATAATTTTGTTGACTCCCGCATCAGAATAGGCACCCTTGGTTTTTAGCCGCAGTCTGCCTTTCTGTTCGCCTTCGACAGGCGGCGGCTTCGGCCTCGGGGCGCTGAAAAA
>JBDSTZ010000344.1:0-5853 GCA_039927975.1 Massilia sp. | reverse complement strand
TCGCCGGGGCCACGCTTGATCACCTGGCCACGACTCATCACCGCGTACTGGCCGGCAAGCGCGGCAGCAAAATCGTAGTACTGCTCGACCAGCAACACGGCAATTCCGCCCTTCGCCAACAATGCCTTGATGACGTCGCGAATCTCTTTGATGATCGATGGCTGAATGCCTTCGGTCGGCTCGTCGAGGATGAGCAACTTGGGGTTCGCTGCAAGCGCGCGCGCGATCGCCAGCTGCTGCTGCTGGCCGCCCGACAAATCGCCGCCGCGCCGCTGCAGCATGTCCTTCAACACCGGGAACAACTCATACACTTCCGGATTGATCGACTTGGCCTTGCGCCCCGACTTGACCGCCATTCCCATCAGCAGATTCTCCTCGACCGTCAGACGCGCAAAGATCTCGCGCCCCTGCGGCACGTAAGCGATGCCCGCCGCCGCGCGCTTGTGCGGCGCCAGCTTGGTGATGTCGCGCCCGTTGAACATGACCGCGCCGCCGGCCGTCGGCAGCACCCCGGTCAGGCACTTGAGCAGGGTGGTCTTGCCGACCCCGTTGCGCCCGAGGAGGGTCAGGCATTCGCCCTTGGCCACCGTCAGCGACACGCCGCGCAGCGTATGCGCCGCGCCGTAATACTGGTTCAATTTTTCCGCTTGCAGCATGTTCTATCGTCCCAGGTAAACTTCAATAACGCGCTCGTCGGCCTGCACCTGCGCCATCGTGCCCTGCGCCAGCACCGAGCCTTCGTGCAGCACCGTCACCTTGCCCTGCTGCGTGATCTCGGTCACAAAGCCCATGTCGTGTTCGACGACCATGATCGAATGCTTGCCGCGCAATTCGTTGAGCAGTTCGGCGGTGCGCGCGGTCTCGGCGTCGGACATGCCGGCCACCGGTTCGTCGAGCAGGATCAATTGCGGTTCCTGCATCAGGAGCATGCCAATTTCGAGCCACTGCTTCTGGCCATGCGACAGTAGCCCGGCCTGGCGCCGCTCCTCGCCATTCAGGCGGATCAGTTTCAGGATCGCGCCGATCTTGTCGTTCTGTTCGGACGACAGGCGAAACCTCAGCGTCGGCCACACCCGCTTGTTCATCTTCATGGCCAGTTCGAGATTCTCGAACACCGTGTGCTGCTCGAACACGGTCGGGCGCTGGAACTTGCGGCCGATGCCGGCGTGGGCGATCTCGAACTCGGTCATCTTCGACAGATCCATGGTCTGGCCGAAGAAGGCGGTGCCCGAGGTGGGCCGGGTCTTGCCGGTGATGACGTCCATCATCGTGGTCTTGCCGGCGCCGTTGGGGCCGATGATGCAGCGCAGTTCGCCCACCGAGATATCGAGACTGAGCTTGTTGAGCGCCTTGAAGCCGTCGAACGAGACGCTGATATCTTCGAGGTAGAGAATCGCGCCGTGGCTGGTGTCAACACCTTCGTGGGCCACGCGGCCGTAGTTGGCAGCGGCTTCGCCAGGCGCCGATTGATAGTGCTGTCCGGGAGCGAGGATACTCATGCTGCCTCCTGTTGTTTGTCGGCGATCGCCGCTGGCGTGGCGTCGCTCGCTGGCGCTGATGTGCGGCGTTTGGCCAGCAATTGCGGCACCAGTCCCAGAATCCCTTTTTGCATAAACAGCGTCACCAGGATGAACAGCAGGCCGAGCGCGAATAGCCACAGTTCGGGCAGGGCGGCGGTGAACCAGCTCTTCATGCCGTTGACGGCGAACGCGCCGATGATCGGGCCGACCAGCGTGCCGCGCCCGCCGACCGCCGCCCAGATCACCATCTCGATCGAGTTCCCCGGCGACATTTCGGACGGGTTGATGATGCCGACCTGCGGCACATACAGCGCGCCGGCGATCCCGCACAGCACGGCCGACAGGGTCCAGACGAACAGCTTGAACCACAGCGGGTCGTAGCCGATGAACATGAGGCGCGATTCCGAATCGCGCACCGCCTGCAGCACGCGTCCCAGTTTCGATTGCACGATGGCGCGGCAGCCGATCAGCGCGGCCAGCAGCAGGGCCAGGGTCAGCAGGAACAGCACGGCCTTGGTTTCCGGCGCCGTGATGCTAAAGCCGAGAATGCGCTTGAAGTCGGTGAAGCCGTTGTTACCGCCAAAGCCGGTGTCGTTACGGAAGAACAGCAGCATGAAGGCAAACGTCATCGCCTGGGTGATGATCGAGAAGTACACGCCCTTGATGCGCGAGCGGAAGGCGAAGTAGCCGAAGATAAAAGCCAGCACGCCCGGCACCAGCACCACCAGCGCCATGCAGTACCAGAAGCTGTCGGTCATCGACCAGTACCACGGGTAGGTTTTCCAGTCGAGGAAGACCATGAAGTCGGGCAGGTTGCTCTGGTAGACGCCGTCGCGGCCGATGGCGCGCATCAGGTACATGCCGTGGGCGTAGGCGCCGAGCGCGAAGAACACGCCGTGGCCGAGCGACAGAATGCCGGTGTAACCCCACACCAGGTCGAGCGCGAGGGCGGCCAGCGCGTAGCACATGAACTTGCCCACCAGCGCCACCGTGTAGCTCGACACGTGCAACGCGTGGCCGGCGGGGAAGGCCAGGTTCAGGATCGGCAGCAGGGCGGCGATCACGCTGCACACCATGATGCCGATCCAGACCGGGCGCGAAAACATCTTGCTGCTTGTAGTTGGATTGAGCATTAGTCGACACTCCTGCCTTTCAGCGCGAACAAGCCTTGCGGACGGCGCTGAATGAAGATGATGATGAATACGAGGATGCAGATCTTGGCCATGACGGCGCCGGCCATCGGTTCGAGGAACTTGTTCACTTCGCCCAGGCCGAAGGCGGCGATCACGGTGCCGGCCAGCTGGCCGACGCCGCCCAGCACCACCACCATGAAGGAGTCGACGATGTAGCTCTGGCCGAGGTCGGGGCCGACGTTGCCGAGCTGCGAGAGGGCCACCCCGCCCAGGCCGGCGATGCCGGAGCCGAGGCCGAAGGCCATCATGTCGATCTTGCCGGTGGCGACACCCACGCAGTCGGCCATGCGGCGATTCTGCATCACGGCACGGACGAACAGGCCGAGCCGGGTCTTGTTGAGGATCAGCCAGACGGCGGCCACCACCACGACGGCGAACACGATGATGACGATGCGGTTGTACGGCAGCACCAGCGAGCCGAGCACCGTGACGCCGCCCGACATCCAGCTCGGGTTGGCCACTTCGACGTTCTGCGCGCCGAAGATGGTGCGCACCAGTTGCATGAGCATCAGGCTGATGCCCCAGGTGGCCAGCAGCGTTTCGAGCGGGCGGCCGTAGAGCCAGCGGATGACGGTGCGTTCGAGCGCGATGCCGACCGCGCCGGCTACGATGAAGGCGGCCGGCACGGCGACCACCAGGTAGGCGTCGACGTAAGCGGGCAGGAAGTGGCGGAACAGGGTCTGGCACATGTAGGTGGTGTAGGCGCCGATCATCAGCAGCTCGCCGTGCGCCATGTTGATGATGCCCATCAGGCCGAAGGTGATGGCCAGGCCGAGTGCGGCCAGCAGCAGCACGCTGCCGAGCGAGACGCCGTAGAAGATGTTGGCGACGATTTCGGTGCGGGCGACGCGGCCGTCGATCGCGCGCAGGGTGGCGGCGGCGGCCACGCGTACGCCGGCGTCGGGCTCGGCGTCGGTGCCGTCGGCGTTCTTGGCCAGCATTTTCTGCAGCAGTGGACGCAGGCTGGCGTTGGTGCTGTTCTCCAGGCCGATGACGGCGGCCTTGCGCAGCGCCGGGTCGGGCGATTGCAGGTTGGCGGTCGAGATCAGGATCTGCAGGATGTCCTTGATGGCGGGATCGGTCTCCTTTGCGAAGGCGGCGCCGATCAGCGGCGACTGGCTAGGATCGATCGGTTTGCCTTGCAGTTCGCGCGCGGCGGCCAGGCGCTTTTCGCGCTCGGGCGAGAGCAGGGTCAGGCCGGAGAGGGCGCTGTCGACGGCGCTGCGCAGGCGGTTGTTGACGACCAGGCCGTCGGCGCCGTCGGGTACGGGGCCGCTTTTGCCGCTGACGACGTCATAGGCGCCGGCGTCGTCGACGATCAGCACGGCGCCGTCGGGCGTGGTGTAGAGCTGCTCGTTCTGGATCGCGGTGAGGACCTTGAGGGCGTCCGCATTGGCCAGCGCGGCGATTTTGCCGACGGCTTCGATGCGGGTCTCGGGATCGTCGCCGGCGAGTGGCTTGACGATCGCCGCATCGATCGCGGCCACGGCGTGGAGGGCTGGCAGGCAAAGTAAAACGGCTGCCAGCAAATGTCGGAGGGGCCTGATTGTAAACATGAGCGCGCCCGTTAAGTGAGGGTGATCTTTGATGGAGGTGCCGGTAAAGCTTGAATCCGG
Organism: Massilia sp.; assembly: GCA_039927975.1. Classification (GTDB taxonomy): domain Bacteria; phylum Pseudomonadota; class Gammaproteobacteria; order Burkholderiales; family Burkholderiaceae_D; genus JBDSTZ01. The sequence goes on along the minus strand of JBDSTZ010000344.1, from coordinate 1,524 downwards.
CCCGCCCCGTGTGCGATGACGCCGTTCACTCAACATCAAGAGGAAACGGCGCCTTCTTCGTCTCGTCGTTCCCGCGCAGGCGGGAACCCATGGCACCTTGACGATTCGGCGACATTGGATTCCCGCCTGCGCGGGAATGACGTTGTCGACCTTTACAGCTTCTGCTTGCTCTCGTTACCCGGCAGGTAAGGGCTCCAAGGTTGCGCGCGGATCGGACCCTTGGTTTTCCATACCACGTTGAACTGGCCGTCACCCTTGATTTCGCCGATCATGACTGGCTTGTGCAGGTGGTGGTTGGTTGGGTCCATGGTCAGGGTGAAGCCCGATGGCGCCTTGTAGGTCTGGCCGCCCATCGCCGCGATCACCTTGTCGGTGTCGGTCGACTTGGCCTTCTCCACCGCTTGCGCCCACATGTGGATGCCGACGTAGGTCGCTTCCATCGGATCGTTGGTCACCACGGTCGCCGCATTTGGCAGCTTCTTGGCGGCGGCGTACGCCTTCCACTTCTTGATGAACTCCGCGTTGACCGGGTTTTTCACCGACTCGAAGTAATTCCAGGCCGCCAGGTGGCCCAGCAGCGGCTTGGTGTCGACGCCGCGCAGTTCCTCCTCGCCCACCGAGAACGCCACCACCGGCACGTCGGTCGCCTTCAGGCCGGCGTTGCCCAGCTCTTTGTAGAACGGCACGTTGGAGTCGCCGTTGATGGTGGAGATCACGGCCGTCTTGCCGCCGGCCGAGAACTTCTTGATGTTGGCGACGATGGTCTGGTAGTCCGAATGGCCGAACGGGGTGTACACCTCGTCGATATCGCTATCCTTCACGCCTTTGCTCTTCAAGAAGGCGCGCAGGATCTTGTTGGTGGTGCGCGGGTAGACGTAGTCGGTCCCCAGCAGCACGAAGCGCTTGGCGCCACCGCCATCCTTGCTCATCAAGTATTCGACCGCAGGTATCGCCTGCTGGTTAGGCGCCGCGCCGGTATAGAACACGTTCTTTTCCAATTCCTCGCCCTCGTACTGCACCGGGTAGAACAACAGGCTATTGAGCTCCTTGAACACCGGCAGCACCGACTTGCGCGATACCGAGGTCCAGCAACCGAAGACGGCGGAGACCTTGTTCTGGGCGATCAGGCCGCGCGCCTTCTCCGCGAACAGTGGCCAGTTAGACGCTGGGTCGACCACCACCGCTTCCAGCTTTTTGCCCATCACGCCGCCCTTGGCGTTGATTTCTTCGATGGTCATCAGCGCCACGTCCTTGAGCGACGTCTCCGAGATGGCCATGGTGCCGGACAGCGAGTGCAGGATGCCGACCTTGATGGTGTCGGCGGCGTAAGCCGAGGTGGAAAGCGCGGCGCCGGCGGCCAGCATGGACGTGGCGGCGGCGATGCGGCTCAGGGTACCGATGAAATTGCGGCGATTTTGCATGGGAGGGCTCCGTAGGTGACGAGATTAATATTGCAGCTGCAAAGTCACGGCGAACTTGTCCTGATCGGCCACGCGCGTGATTTTGGTTTTCGAGTACACGGCG
>JBDSTZ010000343.1:0-3011 GCA_039927975.1 Massilia sp. | reverse complement strand
GCAAAAAGTGGACGATGCCGATCCGGGACTGGAAAGCCGCACTGAACCGCTTCGCCATCCAGTTTGAAGACCGGCTTCCGCAGACTTAAACGAAAACCCGTTTACACAGAATTCGGTACACCCCCGTGCCAAGTCCAGAGCTTGCAGGCGTGCGGCTGCTTGTTGATGTGTTCACGGATGCTATCGCGCTTCGCCTGGTGAAGTCATTTCCACCAACGCCGAAAAACCAACAGCCTCGCCTCACCGCAACCCATACCGCTTCATCTTGTTCAACAACCCCACCCGCGATATCCCCAACTGCCTGGCCGCGTGCGTGTGATTGTGCCCGGTCTCGTCCAGCGCGGAGACGATCAACCTTTTCTCCAGCCCCGCTACCTGCGCGTCGAGCGACCCATCCGCCGCTGCGGGAGCCGCAAGCGGCGCCTCCCCGCAAGCGAGCGCCAGATCATCCACCGAAATGACCGCCTCCGTCCCCGCCAGCGCCGCCGCCGTCTGCAGTGAATGCTGCAGCTCGCGGACATTGCCCGGCCAGCCGCGCGAGACCACCCACTCCAGCGCCGCCGGCGCCAGCCGCTTGGCCGGCGCCATGCGCGCGGCCAGCGCCTGCGCGATCAGCGCCACGTCCTCGGCCCGTTCGGCCAGCGCGCTGGTCCTCACCTGAATCCCCTTGAGCCGGTAATACAAATCATCGCGAAACGACTTGTCCTCCACCATCGCCGGCAGATCGCGATTGGTCGCCGCCACCACCCGCACATCGACGCGCGTCTCGGTCCTGCCGCCCACCGCGAAAAAACTCCCCGCCTGCAAAAACCGCAGCAGCTTCACCTGCATCGCCAGCGGCATGTCGCCGATCTCGTCGAGGAACAGCGTGCCGCCGTTCGCCGTCGCGATCAAACCGAGCCTGTCCCGGTCCGCGCCCGTGAAGCTGCCCTTGCAATGGCCGAACAACTCGCTCTCGAACAGCTCCGGCGGAATCGCCCCGCAGTGCACCGCCACAAACGGCTTGGCGCCGCGCTTGCCGTTCGCGTGCAGCGCGCGCGCCACCAGCTCCTTGCCGGTGCCGCTCGGTCCTGTGATCATCACCGGCACATCGGTCGGCGCGATGCGGCGCACCAGCGCGCGCAGCTCGTGCAAGTCCGCGCTGATGCCGATCAGGCCCATTGTCGCGTCGTCCGGTTCGGCGCGTGCGCGCCAGTCGGCCAGCTCGCGTTCCAGGCGGCGCTTGGTCAGCGCGCGTTCGACCACCACCTTCAGCAATTCCGGATCGAGCGGCTTGGGCAGAAAATCCCACGCCCCGGCGTCGATCGCCCGCAGCGCCAGTTCGCGGTGGGCGTGACCGGTCATCACCACCACCGGCGCCGGCGCCAGCCCGGCGATCAACGCCAGGCCTTCATCGGGCCGAAACGATGGCGGCAGCGCCAGGTCCAACAGCACCAGGTCGAAGCGATGCTCGGCACTGAGCGTGGTCACCTGCTCGGCCGATGCCGCCACCTTCACATCGTAGCCAAGGCTGGCCAGCCAGTTGCCGCAGAGGCGTTGAAATGCGGGTTCGTCGTCGACGAGGAGGATCTGTTCGCGGGTCATGGCAAGCCTGGCAAAGTGAGTTCAAAACAGCAGTTCCAGCCATCGCGCGCGGCCAGCCGCACACTGCCGCCGTGCGCCTCCACCAGGCGCCGCACGATGGCCAGGCCGAGGCCTGTGCCGCCCGGCCGGCGCGTCGTGAATGGCTGGAACAAATCGGCCGCGAGGTCGGACGGCACACCCGGCCCGTTGTCGCACACGCGAAGGAGAATGTAGCCATCGGCCTGCGGTGCGGCGCTCACCTCGATGCGCGGATCGTCGCGCCCGCGCAGCATGGCCAGCGCATTGCCGACAAGGTTGGCGAGAATCTGCTCGCCGCGCAGCGGATCGATCAGCGCGCACAGCGCGTCGTCGATGTCGACCGTGATTGGCTGGCCGGGAAAGCCCGCCAGCACGCGGCGCACCAGTTCACCCAGCGCCACCGGCTGGCATTGCAGGCGCATCTCGCCGGAGTAGCTGAGCAGGTCACGGATCAGATGGTCGGCCCGCTCGATCTGCGCGCGAATCTCGGCCCGCGTTTCGGGCGGCGAGCCCACCGCCGCCATGCTGATGATATTGAGCGGATTGCGCAGCTCGTGCGCCACCGTCGCCGCCAGCCCGCCCAGTTCCAGCAAGTGCGCCTTTTGCAGACGTTCTTTTTCCTGCTCGGCGTAGCGCAGCAACTGCTCAAGCCGCGCCGCCGCCGCCGACAGCAGCGCGCCGAACACTTCGCCCACCCGCAGCACGCCCGGCGTGGCGCCCTCGAAGCCGACCAGCTCACTGCGCCAATGCGCCGGCTGCTGCGCGTCGCCCTCTGCGAAGTAGCAATGGATGCCCGGTGTGCCTGGCGCGGGCGGCGCCGCCTCCACGCCAAGCGCCACCAGCATCGGCTGGCGCAAGTGCGCGCCGAGCGTGGCGCCGGCGACGCCTTCCAGCTCGCGCCAGCTGCTGGCCGCGTCGAGCCTGACGCGCCAGTCGGCCAGCACCCCAGCCTCCAGGTGCGCGCCGGGAAAAATCATCTTCTCCATCGCGCGGCGCGACGGCCCTTCAAGCAGCAGCATCACACCCAGCATCGCGCTGCCCAGCAGCCAAAGCTGCCACAGCGGAATCGCCGCCAGCGAAGCCACGCCGGAGCGCGCCGCCACGCCAAGCAGCAAGCCCGCCAGCACCACCGTCGCGGCGGTCGCCACCAGCCAGGCCAGCAGGCGGTTGGCCCACAGGTTCACCGCCATCAGGTCGTAACGCAGAATGCCGAACACCAGCAGCAGCGCGTAGCCGGGGAACAGGATCACGCTGTAAGGGAAGATGTCGATGCCGAGCGAAGCATTCAGGAACATCAGCGTCGACGCCGATCCCCACACGCCGGCGAAGCAGATCGCCAGGATCTTGCCGCGCTGCTTGGGCGCCGCGCCGGGCAGCTCGGCCAGCACCAGCAGGTAGGCCCAGATGCT
>JBDSTZ010000342.1:0-3504 GCA_039927975.1 Massilia sp. | reverse complement strand
GCAGGTCAAGGGCGACCTGGCCACCGCCTTCGCGCGTTACGGCATCGGCCTCGACGAATTCAATGTCGCCAGCGTCAGCCTGCCCGAAGAACTGCAGGCCGCGCTCGACGAGCGCATTTCGGCCGGCATTAAGGGCGGCATGTCGCAGGACAAAATGGCGGGCTTCACCAAGTTCCAGGTCGCCAGCAGCATTCCGCTGGCGGCGCAGAACGAAGGCGGGCTGGCCGGCATCGGCGCGGGCCTCGGCGCCGGCGCGATGGTGGGTCAGGCGATGGCGCAAGGCTTGAACGGCGCCTTCGCGCCGCAGCAGGCCCAGACCGCGCCGGCAGCGCCGGCCGCACCGGCGCAGGAATCGATCGAGGATCGCCTGGCCAAGCTCAAGGGTCTGCTCGACAAGGGCCTGATTTCGGCGGCGGACTATGACAGCACCAAGGCCGAACTGCTCAAGAAACTGATCGGATAAGCGCAGCGTCCATGCAGACAGTCTCCTGCCCAAGCTGCGGCGCGCCGGTCGAGTTCAAGTCGCACGCCTCGGTCGTCGCGGTGTGCGAATTCTGCCGCGCCACCGTCATGAAAGACGCCGACGCGGTCAAGGACCTGGGCAAGATGTCGTCGGTGCTCGAAGATTATTCGCGTATCCAGATCGGCACCTCGGGCAGCCACGGCGGCCAGAATTTCAGCGTCATTGGCCGCATCCAGCTGCGCTATTCGGCCGGCTTGTGGAATGAATGGTTCCTCCAGTTCGACGACACCAGCACGGCGTGGCTGGGCGATTCGTCCGGCCTGTACACCATCACCCGCGCGCAGAAAGTGACCGGCAGCGCGCCCGCCTTTGACGACATCGCGCCCGGTCAGATCTTCCCGATCGGCCAGGGCCGCTACATGGCGTCGGAGAAGCGCGTGGCCGAGTGCATCGGCGGCCAGGGCGAACTGCCGTTCAGGGTCGGCGAAGGCTGGCAGGCGAAGGTGGTGGACTTCCGCAGCGGCGCCTCCTTCCTCACGCTCGACTATTCCGATTCCGAGACGCCGGCCGTGTTCATCGGCACCGCCGTCACGCTCGACGACCTCAAATGCCAGCTGCTGCGCGACGACGACGCGATCAAGGCGAGCGCCGGCAAATACCGCGGCAAGCTCGATGCGCTCGAATGTCCGTCCTGCGGCACCGGCATCAAGTACCTGCCGGGCGTGACCAATAGCCTGGTGTGCCCGGCCTGCCAGGCGCAGCTCGACGCGGCCGGCCCGCAGGCGCAAGTGCTGGCGCAGGGCGAAAAAGTCGAACGCGTGCGCACCACCATTCCGCTCGGCGCCGCCGCATCGATCAACGGCACCGATTACCATGTGATCGGGGCGATGGTGCGGGTCGACGACGAAGGCACCGCGTGGACCGAGTACCTGCTCTACAGCACCCGCGCCAGCTTCTTCTGGCTGGTCGAGACCGACGAGGGATGGTCGCGCGCCAACGTGATGGAGACCTGGCCCGACTGGGCCTCGACCTCGGCCAACGTGGCTGTGCTCGACCGGCAGAACTACCGCAAGCTGTACGACTACACCGCCAGCGTGACCTTTGCGGCGGGCGCCTTCAACTGGCGCGTGGCGGTCGGCGACCAGGTGCGCGTCAGTGAATTCGAAAACGGCAAGACCAAGCTGGCGGCCGAACTGAGCGAATCCGAATTGACCTGGTCGCGCTCGACGCCGGTGGCCTTTGACCAGGTCAAGGCCTGGTTCGGCACCGCGCTGCGCATCGCGCCCGGCAGCGGCGCCGGCACAGGCGCTCTGCCCGGCACCAGCGCGGCCACCAAGTTCCTCTGGTGGATCCTCGGGCTGAACGCCATTCCGCTGCTGTTTAATTTTTGGGGTACGGCGTTCTACCTGATCGTCGCGATCCTGGCGATCTATCTGCCGGCGAAATTCTTCTCGAACGATCAGGGCAAATCATGAACTTCAAGTATTTTCTTTACGCCCTGGTCGTGACCATCGTCGCCACGGTGAGCAGCTGGTCGAGCATGATCGGTTCGTCATCCGGCGGCTCGGGCGGCAGCAGCTGGAGTTCGCGCTCCGGCTATGGCGGCGGCAGTTACGGCGGCGGCTACGGTGGCGGCGGCGGTGGCCACAAGTGACGGCGCATGCGCACCGCCCGGCCGGCATTCACCTGCTGGCCGATTTTTACGGGGTTGACGCGGCGCTGCTGCTGTCGCCGCCCGAGCTTGACGCGCTGCTGCGCGCCGGCGCCGAGGCGGCCGGCGCGCGCATCCTGCACAGCCACTTCCACACCTTCGGCGAAGGCTTGGGCGTGACCGGCGTGGTGCTGCTGGCCGAGTCGCACATCTCGATCCACACCTGGCCCGAATGCGGCTTCGCGGCGGCCGACATCTTCATGTGCGGGGCCGCGCAGCCGCAGCGCGCGCTCGACGTGATCGAACACGCGCTCCAGCCGCGCTCACGCATCATTCAGACCATCGGCCGCGGCAGCCAGGACCGGCTGGCGCCCAACTAGTGCAGCTGGTGCTTGAGCTCCGATAGTTCGGCATGCACGCGCGTGACCGCGTTTTCAAGATTGGCCGACATGTTCGGTTGACTGCGCGAGGCCCGCTTGGCCTCGTCGCTGATCGACTCGAGATTGTCGACACATTCGATGATGCGCTGCTGATCCTGCGACTGCATGACCTGCCTGACCTGGTTTGATTCCTGCCACAGGCGGTCAATGCAATCCTGCAACTGCTGCGGCACGCTACCGGCCGCGCGGCAGACCTGTTCGGCTTCGCCAATAGTTTGCTGGATATGGTTCAAACGCTGTTCGATTTCGTTGGCTTGTAACATGGGACCTCCCACTGAAGAAGAACTGGTTTGATCCCTGCCGGCGCGCTAAGTTGCCAGCTAAGTTGCCAACATGTCGAGATCAAGTCGCCATTCCGGCCGGCAGCGGCGCGGGGGCAAGCGGCGCCAGGCGGCGCAGGCGCAGCGCGATGACGAAGGCAATGCCAAGCATGGCGGCCAGCAGCGCCACCAGGCCGCGCCAGCCATGGCTGCTCCACAGCAGGCCGGAGAGCGAACCGATCACGCTCGAACCGAGGTAATAGAAGAACAGGTAGATCGCCGAGGCCAATGCCTGCGGCGCCTGGGCGCGCCGTCCGACCCAGCTGCTGGCCACCGAGTGCGAGGCGAAGAACCCGAACGTGAACAGCGCCATGCCGGCCACGATGGCCGGCAGCGCGTCGGCCAGTGTCAGCAGCAGGCCGGCCAGCATCAGCGACATCACCAGCCACAGCACCTTGCGGCGTCCCAGCCGGTCGGCCAGGCGGCCCGCCCACACGGAGCTGAAAATGCCGATCAGGTACAGCGCCGACAGGCCACCCGCCACGCTCTGCCGCAGGCCGAACGGCGCGCCCTGCAGGCGGTAGCCGATGTAGTTGTACAGGCTGACGAAACAACCCATCAGCAGAAACGCCAGCGCGAACATCCACGGCAAGCCGGCATCGGACAGGTGGCCGCGCGCGCCCTCGAACA
>JBDSTZ010000341.1:0-13329 GCA_039927975.1 Massilia sp. | reverse complement strand
GAAGCCGCCCACGGGGCTCATGCAATCGGTCAGCAGCACCAGTTTGGCGATCTGCTGGGCGTCGAGATTGTCGACCAGGTGCTCGGTGGTGGCGCGCACGCAGTGGCTGCCGGCCTCGCCGCAGATGTAGACCCGGTCGGCACTGGCCAGCAAGGCGATCAAGCCGGCATTGCGCCAGGTGCTGTCATCGTCGACGTCGGGCACTTCGGCTTCGATGGCCGAGTAGTGCTCGGTCCATGGGTTGGTGCCCTTGACAACCTTGTTGACGACGCCGTGGCCGCTCGACTCCCACTGGTTCAGCGCGGCCTGCACGTCAGCATGAACAAGCTGGCCCCAGCTGCCGATTTCACAGTGCACCGGCCAGACCATCAAGGTATAGCGGCCGGCCGCTTCGAGCGTGTCGAGGTAGGTGAGTACGCGTTCGCGCGCGGCCGGGGCGCGCGGCGCATAGCGACCGGCGCGCACGTCGGTGGCGGTGATCTGGGAGAAAGGCGCCACCTCGCCTTCGCGCGCGTCGGTCCAGAAGGTGGGGTGGGCGACGTCGAGCCGATGATGGGTGTCGAGCGTGACGCTGATGCCGCTGATGCCGCCCTGGGCGCGCTCGATCAGGCCGGCGATGCGCAGCATGTCGGCGTGCGCGCCAGTCACCGGCAGAGCCGGCGTCTGGCCCGGCGCAAGGCGCGCGGCGGGCACATCGCAGAAGTCGTTTTGCGGATCAATGATCAGCATGTGGAACGCCTGGTTCATCTTGCCTGCCTCCGGAAGTGGGCTAACTTCGCCATAGTTCATCAAGTTTCATGTTGCACCTAACTATGCACAATCTATTTTATGCACGTTTATTTTCTAAGGACGCGCAGCAGATGGTCGACTGCCCGATACATAAATGGCATGGCGTTCTCCTCGTCGGAACGGCGTCGATCGATCGTCGTCCAAATCGGGAAATTCATCATTGACTCAAGGCAACACGTTCTTGTTTGATGCAGCCGGCGACGCTGGCGACAGCCGCGCCCTTGCGAACTGCCCCGCGGCGCGCACAGCCGGCATTTTTCACCGGACGTCGGAACGAGCATCACCGATAGATCGCCGTATTCGCAGTGCAACCCTTGCGCGAGTCCCCGTGCGGATTGCTGATCTACAGCAGAGTCCGCCCACCCCGCGCCGCTACTGTAGTGAAGCTTCGCGCGCTCACTGCACATTCTCACCTGTCGCACTGACGTGAAGCTCCCCTTCAAGTCTATCAACAGGAGAATGCTATGGCACGATTTGGTGTTGAAGCGATCCGATATTTCAATCATGCGCGCGCCGCTGGCGTGAGCACGGCTGGAGATCTGACCTACACCTTCAACCGCAGTAACGGTCTCGACGCGAAGCTGCGCTCGGCCGGTCACGGGCGGGCTTTCTATTGGAGCAATACCAATTGCTTCGAGACCGACATCCGCGACACCGACAAGGGCGGCGACGACCGCAACTGGGCCGACGACGTCGACCTGTTCTGGATCGAGACCCACGGCAACCACGAAGCCGACGGCCGCGCGCGCATGCTGTTCGACACGCCGCACGCCAACTGGCGCACCTATTCCGACCAATGGCAACTGGGCGAAAACTGGAATGCCGAATGGGTCATGGCCTATTCCTGCGAAACGGTCTCGCGCGACAAGGTGGCCGGGCTGTGGAACATTTTCGCCGGCCTGCATATCTATTGCGGCGCCTGGGACCTGATGTACGACGGCATCACCACCGACGAATGCGGCGAGGACGTCGGCGACAACCTGATCCACGGCGACACGGTCAGCCACGCCTGGCACGACGGCGTCTCCGACTGGTGGGTCGACAACCATCCGATCACGGTCTGCGTCGGCAACGCGGCGACCTGGAACAACGGCAACATCCGCTGGGACCTCAGCTATCTCAACCGCGACCACTTGTGGGGTCACGGTAATGTCGATGCTGACCTGGCGCCCGCGCAGCAAGCGTGCATCCTGTGGTACTGGACGGAGGGCTGAACCATGAACGAACAATTGATGATCGAGTCGCTCGCAACGAGCGCCGGACGGGTTCCCACCGCGGTCGATATCGTCGGCCTGCAGCAGTTCTCGACCGAGGAAATGCAGGCGCGCACGCGCCGTCTGTTGTCGCAAGTGGCCGAGCGTTCGGACTGCTCGCTCGATCGCGGCGACTGGCAGGCCGACGACGAACATACCCTGATCCGCCTGCCGGAAGGCGCGCGCGCAGTGCTGTATCACGCGTCCGGCAGCATGATCTACACCTCCGGCCTAGCGCCGTTCGCCGCCCATTTCGAGCGCATGGAAGACAAGGAGCACCTGATCCGCCAGGTCAACCAGAGCGCCAAGGAGGTGGTGGCGCGCCAATGGGTCGGCAACCATGGCGAGCTGGTGTTCGAGCGCCTGTGGCAGATGAAGGCGCAGGGCGCGGACCTGCAGGGCAACTCCTGCGAGCCGCTGCTCACGCGCGTGGTGGGCGCTTACCGCCAGGTGGTCGACGGCTTGCCGGTGCTGGGCGCCGCGTCGGTGGCCTTGCGGCTGGCCGGCAACGGCGCGCTCGACATGCTGTCGGTACAGGCGAGGCCGAGCGCTGCCGAGGTGCTGGAAAAGGCCGCCATCATCGCGCCCGAACTGGCGGCGCGGCAGCTGTCGTTCCAGCTGGTCAGCTTGCTCGGCCCGGTGCGCGATTTGCCCGAGGATGTGATCGAATCGCAAAGCATGCAATTCGGTTATCTGAATCTTGGCAAGCGCAAGGCCCAGCGCTTGCTGGCGCCGGCGTATGTCGCCCAGGTCGTGCTGCGGCATAAGATGGAAAGGCAGGCGTATATTCTGGCGGTGGCGGCGACGGAGAAAACCTATCTGCCGATCTGCCATTGCGGCGACCAGGCCTTGCCAACCGCTTCGCGCAAGCTGCGCTGAGCAATGCGTCTGGCCGGCCTCGCGCCGGCCACGCGCCGGCCATTAAGCGCCACAGCGCCCCACCGACAGCGGGCGCGCAAAACTTCGCAATGCCGACGCCGTGTTCCCTCGGATGACGAGGAGCACGGCGCTCAGGCACGTGAACGAGCTAACACTATTCGCACAATTCCTACAAAACGCAGAGAGTGATAGAAGTCACGGCGCTTGCCATACCTTGTTGTGCATGTTTCGGTCTATTCTCCTTTCCCAGTTGGACCCGGAAAATCGCAGGCAAGCGATTGAATTTGCACATGATTTTTGATGCATCAAAAAGAGGATGGTATTAATGAAGCTAAAGAAATGGGGTATGGGCTTGGCCGTGTGGGCTGCGCTGGCAGGATGTGGCGGAAATGATGCACTTGCCGAAAACACCACGGCGCCTGCGCCGACGCTTGCCAAGTTGGCGTTCAACTGGACGTCGAGCGCGCCGCTGATTGCGCCGCAAGCCGACCCACAACAGACGATTTATGGCGTGAAAGATCCCTCGATCGTTTACCTGAACGGTAAATATCATGTGTTCATGACAACGGCGGGGTCGGGTGGCTGGGGTCTCGGGTACACAAGCTTTGACAAGTGGTCGAACGCGCCGGCCGCGAAAATAGTGCCGCTTGACAAGTCTCCGATGGGGCCGGGTTATCGCGCCGCGCCGCAGGTGTTCTATTTCGCGCCGCAGAAAATCTGGTATCTGGTCTATCAAGGCGGCGATCCGATGTATTCCACCTCCAAAGATATCGGCGATCCGCTGTCCTGGAGCGCGCCGAAACCGTTTTTTCAGGTACAGCCCGACATCATCAAGGCACCGCAGGGCACTGGCTGGCTGGATTTCTGGGTAATTTGCGATGATAAAAAATGCTACATGTTCAACACCGACGATAACGGCCGCTTGCTTCGGTCCGAAACCCGATTGGACCAGTTCCCGAACGGCTTCCATAACACGGTCGCCATCATGAACGAGAAAAAGGAAGACGTCTTCGAGGCGAGCAATACCTACAAGATAGCCAACACGAATACCTACATCACCCTGGTGGAGGCAATCTCGCCAAAAGGACGTTACTTCCGGATTTGGAAGGCCAACGGCCTGGACGGAAAATGGGAACCGTTCTCGTCCGCGCCCATGAACGGTTTCGCAACACGCGACAACGTTGAACGGATCTGGTCGGAAGGGATCTCGCACGGTGAAATGGTACGGACCAACCCGGATCAAACGATGACAATCGATCCTTGCAAGCCGCTCGAATACCTCTTCCAGGGGAATGACCCTGCGGTGCATACGGACGACTACATCAAAATTCCGTATCGCCTGGGTGTGATCACGGCAAAGGGTAACAATCCGGTAAGCGCACTCTGCCGCTGACCCGGCGCGTCATCTCGGCGGCGAAGCAGGCTTAAGCTGCTTGTCGCGCTCCCCGTCGCGCGCCGTTGATCCCGGCGCGCGTTATTATCTCGCAGTCATTATCGATACATCATCATTCATAAAGTCGATAATTGACATCATGAATGGAAAGTTTATTTATGGAATTGAAGCTCCTATACTTCATCTCAACAACACGAGAATAGACAAAGGAGGTTCACCATGAGCACGACCACTTACACCACTTCGAGCGACAGCCTGCGCAACTATGTGGCCGACGTCGGCCAGGCAGCATGCGCCTTCGCCACCACCCTGTTCGCCGCCCAGGAACGCCAGCTCGGCGCCGGCGACGTTGCCTCGACCAAGCCGTCGCGCCGTGGTATTCGCGGCAACCGCCGCGTTCTGTCGCTGGCCAATGAATATGAAGCCGTGTGGCCTACCCTCTCGGCCGAACTGCGCAAGCTGGCCTAAGCTTCGCTTCCAGCTGATTCGCCAGACCTTTAGATAGATCGCTTTTCCGCGCCGGCGCCATGCCGGCGCTTGCATGTCAGGCGCCGCATTCGCGCTGCGCGCCGCGCGCCATCACCTCCGCCTACTTCCGCTTTTTCCCCGCCCTTCGTCCCGTCCCGCAGCCCGCCCGTTCGCCGGCGCCTGCGCTAGAATGCTTCTGCGTCATCCTCGGCCACAAGCCGGCAAATCCCTCAACGACACGTCTCCTACAATGCGACCATCAGCACTTGCGTTACTCGCCGCCCTGCTCACCCTGCCCGCGGCCGCAGTCACCCCCATCAGCCTCGATCAAGCCATGGCCCATCCCGACTGGATCGGGCCGCCGGTGGAAGCGGCATGGTGGAACTGGGACGGCAAACAGGTTTACTTCAAACAGAAACGCGCCGGCTCGCCGCTGCGCGACATCTACCAGGCCACCAGCGGCAAGGGCCGCCTGGTGGCCGACAGCGAGCTGGCGAAACTCGACAGCGATACAGCCGTCTACAACCGCGAGCGCACGCGCGCGGTCCTGATTCGCAATGGCGACCTGTTCGAGCGCGACCTCAAGAACGGCGCGCTGACCCAGATCACGCGCGGCAGCAATGGCCTGGCCGCGCCGCAGTATTCGGCCGACGGCCGCGCGGTGCAGTTCCGGGTCGGTCATGAGTGGCTGAGCTGGAACCGGGCCGACCACCTGATTTCGCCAGTGGCGCTGCCGCGCGCGGTGAAGGATCCAGCCGTGCCGGAAGACGACGCCCTGCGCGCCATGCAGCTGCGCCTGATCGCCACCCTCAAGCAGGACAAGGACGACCGCGACGCGACCCGCGCGCGCGCCGAACAGGAACGGCGCGCCGATCCGACCCGGGCGCCGGCCCCGCTCTACCTCGGCGACAAGGTGACGATCGAGATGAGCGCCCTGTCGCCCGATGCGCGCTACCTGTTGCTGGTGCTCGCGCCGAAGACCGCCGACAAGGGACGCATCGGCAAGTTGCCGAAGTACGTCACCGAATCGGGTTACGAAGAATTCGAAGACCAGCGCACCCGCGTTGGGCGCGGCTTTCCGCTGACGCACTCGCTCAAGCTGATCGACCTGGCCAGCGGCGCGCAGCGCGACATCGCGTACGACAGCCTGCCCGGCGTGGCGACAGATCCGCTGGCAGCGCTGCGCGCGGCGCAAAAGCTCGATCCGCTCAAGGGCAACCGCGCCCTGCGCGTCGACGACGAGGGCGAAGCGATCCGCTGGAGCCAGGACGGAAGCCAGGTGGCGGTCGGCCTGCGCGCGATCGACAACAAGGACCGCTGGCTCGCCGCCATCGACCTGGCCGCCGGCGCGCTGCGGTCCGTGCATCATCTGACCGACACGGCCTGGGTCAACAACGAGAACAACGATTTCGGCTGGCTGCCGGACAACCGCACGCTGTGGTTCATGTCCGAGCAGAGCGGCTACTCGCATCTGTACACGGTCACGCCGGGCGGTCCCGAACGCGCCGTCACGGCGGGCAAGTGGGAGGCGACTGCGGTGCAGTGGAACGCCAGCGGCACCACTGCGTATATGGTCTGCAATCGCAAGTCGCCGGGCGAGTACGAGGTGTGCGCGGCATCGGCCAAGGACGGCGCGGTGCGCGAGCTGACCACGCTGGGCGGGGTGGAGCGGTTCGACCTGTCGCCGGACGAGCGCACCCTGCTGCTGCGTTACTCGTCGAGCTACCTGCCCGCCCAGCTGGCGACCGTGCCGGCCAACGGCGGCGCGGCGACCATCCTCACCGATACCCGCAGCAGCGCATTCAAGGCGCGCGAATGGATCACACCGCAGTTCGTCGCGGTGCCGTCGACCCATGGCGCCGGGCCGATCTGGTCCAAGCTGTATCGGCCGGCCACGCTGGAGCCGGGCAAGAAGTACCCGATCGTGATGTTCGTGCACGGCGCAGGCTATCTGCAGAACACCAGCAAGCGCTATCCGAACTACTTCCGCGAGCAGATGTTCCACAACCTGCTGGTCGAACAAGGCTACATCGTGCTCGACATGGATTACCGCGCTTCGAAAGGCTATGGCCGCGACTGGCGCACCGCGATCTACCGTCAGATGGGGTTTCCCGAGCTGGAAGACTACATCGATGGTGTCAACTGGATGGCGGCCAATCAGCAAGGGGATGTGAACAACGTCGGCGTGTATGGCGGCAGCTACGGCGGCTTCATGACGATGATGGCGCTGATGCGCGCGCCCGAGGTGTTCAAGGCCGGCGCGGCGCTGCGGCCGGTGTCGGACTGGACGACGTATAACCACGAGTACACCGCCAACATCCTCAACACGCCGGAGATCGACCCTGACGCGTATCGCCGCTCGTCGCCGATCGAGTACGCCGACAAGCTGCGCGGCCATCTGCTGATCGCCCACGGGATGATCGACGATAACGTGTTCTACCAGGATTCGGTGCGCATCGCGCAGCGCCTGATCGAGCTGAAAAAGGATCACTGGGAACTGGCCAGCTATCCGCTCGAGAAGCACTCGTTCGTGCATCCCGAGAGCTGGTACGACGAATATCGGCGTATCGACCAGCTGTTCGAGAAGACCTTGAAGCAGTGAACCGGCACGGCGGGAAAAGAGGATAGCGGCATGAGCATCAGGATCATCGCGGCGCTGGCGGCCGCACTGGCGACGCAGGGCGTGTTCGCGGCGGCGACCGACTACAAGACCGAGCTGCTGCAAATGGGCGAGGCGGACCAGGCGGCCATGCACCGTCACGGAGCCGACAAGGCGGCGCAGGCCGCGGTGATTGAGGCGAATACGGCGCGCCTGAAACAGATCGTCAAGGACTACGGCTGGCCGCGTCTGTCGATCGTCGGCGAGGAAGCGTCGCAGAGCGCATGGCTGATTGTGCAGCATGCCGACAATGACCCGGCCTGGCAACGCGAGGCCCTGGCATTGATGGAAGCGATGCTGGCGACGGGCGACGTTATTCCGGCCAATGTCGCCTACCTGCGCGACCGCGTGCTGCGGGGCGGAAATCAACCGCAGCTGTATGGCACGCAGGGACGCTGCATCGGCTCGAAGCTGTGGGAGTCGTTTCCCATTCTTGAACCGGCGCGCGTGGACGAACGGCGCGCGGCGATGAAGATGCCACCGCTGAGGGACTACGTGGCGAAAGCGTCGAACCAGTGCAAGGTGCTGCCGCCGTAAGGCTTGCACGGTTCCGCGCGCGAACTGGCGGCGCGCGTCACCAACGTGCGCGCTGCGCTCGTCACTGGCGTCGGTGCGGCGCCGATGAAGACTAACGATGGCCGCCGCCGAGCTGGCGGCCCGACCTGAGATCAGCAGCCAATTTCCATGTCTCGCTGTTTGGGAAGAGCACCCAGACCACTTTCCACGCACTGCGGCGCATGCCACCAACGGCGCGCACAAATCCATTCGGCGAGGTTGTCTTTCCTGTATACAGAATCTGATCACCTTCGACCTGGCAGTGGTGATTTTTGCCATTGAAAACGGTGCGCAGGATCGTACCGTTTGGGAGGAAAAGGCGCTTCCACTGGAACCCGCAGATTGAAGGCAGCAAAAACGAATCCGGATTGTTGCGCGCCATCCAGTCGCGGATGGCGAGCGCGCCGATTTCCCAATCTTCCTTCTCGAAGCCGCTGGCGACGGACGCGCTGATCAATTGCTGGTGAAGTGCCAGTGAGATGGGCAGGTCGAGCGCGGGGGAGGGGTGCTTTCTTTTCATGGATAGCTCGCTTTCGCACGATAGTGGTCGATACCGCGCGATTCCGCGATGCGAACGCACGATTTTCGAAGGCGATTGCGCGATTTATGCACGCGATCGCACGATTTCCGCACGATTTCTCACGAATTTCTCGCAGCGATTTTGATGACTGAAGAGTTAGACATTCATGACGCGAATCGTTCAGAATCGTTTGAAAATCGTGCGTTCGCGCGGTGAAATCGTGCGTTCGCATCGAGAAGTCGTGCGATCGCGCTTTGAAATCGTGCGATCGCGCAGGCAAATCGTGCATTCGCACGCGATATCGCGCGGTATCGCGATTTTCGCCTTGCCGGAAACAGAGGGGATCCTCAGGGCACGTAACGAGTGTTTTTGCCGGAGAAAGTTCATTTACCCTGGCCGAACGCTGACCAATGACATCTGTGAACACGGTCTCTCGATGCCGCCGCCAAGTGCGATTGCAGCGACTGCCGGGGGAATGGCTTGAGCAAGTCGGGAACGAATGCGTCCCGGCCGATGAGAGCAGTCGCGACGGAGGACGATAGCGCTAATCGCCCAGCAAATCCCACAAGGTGAGCGCAACGACCTTGGTCGCCTTGCGCAAATCGTCAAGCGCCAGCCGCTCGTCAGCCTTCTTGGCGTTCGATTCCGGCACGCTGCGCGGGCCAGCGCCATACAGCACTGCCGGAATGCCATGCTCGCCGTACAGGCGCGCGTCGGCGTACAAGGGCGTGCCCTGCGCGGGGATCGCTTCGCCAATCACTTGCAAGCCGTTCTTCTGCAAGCTGGCCACCAGCTTGTCCGATCCCGGCAAAGGCCGCAGTGCGTGCGACAGCAGCAGGCGCCTGATCTCGAGGCGGATGCCAGGAACGCCTTCCACAGCAGACTCGATCAGCGCGAGCACCTGCGCCTCGACGGCCACCGGATCTTCCTCCGGAATCATGCGGCGGTCGAGCTTCATCACCACTTTGCCGGGCACCACATTGGTATTGGTGCCGCCGTCGATGCGGCCAACCAGCATGGTCGGTGAATCGATGCCGGGCACGCCGGACTTGATCTTCTTGAGTTCGGGCAGCTGGCCGTAGATCGCGTTGAGGATGCGCGTGGCCGCCTGCAGCGCGTCGTGTCCCGTCTCGGGCATGGCGCCGTGGCCCGACTTGCCATGCACCGTGATTTCCAGTTGCAGGCAGGCGTTGTGCGCGGTGACGATGTTGTAGCTAAAGCCGGCTGCGATGACGAAGTCCGGCCTGGTCAGCTTCTGCTCCAGCAGCCAGCCCGGCCCCAGCAAGCCGCCGAATTCCTCGTCATAGGTGAAGTGCAGTTCGAGCGCGCCTTTCAATGGCAGGCCAAGCGCTTCCAGTGCCCGAGCAGCGAAGATATAGGTCGCGAAATCGCCTTTCGACACCGCCGTGGCGCGGCCGTAGATGTAGCCATCCTCGATCACTGCGCCGTATGGCGGCTTGGTCCAGCCCTCGCCCGGCGGCACCACGTCGCCATGGGCATTGAGGGCGATCGTCGGTCCGCCCGCCTGGTACGGCCGGCGCACGATCAGGTTGGTGATGCTTTGCATGCCGTAGTCGGCCACCAGCTGGGCCGGCACGGCGTGCTTCTCGGCCGTCCAGCCGAAGGCAGCCAGCATGTCGGCCACCGCATCGGCATGCGGCGCGTTGTTGCCCGGCGGGGTATCGGTCGGCACCTGCACGACCTTCTGCAAAAACGCCACCTGCTCGTCGAAATGGGCGTCGATCCACGCGATCAGTTTGTCCTGCGCTTGACTCATTGTCTGTCCTGTTCTTACTTTGCACCGGACTCGAACCAGGCGCCGATCTGCGCGCGCTCGGCATCCGTCATCTGGGTGAGGTTCGCCAGCGGCATGGCCTTGAGCTGCACCGCTTGCTGGTAAATGCGCGCGGCGTTCTGGCGCAGCATCGCTTCATTGTGCAGCATGACACCGGCCGGCGCGCTGGCAAAGCCGGGCTGGGTCGGATGATCGGAATGGCAGGCCACGCAGCGCTGCGCGACGATGGCCTGGACCCGCGCGAACTGCGCCGCCGGATCGGCCGCCGCGCTGCTGGCTGCGGGCCGGGGCGGCGCAATCGCCACCGCCAGCGCCAGCAGCAGGGCGACGCCGGCCAGCGGATAGCGCCACTCCACGCGGCCCTTGTGGCGCAGGTTGAAGAAGTGACGGATCAGCACACCGGCCGCCATGATCACCGCGAGCACCGCCCACGCATGCTCGTGACGGTACGTCATCGCATAGTGATTGCTGATCATGATGAACACGACCGGCAGGGTGAAGTAGTTATTGTGGACGCTGCGCTGCTTGGCCTTGAGTCCGTGGATCGGGTCGGGCTTCTGCCCGGCCACCATCGCGGCGACCATCTTGCGCTGGCCGGGAATGATCAGCATCAGGACGTTGGCGACCATCATGGTGCCGATCATGGCGCCGACGTGGATGTAGGCGGCGCGCCCGCTCAGGAAGTGGTTCAGCACCCAGGCACTGGCGACCAGGAAGGCGAACATCACCACGCCGAAGGCCAGGTCGTGCTTACCCAGCGGTGAGCGGCACAGCAGGTCGTAGACGGTCCAGCCAACCAGCAGGCTGCCCAGGCCCACGCCTACCGCCTGCCAGCTGGTCAGGTCGGCGACAGATTTATCGACCATCATCGCCTGGGCGTTGAAGTAGTAGACGATGGTCAGCAGCGCGAAGCCGGACAGCCAGGTGGAATACGCCTCCCACTTGAACCAATGGAGTTCCTTAGGCAGTTCGGCTGGCGCCACCAGGTATTTTTGCGGGTTGTAGAAGCCGCCCCCATGCACCGCCCACAGTTCGCCGGAGACGCCTTTTTTGGCGAGCTCGGAACCGGCTGCCGGCGGGCGGATGCTGTTGTCGAGCCAGACGAAGTAGAACGAGGCGCCGATCCAGGCGATGCCGGTGATGACGTGCAGCCAGCGGACGATCAGGTTAAGCCATTCGAGGCCGTAGGGAAGCAGGTAGTCGACAGCTTGCATGGAGGTCTCAGTTAACGGGCGTGACGAAAGGAGAACCAGTATCTTACGATAGCGTGATCCATAGGTGCCAACATGAAAAACGGCGTATATTCGACATACCTGAATTCATATACGCGCCATGTCCGCCCTGCCCCAGCATCTCGATATCCACCTGATCCGCATTCTCTATCTGCTGCTGGTGGAGAAAAACGTCTCGCGCGTGGCGCTCAAGCTCAATCAGCCGCAGCCCTCCATCTCAGCCTCGCTGCGCAAGCTGCGCGAACTGACCGGCGACCCGCTGCTGGTGCGCGGCGCGCGCGGCATGGTGCCGACCCAGCATGCCGAGAGCCTGCTCAAGCCGGCCAAGCGCATCCTCGACGAGACCGAGAGCCTGTTCCTCAAGAAGTCGCCATTCGTGCCGCAGGAAGCGGCGCGCACCTTCCACATTGCCGCGCCCGACTACCTCGACAGCCAGTTCCTGCCGAACGTGATCGCTTCGCTGCGGCGCGGTGCGCCCAACAGCCGGGTGGTGCTGCACAACCTGGGGCCGGGCATCGACTACATCCGCATGCTGTCGGACGGCGACATGGACCTGGTGATCGCCAACTGGGACGAGCCGCCCGCGCACCTGCACATATCCAAGCTGTTCGAAGATCCGATCGTCTGCACAATGCGCGCCGACAGCGCCTACGCCAGGCGCACCGCCAGCGACGCGATGACGGTCGAGGATTACCTCACCCTGCCGCACGTGGCGCCGTCGCAGATGCTGCCCGGTTACCACGGCGTGATCGACGCTTTCCTCGAACGCCAGGGGCAGCAGCGCAACGTGGTGGTGGAGTCGGCGTATTTCGGCCTGATTCCCTACATGCTGACCCAGACCGACCTGGTGTTGACGACCGGGCGCCAGTTCATGCGCTTCTATGAAAAGACGCTGCCGCTGAAAACGTATGCGGTGCCGATCAAGTTTCCGCCGATGCGCTTTTATCAGTTGTGGCATCAGCGTGTGCATCAGTCGCCGGAACACAAGTGGCTGCGCGACCAGGTCAGCGCGGCGGCCAAGGCGCTGGTGCAGCGCTGATATACGGCGACGCTGAATGGCGCCATCAGCGCGGGCTTATGATGGCGGCGCCGGCAGAGGCTATGATCGATGGATTGTAAAAAGGACTTGCGCGCCATGAGCACACTCGATGAACTGAACGGCAGCGACCAGGCGGGCTTCGTCGCCGCTCTCGGTGGCATTTACGAGCACTCACCGTGGATTCCCGAGCGGGCGTGGGCCGGCCGGCCATTCGCCACGGTGGCCGCGCTCAAGCTGGCCTTGCAGACGGCGGTGGCGCAGGCAAGCGTCGACGAGCAGCTTGGGCTGATTCGCGCGCACCCTGAACTGGCCGGCAAGGCCGCGATTGCGGGGCAACTCACGGCCGAATCGATGCATGAACAAGCGAAGTCCGGCCTGAACCTGTGCAGCGCCGACGAATACGCGACACTGCACAAGCTCAACGCCGACTACAACGCCAAGTTTGGTTTTCCCTTCATCCTCGCGGTCAAGGGTCCGGACGGCAATGGGCTCACGCGGCAGGCGATCATTGATACCTTCACGCGCCGCCTGAAGCAGCAGCGCGGCGACGAGATAGCTGAATGCCTGCGGCAGATCCACCGCATCGCCGAACTGCGCCTCAACGACTTGCTCGGCGTGCGGCAGCTGTTCGGGCCGACGGTCATGCAGTGGACTGAACAGATTGGCGCGTGGAGCGATGCCGAGGATGGCCTGACCTGCGCCTACATGACGCCGGTGCACCGCCGCACCGCCGCCCAGATCGCCGCG
>JBDSTZ010000340.1:0-4636 GCA_039927975.1 Massilia sp. | reverse complement strand
CTGGTCATCGACGGCAATACCGGCCAGAACGCGCTGGCCCAGGTCAAGGCCTTCGACGACGCGCTGGGCCTTTCCGGCCTGGTCATCACCAAGCTCGATGGCACGGCCAAGGGCGGCGTGCTGGCGGCGATCGCGCGCACCCGGCCGATTCCCGTGTACTTCATCGGCATCGGTGAAAAGATCGAGGACCTGCAACCGTTCAACGCCGAAGAATTCGTCGAGGCGCTGCTCGGATGATGATCGAATTCCAGTCCGTCACCAAACAGTACTCGGCCGACGCCACCGCCCTGCGCGCCATGTCGCTCGGCGTCGCCAAGGGCGAGCTGGTCTACCTGGCCGGCCCGTCGGGCGCCGGCAAGTCGACCATCCTCAAGCTGATCGCCGCGATGGAGCGGCCCACCAGCGGCAGCGTGCTGGTCAACGGCCAGGACATCGGCAAGCTGCGCAAGTCCAGCCTGCCCTTCCTGCGCCGCAACCTCGGCCTGATCTTCCAGCAGCAGCGCCTGCTGACCGACCGCAACGTGCTGGCCAACACCATGCTGCCGCTGTTGGTGACCGGCGCCGCGCGCGCCGAGGCCGAACAGCGCGCCCGCGCCGCGCTCGACAAGGTCGGCCTGCTCGACCGGGCCGGCGCCCATCCGCTTGAGCTGTCGGGCGGCGAGCAGCAGCGCGTGGCCATCGCGCGCGCCATCGTCAACCGGCCGCAGATCATCCTGGCCGACGAGCCGACCGCCAATCTCGACCGCGCCAGCGCCAACAAGGTGCTCGACGCCCTGCGCGCGTTTCACGGCGCGGGCGTGACGTGCGTGATCTCGACCCACGACGAGCAGGTGCTCGACTCGGGCGCGCGGGTGATCCGGCTCGACCACGGCCAACTGGCGGGAGCGCAGGCATGAAGCGCTGGTTCCGCGAACACCGTTACGCGCTCGGTTCGGCGCTGTCGAAGCTGGCCAAGGCGCCGGGCAGTTTTCTCTTCAACGTGGTGGTGGTGGCGATCGCGCTGGCGCTGCCGTTCGCCGGCATGACCCTGCTCGACAATGTGCGGCCGCTGTCCGAACAGCTGTCGGTCGATCCCGAGATCAGCCTGTTCGTCAAGGCCGACACCACGCGCGAGGCGGCGCAGGCGCTGGCCGTGCCGATGCGCGAACTGCTCGGCGGTGCCAAGGCGAAGATCATTTTCGTGCCGCGCGAAAAAGCGCTCGACGATCTGAAAGCCAAGAGCGGCCTGGCCGACGTGCTCACCAGCCTGGGCGAAAACCCGCTGCCGGACGGCTATGTGCTCAAGCTCGACGGCTTGCGCAGCGCGGCCGACGCGGCCAATATCGACACGCTGGCCGAGCGCCTGCGCGCGCTGCCGGGGGTCGACACGGTGCAGGTCGACTCGGCCTGGGTCAAGCGGCTGGCGGCGCTGCTGGGCGTGCTGCGCCTGGCGCTGCTGCTGTTGGCCGCCACGCTCGGCACGGTGGTGATCGCGGTGGTATTCAACACCATCCGCCTGCAAGTGCTGACCCAGCGCGAAGAGATCGCGGTGTCCAAACTGATCGGCGCGACCGACAGCTTCATCCACCGGCCTTTCTATTACACGGGCGCGCTGCTCGGTCTGTGCGCTGGCGGCGTGGCGCTGGGCGCGGTGGCGCTCGCGCTTGGGCCCCTCAACACGGCGATCGCCGAATTCGCCCGCCTCTACGCGTCGGAATTCCAGCTCGCGCCGCTGCCGCCGCTCGGCCTGGCGGCGCTCCTGGCCTTGAGCGCGGCGCTGGGCCTGGCGGGCGCGGTGCTGTCGGTGCAGCGCCACCTGGCGCGGCTCAATTAAGCCGAGCGGCCGGCTTGCATGTCTGGCCGCTTCAAACTGGCGGGCCGGCATGGCGCCTGGCTGTCGCCGCGCGCGCCTGGTCCGGACAGGCCAGGCGCTCTCTTCGCCAAGCTCGAAAGCGGCCCCTAAGCTCGGTTTCGCGCATGAGCAAATCGGCATGATTACCTCACGCGTAAATATTCCCGCCAAAAATGGGAACTTTTTGGCGCGCCAACGAACAGACAGACAGGTTTGCGGCGCACAGACTTGCCGGAGGTGTGCAGGCGGGCTTGCTCGCGTATTCCCTCTAGGCAATCAATAGGTTGATGTGGCGCAAACAGTAGCGCAATGCGCTCCGCTACAGTGAATCTTGCCTCGCGCATTCTATTCTTGGAGCAATACGCATTCGCTATGGGGACCATATAAAGTGGCCATTGGCACTCCTCCGAAGAGAGTGCTAATATATGACTGCCTGGCCGGAACACCATCCCCGCCAGCATCAGAATGACGGTAATAGTCGCGCCGGGGCCACCGCCCGCAGGCTCATTGACGATGCAACGAATTAATCTACGAGGAACACAATGACTATGATGTCCGCACAATCCGCATTGGTTCCGGCCGGCAATCGTGCGCTGGGACTCGGGTTTACTGGCAATCTCGGCAATATTGACGCTTACATCTCCGCCGTCAACCGCCTGCCGATGCTCACGCATGAAGAAGAAATTTCCCTGGCCAAGCGGCTGCAGGAAAAGAACGACCTTGGCGCCGCCCAGGAACTGGTGCTGTCGCACCTGCGCCTGGTCGTGTCGATCGCGCGCGGCTATCTGGGCTACGGCCTGCCGCACGCCGACCTGATCCAGGAAGGCAATATCGGCCTGATGAAGGCGGTCAAGCGTTTCGACCCGAACCAGGGCGTGCGCCTAGTGTCGTACGCGATGCACTGGATCAAGGCCGAGATGCACGAGTACATCCTGAAGAACTGGCGGCTGGTCAAGGTGGCGACCACCAAGGCCCAGCGCAAGCTGTTCTTCAACCTGCGCAGCAACAAGCTCGGGCTCGACGCGATGACGCCGACCCAGATCGATGCGCTGGCCAAGCTGCTCGACGTCAAGCGCGAGGAAGTGATCGAAATGGAAACGCGCCTGTCCGGCCGCGATATCGCGCTCGAGGCGCCGACCGACGACGAGGACGACAAGTTCTCGCCGATCGCCTACCTGTCGTCGGATCTGTCGGAGCCGACCAAGGTGCTCGAAGCCGAGCAGGTCACGCGGCTGCAGTCCGAGGGGCTCGAATCGGCGCTGTCCAAGCTCGACGAGCGTTCGCGCCGGATTGTCGAGGCGCGCTGGCTGGCCAACGACGACGGTTCGGGCGCCACGCTGCACACGCTTGCCGAGGAGTTCGGCGTGTCGGCCGAGCGGATTCGCCAGATCGAGGCGGCCGCGCTCAAGAAGATGAAGGGTGCGCTGGCGGCGTTTGTGTAAGCCGCTTTGCGTAGCTTGAAAAAGGCGTCTTCGGACGCCTTTTTCCGTTGGCGCGCCGCGCGCGGCCCGGCTTTGTTATGCTGGCCGCATCGATCCTTGCGTCAGCCCTGCATGCCCGTGTCCACATCCTTGTCCATCGCGCGCGTCCTCGCCTCGTCTGCCCTGATCGGCATGCTGTCGGCCTGCGCCGCCGCGCCTGCGAACGTGCCCCAAGATGCGCCCGAAGCTGCGCCCGAAAATATGTCCGACAATGCGCCGATACGCAGCGCGCAGTACAGTTTGAACGAAGGGCAGCAAGTCGCGCTGAGTCCTGCGATCACCTTGCGCTACGACTCGTTTGCCGACAGCCGCTGCCCGCAAGGCGTGACCTGCATCTGGGCCGGCAGAATCAGCTACCGCTTCACCCTGGCCGGCCCGCCCGGCAAGCAAAGCTTCGAACTCACACCGGGCGGCAAACCCTTCGTTGCGACCGCATTCAAGAACGCGGTCATCGCGCTGGCCGAACCACAGACCGCAGCGAGCCCGGGATCGGTCAGCATCGACGTCAGCGCGCCCTGACTCAGCGCCAGCGGCCGGGCAGCGCCAGCAGCAAAAGCCAGGCGGCGACCCGCCACGCCAATTTCGCCGACGCGGCACCCGCCCCCTTGGCGCGAAATGGCTGACATGCGGCGCTCATTGGGTCACGGCGATGAACAGGTCTTCGAGCGAGAGCGCCTCGATCCGCATGGCCGGCTCACGCGCGGCCAGCGCCAAGAGGGCGGCGTCGGTCTCACGCGTGACGACTTGCGTCGTGCCGTCAGGATTGCGCACGCGCGACAGTTCGCCGGCCACGCGCAGGCCGTCGAGCAGCGCGTGCGGGGCGCTGACCCGGCGCGCGTGTTCGAGCAGCTCGTCCAGTCCGCCCTGCAGCGCGATCGTGCCCTTGGTCAGAAAGGCCAGGTCCAGCGCGACCCGTTCGAGGTCCGACAGGATGTGGGTCGAGAACACCACCGTGGTCTCGCGCTCGATCACGTTGTCGATCAACTCGCGCAGGAATTCGCGCCGGCCGACCGGATCGAGCGCCGACACCGGCTCGTCGAGGATCAGCAGCGCCGGGTCGTGCGCCAGCGAGCGGATGATCGACAGGCGCTGCTTCTCGCCGCCCGACAAGGTGCTGATCGGCGCGAACTGCGCGTCGCCGTCGAACCAGAACTGGCGCATGAGCTTGACGTCGTCGAGCGTGGGCTCATGCTTGTCGCCGGCGACGGCGTCGCGCACGCGCTGGTTCAGGTCGAGGTCACGGCCGAGCTGGTCGTAGTAGCCGATCTGTACCGTCGCACCACGCTCGACTTTCCCAGTGGACGGCGTCAGTCGGCCGGCAATG
>JBDSTZ010000339.1:0-7537 GCA_039927975.1 Massilia sp. | reverse complement strand
CCTTGGCCTTCGGATCGGCCTTCATCGCCGCCTGGTAGTGCGGCAGCAGGTCGGCGAACAGCTTGAGGCGGTCGAAGGTGTACTGGGTGTAGCGCTTGTCGCCGGTGGCCTGGCCGACCGCCAGCATGCCGGCGTAGGTGACGCCCCATTCGTAGCTGGTCAGGCGGAAGTCGGCCGGCGCCAGGATGGTGTTTTCATTGAGCTTGCTAAAGTCGGTGATTTCAGCCTTGGTGGTGGCGTCGACCACCTTGGCCGGCGTGACCGCGTTGAGGTAGTTGAAGACGCGGTCGAGCACCTTGGTGACGTCGGCCACTTCAGGGGCGCCATACGGTGTCGGGTAGTTCACCTTCATGGCGTGCAGCGGCTGCGTTACGTCGTTGAACTTGGCCGGCTCCTGGGCCGACGCCGACAAAGGCAGCAGGCAGGCGAGCAAGGTCGCGATGAGGAGCGGACGAGGGGATTTTTTCATGGTGTGGGTCATCGTGGTTGGTCTCAGTTTTTATTCGAGCTGGTAGATCTTGAAGTCGTCGACTTCCTGGCGCGACCAGGTGGTGCGAAAGCCGAAGTAGCCATGCGTGAGCGGCGCCGGATCGCGGTAATTGACGTATTCCTCGCCGTCGATCAGCACCCGCGTGCAGCCCTTGTAGACCGCGATTTGCACGGCGTACTCGTGGTTCGGCCGCAGCAGGTGGGCAGTGTCGTTGAGCTCGGTCAGCAGCGCCCGTTCACCGCCGCCGTACTTGCGAAAGCGGGTTGTCTTGTTGGTGTTGCCGCCCATGCCGAGGTAGTACAGGCTCAGGTTGTCGTATTGTTCGAAGGTGCCGTCGCGGGTGAACAGGCTGGCCTTGCCGGGGTCGGTCGCCATCCAGAAGTGGTTGAAGTCCGACAGGCGGTCGTTCTTGCCGCCGTCGACGATCACCTTGCGCTTGTAGGTGATCAGCAAGTTGCCCGACAACTCGTGCTTGAACCACAGCGTGGCGCCATTGGCGACGTCGAGCACCGCCTTGCCGTTGACGATGGCGATGCCGGAACCCGGCTTGGCGACGAATTCCGGCACCCAGTGGTCAAGCGTGCCGCTAAAGTCGTCGGCGTACAGCTGCTTGCCCTGCTTGCCCCAGTCGGTGCAGGCGGCCGGCGCGGCGGCATTGATGGCCGCGGCGGCGGCGAGAGCGATCAGCATGGGCGCTCCTTATTTCTGTGGCGCGGCGGGGACGGCCGGCGCGCCTGGCGCACGGCGGTTGCCGCGCTGGCCGGGCAAGCCTTCGGGCGGCGCCGGCGGCAGTTCGTTCGGCAGCGCCTTGTCGACCAGCGCCAGGATCTCGATCATCGTCAGCCCGCTCTGGGCGGCGTCGTTGGTCGACATGCCGATCGCCTCGTGCACCGGATTGAGCGCATCGGGGCCGCTGACCAGGGTCTGGTTGGCCGAGCGGGCGCGCGCCAGCGCCAGCACCGCGCGCTCGGCGAACGCCGGATTCTTGGTCTGCGCGTAGGACCAGGCGGCCAGGCGCGGCCCGCCCTGCGCGTTTTCGACCAGGCTGGCGTCGGCGCCCTCCTTGCCGGTGATCTTGTCCTTCTCCAGCACCTCGGCCGGCGCGCCGCCGAGCCGCGCGTACTGCAGCCAGGCCTTGGCCAGGTCGGCGCGGCCGAGCAGCGGCACCAGTTCGAACATGACTTGCGCGCCGCCCTGGATGGTCGACAAATTGTAGGTGACGGGCACCTGCTTGCCGGCGACCGGATCGGGGATCGGGAACATCTTGCCGGTGGCCGGATCGTAACCGACGGTCTGGCTGCCGCCGCCCTTGAGCGGGCCGATGGCGCCGCCCGGAATGTCGGGATTCAGGCCGTTCTTGACGCCCGAGCGGAGCCAGTACGGCATCTGCATGATGCTGTCGACGCCGGCGTTGATCCGGTTCAGCCATTTCTTGTCGCCGGTGCGCTCCCATTCGGTCATCCAGTTACCGGCCAGGACGAACCAGTCCGGACCGATGCGGATGCGGCCCGGGTACTTCGGGTCCTGCGGCAGGATCGGCTGCGCCAGGCGCATCGGATCGTGCGCCATGATCGCCAGGTCGGTGGTCAGCTGCTCGCGCATGATGTCGCCGGTGCGCTCGTCGGTCGTCAGGTAGTAGTACGGCCGCCAGTGGGCCGACTGGCTGACGCGCGCTTCCTTGGCGCCGTCGCCCCACTTGACGACGTTGTGGCGCGAACCCAGGCCGGCCATCGGACCGATGTGGTAGACATTGGTCTCGCTGGTGTTGCGGGTGAGTGCTTCGGCCAGCTTGAAGACGTCGGCGCGGCCGCTGCGCAGGTAGCTGGTCCACAGCCACAGCGGGGTGCCGAGTTCGGTGTTGTCCCAGGCGTGTCCGCCGTAGTCGTAATACCAGACGTGGCCAGCGTTGTTGTAGCTGTGGATGAAATCGCCGTAGTACCAGTAGCCATACCAGTAACGCTCGTCGACCTGCTGCTTGTAGAAGGCCAGCACCGAGTCGAGCTTGTCCTCGACCGCGCGACGCAAAGGAGTCGAACGGTCGACCGGCGCCCACACGCCGAACACGCCGGCGTCATGCAGGTATTGCGGCGTGGCGGTCAGCAGCGCGCGGTTCTCGCCGGCGCCGGCCATCGCCGCCAGGGCCGCCTTGGCCGGCACGCCGGCGGTCGGGTAGATTGTCAGTTCGCTGGTGCGCGCCACGCCGTAGGCCTGGCTCATGCCTTTCTGGACGTCTTCATAGGTCGCATTCAGGCCGTGCGCCCGGGTGGCGTAGTGGCGCATGTCCATCGCCGGCGCGTCGGGCGACCACAGCCAGGCGGTCAGGGTGGCGCTGTCGGTGGCGGCGCCGCGCACTTCCAGGCCGGTCGGATACGACTGCCAGAAATCCTTGATGCTGATCGCCAGGCCGCCGCTCACATCGCCCACGTAGGCCAGGCCCGAGGCCTTGCGGCCGGCGCCGGCGAACACCCACGAGCTTTGCGCGTTGGTGCGCTTTTGAATGGTGAAGCCTTCGGGCGACGGCTGGGTCAACTTGTAGTCGCTCCAGATCGCGTATTGTTCCTTGTCGTTGGGCGCGTAGAAGCGCGTCGCTTCGATCTTCTCGCCGGCCACCTGGGCCGGATTGCCGGCGCCGGGCTGGATCGGCTCGGCCCACAGGCCATTGTCCTGGCCGGAAAAGCGCACGTGGCGGTTCTGCGACTGTTCACGCATCGGCACCGAGAACGACAGGCCGACCGCGCGGATGAAATCCTTCTCCTGGTCGCCGTCGTAGGTCAGCGTATGGACCATGCGGATCGCTTCCTGCCCGGCGTAGAAGTACAGGCGCACGCTGAACGGCAGCCATTCGCGGCCACCCTTGACGGCCTTGTGCACGCCGTCGATCTTGACCACCGCGCGCACCGGTCCGGATTGTTCGAGCGTGACCTTGCGCACCGCGCTGACGAATTTCTCCCGCGCCGGCGCGCTGCCCTGGTCCTGATCCTGGTCCGGACCGTTCTGCGCGATGCTCACCAGTTGACCGCCGCGCGCCACTTCGCGCCCGCCGACCCAGATCGCGTCGATCAGATTGGCGCCGCTGGTGGCGATCTGCGCCTTCATGGCGCCGGTGTCGATCTCGATCGCGCCGGCCGATTGCCGCACCGTCAGCCGGGTGTCGCCGGCCGCGCTCTTGCCGGTGGCGATCTGGAACGGTCCCGCGCCGTCGGCGACGGTGGCAAAACCGCTCCACTTGAGCGAGCCGTCAGGCCAGTAGGCCAGCGGCCAGGTCTGCACCGGCAGCGACTTGCCGCTGGCGTCCTTCAAGCTGAAGCTCTGATCCTTCCTGACCGTCCCTTGCGCGAACGGCACGCCAAAGCTCACGCCGGTCTTGAGCGCCGGCGCGGCGTTGCCGAGCCAGCCGACGCTGACATCCTTGGCTGATGCGGGAAGGCTGACAAAGCCGGCGGCGAACAAGGTGGCGAGCACGCCACCGGCAAAGACTGTTTTCATGGTGCGACGCTGGCGCCTTTTGCGGAGAGATAGGCGCCCAGCGGATTGCCCGGCAAGCCCTTGAGACCGCCGACTACGCGCTCGGCGTTGAATTCGGCGCCCACGGTGTTGGTGTGGGTGCGCGGATCGGCGAAGAAGGTGTCGACCTTGGCGGCGCCGAGCTTGCGGTAAGCGTCCGAGACGAGCATGGTCAGGTCGAAATACTGGGCGCCGTTGGCCTTGGCCACTTCCTCGTCCCATTGCGCGAAGGTGCTGAAATCGCGGCCGGATTCCCACTTGTCCTTGTGCGGAATCGGCGAGACGAGGATCACCCGGGCGCCCTTGGCCTTGGCGGTTTTCACGTACTCGGCCATGTACCAGCCGAAGGTGTGAACTTGTTCCTTGCTGCCGTCGGCGCGCGCCTCTTCCACTGTTTCGGGGCCGATGCCCGGCACCGAGCCGCGGTTCTTGCCGGCCGGGTCGCCGACGCGCGCGCCGTCGTTGTGGCCGAACTGGATGATGACGGTGTCGCCCGGCTTGATCTGTTCGAGCACCTTGGTCCAGCGGCCCTCGTTGTAGAAGGTGCGGCTGCTGCGACCGCCGATGGCGTGGTTCACCACGTTGATCTTGCTGGCGTCGAAGAAGGGGGCGATCCGTTCGCCCCAGCCGAACATGCCGTTCATGCCGCCGCTCTTGACGGTCGAATCGCCGACCACGAAGAAGGTCGGCAGCTTGGCGTTGAGCGGCGCTTCGTTCTTGACCTTCGAGGCGTCGACCACCGGGCGGTCGTCTTCGAGCGCCAGGCCTTTCGCGCTCAGCAGCTTGTTGAGGGGGTTGGTCTTGAGGCGGCGGATACCCTGCACCACGATCTGCGCATTCAGTTCGGCGCCGGCCATATTGGTGTGGACCCGCTCTTCGCCGGCCGGGAACATCTTGAGCACGGCGTCGTGGCCCATCTCGTCGTACTTGGCGGCGGCCAGTTCATTGAGGTCGATGAAGCCGACGTTTTCCTGCTGCGCGACCTGTTCGGCCCAGCCGGCGTAGTCGCCCTTCGAGCGCGGCACCTTGCCGGTCGCCGCATCCCACATCTTGCGCGGAATCGGCGAGCAGACCACCGGGATGGCGCCCTTAGCCTTGGTGTCGCTGATGAACTTGCGCAGGTACCAGCCGTAGCTGTGCACCGTCTCGTGCTTCTTGGTCAGCACGTTGTCGATTTCCTCGGTCTGTTCGCCGACGCCCTTGATGGTGGCGCGCGCGCGGCTCGGATCATTGATCGCGCCGCCGTCGTTGTGCCCGAACTGCATGACCACCACGTCGCCCGCTTTGACGAAGGCCAGCGCGCGCTCCCACTGACCGCTGGTCAGGTAGGTGCGGCTCGAGAGCCCGCCGACGGCGCGATTGACCACGTTGACCTTGGTTGGATCGAAGTAGGCGGCGATCGGATTACCCCAGCCCCACTGCCCGTCGGCGCCCTTTTTCTGGCCGTCGTCCTGGCCGTTGCGCACCGTCGAATCGCCGATCAGGATGAGCGAGGGCAGCTTCGGATTGGCCGGCTCGGGCAGCGTCACGCGGGCGCGCGCCGGGTCCAGGTTGACGGCGGCCGGATCGGTGTTGACCAGCGCCGGCGCCTTCGACGCGGCGACTGGCGCGGTGGCCGGCGTGGCTGGTGCGGCGGCTGGCGATGACACCGGCGCCGAGGCTGGAGTTTGCGCACACGCCGCGACGAATGCGGTCACGGCGAAGGCCGCCATGACGCGTTGCAACATAGGGAGGATGTTCATTTCGAGGTCTTCTAGGTATAGAACAGAGCTCAAATTCTATGCGAGGTTGATACCGCCACACAACACCGGTGGAAAGAATCAGAAAAATGATCGAGACGACCGACAAAAAGGCCACAATATACATAACTTACAAAAAAACGGGGACAACATGCTCTTAAATACACGTATTTACGCCCTTCTCGCGGCCGGACTATTTCTGTCGACCGGCGCCATGGCACAAATCGGCACGCGCTTTCCGTCCGAGAAGAAGATCGTCAAGGACCCGGTCACCGGGACCATGTTGACCTTCCTGACCAGCAAACCGCACGGCGATTCGAAGATCTATCCAACCCATCCGCAATGGACCTCGGACGGCAAGTGGGTGGTGTTCCGTTCTGGCCTGGTGCGCGGCGAGGCGATGGCCGTCAACGAGAAAACCGGCGCCATCGTGCAGGTGTCGGAAGGCGGCTACAGCGGCATGCTGAACCTCGCACGCAAGTCGATGAAGCTGTACTTCATGCGCAATCCGGATCGCAAGCCGGGCGATTTTGGGGATGCACCAGCCGCACCTCCCGCAGCCGGCGCGACGCCGAATGCCGCAGCGCCCGCCGCCCGCGTGCGGCGCGCGCCGGGCAAGGTCGAGGTGGTCGAAGTCGACCTGGCCAGGCTATTCGCCGACAGCGCCGCGCACAAGCTGCAGCCGGCTTCGGTCTACCAGCGCGTGACCGCCACCCTGCCGGCCGAACTGGGCGCCGGCGGCGACATGGCGCTCGACGCCGACGAACAATGGGTCTACTTCCGGGTCGGCACCGATGAAGCGGCCAAGCACCTGGCGCCCGGCACCGCGCTCAAATCGAATTTCGGCCCGCGCAATATGGGCGCAGGGCCGTCGGGCATCGCGCGGCTGAACATCCAGACCGGCGAAGTGCGGCACGTGGTGTCGGTGCCCTTCCAGGTCGGCCACATCCAGGCCAATCTGTACAACCCGGGCGAGATTGTGTTCTGCTGGGAGACCGGTGGCAAGTCGCCGCAGCGCACCTGGACCGTGCTGGCCGATGGCAGCGGCCTGCGCCCGCTGTACCCGGAAGCCGACTACGAGTGGGTCACCCACGAGGCGGTGATTTCAAAGGATGAAGTGGCGATGGCCATCATGGGTCACCGGCCGATCGCCGGCGTGAAGACGGACGCGCCGGCCGGCACCGATGTCGGCGGCGCCAATCCGGGCCAGGACCAGGGCTGGGGCGCGAGCGGCACCCGCGAGAAGCCGAGCGGCCTGGCGATC
Organism: Massilia sp.; assembly: GCA_039927975.1. Lineage (GTDB taxonomy): Bacteria > Pseudomonadota > Gammaproteobacteria > Burkholderiales > Burkholderiaceae_D > JBDSTZ01. The sequence goes on along the minus strand of JBDSTZ010000339.1, from coordinate 540 downwards.
GTCAATCTGCGCACGCGCGAAATGACCATCGTCGGCCAGACGCCGTCGGGCAGCGGCTTGTGGCACGTGCATGGGTCGAGCGACGGCCGCTGGGCGGTGGGCGACGATTTCAGCCGCAGCCTGTTCCTGATCGACCGCAACGCCCACGAGATGAAGATGCTCACCACCGGCCACAAGCCGACGGCGGCCGACCATGTGCACCCGACGTTCAACGCCGACGGCACCAAGATCGAGATCCAGTCGGCGATGCTGTCGGCCGACGGGCGGTCGATGAATATCTGTATCGTGCCGGTGCCGAAGGATTGGCTGGCACGTAAATAGCCGGGACTGGAAGCCCGGCCACGGCGCGGCGGCGCGGACGACCAGCGTCCGCCCGGCCTTGCCACCGGCGACAAGGCCCGCAGGGGCAAACCTCGGCACGCCGGCAGTGGGACGGCGCCTTGCCGGCGCCGCCCACCCCGCAACGCTACAACTCGTAGCGCGCGGTCAACCAGAACGAGCGCGGCGGATTCATGCTCACCCATCCGGCCGAGTTGGGCA
>JBDSTZ010000338.1:0-2887 GCA_039927975.1 Massilia sp. | reverse complement strand
AGATGCCGCCAGCGCCGCGCCGCCGGCGTCCCTCCTCAACCGCGCATCCTGGGCGCGGATTTTGCCGTTCGCCACCTACATGCTGTTCGTCTTCGTGCTCGACATGCTCGAGCGCGCCGGCCTCGATCCGTCCGGCCTGCGCTGGCTGTACGGTGTCAAGATCGCCGCCGTGTCGCTGGTCTTGGCCGCCTGCTGGCGCCAGTACGACGAGTTGCGCGCGCCGCGCATGGCGCCCGCCGCCGCGCTCAGCGCCATCGCCGTCGGCCTGCTGGTGCTGCTGCTGTGGGTCAGCCTCAAGGCCGACTGGATGATCATCGGCCACGCCAGTGGTTTTAATCCCCTCAACGAAGGCCGGCTCGACTGGACGCTGATCGCCATGCGCATCGCCGGCGCCGCCCTGGTCGTGCCCGTAATGGAAGAATTGTTCTGGCGCTCTTTCTTGATGCGCTGGATTGTTGCGGCGGAGTTCCAAGCGGTTGAGCCATCTCAAGCAAGCATCAAAAGCTTCGTTTTTACGTCCGTGCTCTTCGGCTTCGAGCATAACCTTTGGTTGGCGGGCATTGTGGCAGGCGCCGCATATTGTGGCCTGTATATGCGCCATCGCACACTCTGGTCGCCCATCCTGGCCCATGCTGTGACGAATGGTTGCCTTGCGGCATGGGTGGTCTGGACCGGCAACTGGTCGTACTGGTAGGGCAGGCGTCGCGCATGCGGGCGGCGGGCAGCAGCGTTTTTTTTTGGCGAATGGCTTTCAAAGAAAAAAATGACCATGTTGATTCCGAAGCTCAGGCGAATGTCCCCGGTTGGCAGCGTGCGCGGCGCATTGCGTGCGGCGCCCGCCCTGTCGCTGGGTCTGATATTTGCCGCCGTCGGCGCGCCGGCCCACGCCGGCCAGAGCGACGCCCTCCATCCCTACGCCGCGCTCTCTTTCAGTCATGACGACAACCTCCTGCGCGTGCCCGAAGGCGCGCCGCCATTCGGCAACCAGTACGGCGATACCTTCACCACCGCCGAAGCCGGACTGCTGTTCGACCATACCTACAGCCGCCAGCGCCTGAACGGCCAGCTCAAACTTTCCCGCGTCAAGTTCAGCCATTTCGAGCAGCTCGATTACGACGGCCAGGATGTGCTGGCCAATTGGAACTGGCAAATCGGCAATCATCTCGACGGCTTGCTGGGCGCCAGCTACAACCAGACCCTCGCGCCGTACACCGATTTCCGCAGCGACGAGCGCAACCTGCGCCGCCAACGCCGCCTGTTCTTCGACGGCGGCTGGCGCTTCCATTCGAGCTGGCAGGCGCGCGCGGCGGCCACGCGCGACAAGTTCACCTATGAGCTGGGCAGCCAGCGCTACAACAACCGCATCGAGGACGCCCACGAGCTCGGGCTCGACTACCTGCCGCCGAGCGGCAGCACGGTCGGCCTGGTGCTGCGCAAGCTCAAGGGCAGCTACCCGACCCCGCGTCCGCGCGGCGCCGAGCTGGTCAGCGACAATTACGACCAGGACGAAGTCAAGGCCCGCATCCACTGGATCGCCAGCGGCAGCACCAATGTGCAAGTGCTGGCCGGCTGGGTGCGTCGCAATCAGCCCACACTGGGCGGCACCACCAGCGGCGTCAATGGCCGCCTCAGCGCCGACCACAAGCCGCGCGGCCGGCTCAGCTACAACGCGGCGCTGTGGCGCGAGTTCGCGCCCATCGAAAGCGTCTACGTCAACTACACGCTCAACAAGGGCGCCAGCATCGGCGCCACCTACGAGGCGGGCGCCAAGCTGCGCATCGAGGCCACCGCCAGCGCCGAGCGGCGTGCCTACAACGCCCGCCTGCTGCCGCTTTCCGGCGCCAGCCTCAAGGACGCGATCCGCTCGGCCAGCCTGGGCGCGAGCTACACCCCAAGCCTCACCGTCAAGCTGAGCGCGGCGCTGGTGCACCAGTCGCGCAGCGGCTCGGTCACGCTTGGCACCGGCAGCTTCACTTCCAACAGCGTGACCTTCAATGCCAGCGCGCAGTTTTAAGCGCGGCCAGCCATCATGACGGTCAACGACATTCCGCTCATCTCGTTTTTCCAGCGCGTGCTCGACCCGCTGATCATCATGGGCACCCTCTACCTGTCCTCGATGCTGTTCCACGAGCCGTTTTCCGGCTATTCGCTGGTGCTCATGATCCTCGCCTTCTTCATCTCGTCGGCGGTCTACCAGCACATCGACCCCTACCGCACCTGGCGCAGCGGCCGCATGCTCGCCTACGCACGCGACACCGTGTTCGGCTGGTGCCTGACCATCGCCGTGTTGCTGTTTCTCGGCTCGGCCAGCGGCCTGACCTATTACTACGACGAACGCGTGGTGCTGGCCTGGTTCGTCGCCACGCCGATCACTTTGCTGGCCTGCCACATCGCCGTGCGGCGTGCCGCCGGCCGTCCGGAAAAGAGCAGCGAGGTGCGCTCGGTGGTGGTGATCGGCGCCAACGATGTCGGCACCCGCTTCGCCACCATCTGCGACCGCCATCCGAACCTGTTCATGCAAATGCACGGCTATTTCGACGACCGCACCGACGACCGCCACCCGCTCGGCCTCGACCATCCGATGCTCGGCAAGATGACCGAGATTCCGGCTTATGTGCGTGAGCACAACATCAAGATGATCTTCATCAGCCAGCCGATCTCGGCCCAGCCGCGCATCCGCAAGCTGATCGACGAGCTGCAAGACACCACCGCCTCGGTCTACTTCCTGCCCGACATCTACATTTTCGACCTGATGCAGGCGCGCTTCGACAACGTCGGCGGCATGCCCGTCATCGCCATCTGCGAAACCCCCTTCATGGGCCTCAACAGCGCCATCAAGCGTTCCAGCGACATCGTGTTCGGCCTGGCCATCCTCATGCTGCTGATC
>JBDSTZ010000337.1:0-4030 GCA_039927975.1 Massilia sp. | reverse complement strand
CCTCCGATTCAAGCGCCAGGTCGGCCAGCACGTTCTGCATCAGCGGCTGATCGGCAAGCGCGCGGCCGAAGGCTTGCCGATGGCGCGCGTGGTACAACGCGTGGGTCAGCGCGGCGCGCATGATGCCGGCGCTGCCGAGCACACAGTCGAGCCGGGTGTGGCTGCCCATTTCAAGGATGGTCGGAATGCCGCGTCCCTGCGCGCCCACCAGCCAGCCAAGCGCGCCGCAAAATTCAACCTCGGACGAGGCGTTCGAGCGGTTGCCCACCTTATCCTTGAGGCGCTGGACGCGGATCGCGTTGCGGCTGCCGTCGGCCAGGATGCGCGGCACCAAAAAACACGACAGGCCGGCGCTGCCCTCGTCGTCGGTCTGCGCCAGGATCAGGTGGGCGTCCGATTGCGGCACCGAGAAAAACCACTTGTGGCCGATGATCTCCCAGGCGCCCTCGCCTGCCTCGCCGAGCCGGGCCCTGGCCTCGTCCGGCGCCAGCGGCGTGGCCCGCGTGGTGTTGGCGCGCACATCGCTGCCGCCCTGTTTTTCGGTCATGCCCATGCCGATCAGGGCGCCGCGTTTTTGCGCGATCGGCAGCGCGCGCGGATCGTACTCGCGCGAGAGCACTTTCGGCAGCCAGGCCGCGCCCAGCGCGCCGGCCTGGCGCAGCGCCGGCACCGAGGCGTAGGTCATGGTGACCGGACACTGGGCGCCGTTTTCGAGCTGGCCAAACAGCAGGTACTGGGCCGCGCGCGCGACCTGGGCGCCGCGCTGCCCGCCCTCCCACGGCGCGGAGTGGGCGCCGGCGCCGATCATCAGTGACATCAGGCTGTGCCAGGCCGGATGGAATTCGACCTCGTCGATGCGCCGGCCATTGCGGTCGAAACCGACCAGCTGCGGCGGATGGGCGTTGGCCAGCCGCGCCAGCTCCTGCATGGCCGCGCTGCCGAGCGTGGCGCCTAGCCGGCGCAGTTCGGGCGCCGCCCACGCCGCGCCTTCGCGCGCGAGCGCTTCCTGCAAGGCGCGATCGGCATCGAACAGGTTGACGTCGGCGAACGGCGGCGCCTGGTTGAAGACGTGATGGGTGTCGAATGATGGCATGGGCGGACTCCGGCGGCGGCAAACTCCATGTTAGCGCGATGAACAGGCGTGGCGGGCGCGGCGCGCCTCAATCGTGCCGCAAGCCGCTCACTTCCTCACCTCGGCAGAACAATGTCATTACAACACTCTTGACGCTAGGGACTTGCGCAAAGTTATCGATGCGGCAAGCCGTCGTCATTTTTTAGAGACACGATTGTCTGCGCTACATCAATTTCATATCAATCACACACTTGCGTGGGTTTTTTAATGCACTGAGGCATCTTTCGGTGATACATTCCGTAGTAGTTTGGTAAACTTGCATTGCTAAGCGAAAGTGCACGGATGTTTGTGCGTTCGTGGTGGTTGCATGAAAACGATAGAGAGTCAAAAATTCAAACAATGCATTCCAGTTTACTATCTGTACAAGACCAGCACGACATCCAGCGCGGCCTGGAGCATCTGCTGGAGGCGGCAGGCGACCTTGTATTCCGTCTCGACCAGGCTGGGCGCATCCTGTTTTCCAGCCGCCGCGCGCGCGCGCTGATCAAGCAAACCTCCGAGCTGGGCGGCGTCATGCTGGCCACCCTCGTCACCGATGCCGACCACGCCGTGCTGCGCGACGCCATCGTCGCCATGACGGGCACCGCCCCGACCCAAATTGAAGTGCGCTTTCGCGCCGCTGAAATCGATATCTGGTTCGATCTGCGCCTGTCGCGCTTTGCCACCACCGGCGGCACCGACGAGATCCTGGTGGTCGGCCGCGACATGTCCTCGCAGCGCGCCACCGAAGACCGGCTGCGCCACATGGCCACCCACGACGCGCTGACCGAACTGCCCAACCGCCTGCTGCTGTCGGACCGGATCCGCATGGTGATCGCCCAGGCGCGCCGCTCGGGCCAGTTCTTTTCAGTCGCCACCGTCGGCCTGGACGGCTTCAAACGCATCAACGACGGCCTTGGCCTGCCGATCGGCGACACCGTACTCAAGATGGCCGCCGCGCGCCTGCGCAAGACGCTGCGCGACAGCGACACCCTGGCGCGGGTCGGCGGCGACGAATTCGTCGCGGTCCTGCCGGGCACCCACACCGAAGCCCAGATCAAGCTGGTCACCGGGCGCTTGCTGGCCTGCCTGCAGGCGCCGTTCGAAGTCGACGGCCACACCATCTACCTGGGCGCCTCGGTCGGCATCGCGATCTACCCGCAGCACGCCGAGGACGAAGTGCGCCTGGTCGCGCTGGCCGACGCCGCCATGTCGCGCGCCAAGGAGACCGGAAAGGCCCGCTGCGTGATCTACAGCGCCCATCCGAGCGGACCGCCCGAGCAGGATATCTCGCTCGAAGCGGCCATGTTCCAGGCGGTGCGCGAGGGCGAATTCATGCTCTACTACCAGCCCATCGTCGACGCCAGCACGCGCCAGATCCAGGGTTTCGAAACGCTGATGCGCTGGAAGCACCCGACCCTCGGCATGGTGCCGCCGATGCGCTTCATTCCGATCGCCGAAACCAATGGCCTCATCAACCTGCTCGGCGCCTGGGCCCTCAAGTCGGCCTGCGTCCAGCTCAAGCATTTTGAAGAAGTCGCCAAGCGCGAACTCTACATCTCGGTTAACATCAGCCCACGCCAGTTCCGCAGCGATTCCTTCCTTAATGTGCTCGATGACGCCATCGCCATTTCAGGACTGCGCGGCGAGCAGCTGGTGCTCGAAATTACAGAAGGAACCCTGATGATCGATCCGGCGCACGCCGAAACCATCCTCGCCAAAATGACCGAGCGCAAAGCGCGCATCGCCATCGACGACTTCGGCATCGGCTACTCCTCGCTGGCTTACCTCAAGCGCTTTCCGATTTCGGTGCTCAAGGTCGACCGCGCGTTCATCAAGGATCTGCCCGAATCGCAGAAGGATGGCGCGATCTGCAACGCCGTGCTCGACCTGGCCAAACACCTGAATCTGTCGGTGGTGGCCGAAGGCGTCGAAACCGAGCCGCAACTGGCCTTCCTCGAACAACGCGGCTGCCAGTACATCCAGGGCTACCTGACCGGCAAACCGATGCCGGCCCACGTCGCCATGGTCGCCTTGAAGGAAAACCTGTACGTCAACCTGCTGCCGGCCGAGCTGCAGGCGGGGCTGCTATGAGCGGCGCCGTCGACGAGCTTGCGCCGAGCGCCGAGGCCACCCTCGCCCTGCTGTGGGAACGCATCCGCCAGCGCGGCGACATGCCCGGCTTCACCAAGGCGATCACCGCCATTCTCGGCGCCATGCGCGGCGAGGAAGAGAGCGAATTCAATATGGCGAACGCGGTCCTGTCGGACCCGGTGCTGACCCAGAAGGTCCTCAAGCTGGCCAACAGCGGCATGTATTCGGCCTTCGGCCAACGCATCAACACCGTGTCGAAAGCGATCCTGGTGCTCGGCAGCGACACCATCGGCCACCTCGCGCTGGGCCTCAAGCTGATCGAAGAAATCTCGCACGCCTCGCCCGATCCCTCGATCGCCCACATTGAAATGGAAAAGGCCGTGCTGGCCGGGATCGTCGCCCAGCAGGTCGTCGCCGGCGCCGCCGCCGGCCGCGATCCGGAAGAAGCGGTGGTCTGCGCCATGCTCCACGCGCTCGGCCGCATGATGGTCACGTTCTACATGCCAGAAGCGTGGGCCCGCCTGCAGCAGCAAGGCGGCGCCGGCGGCGAAGACCGCGTCGCGCCCGAGGTGCTGGGCCTGACGATGGAAGCGATCGGCAGCGCGGCGGCCGAACACTGGGCCCTGCCGAAGCGGCTGATCGACGGCATGCGCCGCATCGAACCGGGCGCCGACAGCGCGCCGTGCAGCGACGAGGACTGGCTGGCCGCGGTGTCGACCATGTCCTCGCATTGCGCCGATTCGCTGTGGCAGGACGACGAGGCCGGTGCCGACAAGGTGCGCGCGCTGGTCGCCAACTTTTCCCAGCTGCTCGGCATCGCTCCCG
>JBDSTZ010000336.1:0-2552 GCA_039927975.1 Massilia sp. | reverse complement strand
GCGCAGGATCAGCTGCACCTCGTATTCGAGCGAGACGCCGGTAAACATCGTCAACATGCTCTTGAGCGCGCGTGCCTTTCGTCCACCCGGCAGAAATGCCTCGAAACTGGCGCGCGACAAGGGCCCGATCACCAGCCGCAGGCGCAGGTCGCGCTGCCACACGCGCGCGCCGGCCATGGCGCCGGCGCCGAGCATGGCGTTGGCGCCGCCCAGCGTGGTTTGCTGCCCGGCCGGCACGTCGTACCAGCAGCCGATGAACTGTTCGGCCTTCACCGGCTGGCCGAAATACTCGGCCAGCACGCGCGATATCTGCACCGCCGACGCGGGCCGCTGGCGCATCGCGGCGGCGAAGTAGCCGATCGACTCGTCCAGCACGCCGCCGCCGTCTTCATCGGTCAGGCGCTGGCGCAGCGCCTCGTTGCCCAGGCCCGCCAGCGACAGCAGCAGCGGCAGGAAGCTGTCCTTGCCGTCGACCTGGTACTTCAGTTCGAGCCGGTACTTGCGCCAGGCCTCATAAAACAGCGCCAGCGAGCGGTTCGAAAAAGTGTCGAGAAAGGCGCGCGGCCCCTCGTCTTTTTCGTACAGCACGTGCGCGGCGATGCTCTCGGTGTAGTGCGCCGGCAGCGCGCCATTGCCGCCCAACAGGCCCATGAAGGCCGGGGTGATGCGAATATATTTGAGGCTGGCCGATTGCAGCGCGGCGCCCAGCGAACGCGCGTCGCGCGCCAGCTCGCGCGGCTCCGGCTGCATCGATTCGAGCTGACTGGCCGGGAAATTGAGCGAGGTCGAGTTCTGAAAACGCAGGAAATTGGCGACCAAGCCCTGCTGCGGCGTGCCATGGCGCTTGAGCCAAAGCTCGAGCATGCGCACCGCCTGGAAGTAATCGAAGCGGTACGGCTGCGCGAACAGGCGCTCGATTACAGCAGGCTCAAATCGCCGCTTCGTGGCGAGCATTTCAATAATTCTTCTCCGGTTTTATGTGACACGATCACCAGTTGGGTGAAGCTGTTGGCATGCACGTACAGGCCGAGAAAGCGTTCGATGACGTGGGCAAAGCCGTGGATGCCACTGCCGACAAAGGCTTCCTCGTCGATCGTCAGGCGCACCTCGACACCGCGCACCAGGCAGGCGAACGGGTTCCCCGGCAGCCAGGCGTTGGCCGCCTTGTGGGTGATGGCCGAAATGCCGCCGATCTGGCGCTGCGACGACGGCGAGCGCGGCAAGTCGTACAGCGTGAGCATCTCGCGGAAGGCTTCGAGGCCGCCGTCGGCCAGCGACAGGTGGTTGAGCGAGAGGTGCGAAATCAGGCGCCAGTGCGCGCCGCGCCCGCGCTCGAAGCGGTGCGAGGCGGTCGGCTTGCGCAGGAAGCTGATCGAGCGCACGCTGGAGCCGCCTTCCAGAAACAGGTCGCCGCCGCGCAGGCCGTACGCCAGCTGCGCCGGCAGGTCGCGGTTGGTGCAGGTCAGCTCCAGGCTCAGGGTGTCGGTCTCCACCGCCGCCGGGTCGAAGTCGATGTTGACGATCGAGATCTGGGTCTCGAAGCCGGGGCTTTTCTCGGCCAGCGTTTCGTCGCGCCGCATGACCCAGTAATGCCCGCTCTTTTCCGGCGTCTGGCCGTGCTTGAGCGAATAGAAGGGGCGAAACTGCACCACCGATTCACCCTGCGGGGTCTGGCGTACCAGCTTGACCGAGTCGATCGCCTGCACTTCGTAGGCAAACGCGCGGCGCGCGTCGGCCAGCACCGGATAGCTGGCGGCGGTGTGGGTCAGGCGAATCGGCTCGCCGCGCTGGCGGAACAGGTTCACCACCGGCGTGCAGCCAAGCAGCACGTTGTTGGTCGACAGGGTGCCGAGCATGCGTGCTGTGTTCGAGTCGGTGCGCATGCCCGACAGCGCCAGGTGCAGGGTGATCGATTTGGCGCCGCTCGGCAGCACGCTGCCCAGGGCTTTCAGGTCGATGTCGAAGAAATTGAACTTCTCGGGGAAGCAGAAGTATTCGGTCAGCAGGCGGTAAGCCTCGTGCGAGCGGGCCGGAAAATCGATCAGCGATTCGTCTTCGCCAAAGCCGGCCGCGTTGACCGGGATCGCCGGCAGCCGCAGCCAGCGGCCGTTGCCGTCGGCCTCGGCGTAGGCGGCGACCGCGCGGGTAAACAGCGCGTCGCGCAGCGCCGCGCAAAACGACGGCTCGCCATCGATAAACACCCGCAGCGTCGTCAGGCCGAGCTGGGCGATGGTCACCTGCTCCGCGCTGCAGGCGATGGTCAGGCTCACGCTCGACGTCGCGCCGGGCGGCGTCTGCACCGCGTCGGGCGCGTCGATAATGGCGGCGAACGAGGCCGCCGACAGGCTCAAGGGCGCCACCGTCACCGGGTAGGCGGTGCGGAAGGTGCAGGCGGCGCCGCGCACCGGCCGCGTGGTCAGCTGGGTGCCGCGCGCGATCACGCTGGCGGTGGTGAGCTGGGCCGCGGCGCCGCTGAAGTCCATGCGCGCGATCGAGCACGATGGAAACGGGCGCAAATAATGCGGGTACAGCACTTCGAACAGAGCTTCGGT
>JBDSTZ010000335.1:0-6813 GCA_039927975.1 Massilia sp. | reverse complement strand
GCGGCGGTCGGCCAGGGCGTCAACGAAGCGGTCGAAGTGCTCACCATCACCAACCGCCTGTTCCACGCGGTCGCGCCGGTCACGCGTGAACAGTTCCGCGACTTCACCGCGCCGCTGGCGGCGCGCTACCCCTTCATCCAGGCCTTCACTTTCCACCGCCTGGTGCGCGGCGACGAACGCGCCGCGCTCGAAGCCGAATTGGACACCGTCCTGCCGGGCACCGTATTGACCGAGATGTCGAGCGCCGGCCGGCGCCCGGCGCCGCCGCGCGAGCGCTACAGCGTCGTCGACTACATTGAACCGCTGCGCGGCAACGAGGCGGCGCTGGGCCTGAACGTCTCGCCCAATACCGAAGTGATGGAGACGCTGGCGCGCGCCAGCGCCAGCGGCGAGGCAAGCGCGACTGCCATGCTCACCCTGGCGCAGGACGCCCAGCCCTTGAATGGCTTCGAGGTGATCATGCCGGTGTACCGGCGCGGCGCCCCGCTCGGCAGCGTGGCCGAACGGGAGGCGGCGCTGGTGGGCGACACCGCCGTCATCATGCGCGCCGGCCAGCTGATCGACATCATCCTGCGCCAGGCCGGCCTGCTGGAGGACCGCAGCGTGATCGTCGCCGTCTACGCCGGCGAACGCGGCGGCAAGCGCCAGCTGATCTACCGCAGCGCCAACGCGGCCGCGACGAGCGCCACGCCCGCCGCCGCGCCGAGGAGCGCGGCGCTGCCGCAGTGGCTGTGGCCGGATTTCAACCGGCGCCAGTTGCGTCCGCTGAATGTGGCCGGCCAGGACTGGCAGATCGACATCAGCGCGGCGCCGCGCCCCTTCCTGCCCGACCATCTGGGCTCGCTGTCGATCCTGGTCGCCGGCGTGCTCTTTTCCCTGCTGATGGCCGCCTTCGTGCAAACCATGGTGCAGCGTTCGCGCCGCATCCAGCTGCTGGTGAACCAGCGCACGGCCGACCTGAAACTGTCGAACCAACGCCTGATCGACGACGTGATCGACCGCGAGCAGACCGAAAAGGCGCTGCAGCAAAGCGAGCAGCGCTTCCGCCAGCTGGTGTCGATGTCGTCCGACTGGTACTGGGAGCAGGACGCGGACTTGCGCTTTGTCGACATCACCGGCGGCTTCGACCAGAAAACCGGCGACGGCGCCTCCTCGATGATCGGCAAGACGCGCTGGGACACCGTGCCGGGGATGGAAGAGACCGAGCAAGGCCGCGCCCACATCGCCGACCTGCAGGCGCGCCGGCCTTTCACCAACTTCGAGTACGCTGCGCGCGACGCCGACGGCGGCACCCGCTGGTTCTGCGTCAACGGCGAACCGATCTTCGACGAGCACGGCGCCTTTCGCGGCTACCGCGGCACCGGCACCGACATCACCGCGCGCAAACTGAGCGAGCAGCGCATCCACCACGTGGCCCAGCACGACGTGCTGACCGGGCTGCCGAACCGCAGCCTGCTGCAGGACCGGCTCGAACAGGCGGTCGCCTATTCCGAGCGCTGTTCGCGCGCGGTGTGGGTGATGCTGATCGACCTGGACCGCTTCAAATTCGTCAACGACAGCATGGGCCACAAGGCCGGCGACGTGCTGCTGGTGACGGTCGCGGCGCGCCTGCGCAACGCGCTGCGCGACACCGACACCGTGGCGCGCCTGTCGGGCGACGAATTCGTCGTCATTCTCACCCAGTACGAGGACGAGGTGCTCTCGCTCGACGTGGTGCAGCGCCTGATGGATTCGGTGGCCCAGCCGGTCATGTTGGGCAGCAAAGAATTTTTCGTCACCTGCAGCATCGGGGTGGCGGTGTATCCGACCGACGGCGCGCCGGCCGACAGCCTGATCGAGCACGCCGACATCGCCATGTACCGCGCCAAAAAGCTCGGCCGCAACAACTTCCAGTTCTACACGCCGGCCATGAACGAGGAAGCGCTCGAGCGGGTGCGGATTGAAAGCGCGCTGCGCAACGCGCTCGAACGCAATGAATTCGTGCTGCACTACCAGCCGCAGGTGAACCTGGCCAGCGGCCAGATCGTCGGCATGGAGGCGCTTATCCGCTGGCGCCATCCGGAGCTTGGCATGGTCTCGCCGGTGCGCTTCATCGGGGTCGCCGAGGAGACCGGCCTGATCGTGCCGATCGGCGCCTGGGTCATGCGCACCGCCTGCATGCAGACCAAGGCCTGGCAGGACGCCGGCCTTGGCAAGCTGCGGGTGGCGGTGAACCTGTCGGCGCGCCAGTTCGGCGCGCCCAACCTGATCGCCGACATCGCCGCCGTGCTGGGCGCGAGCGGCCTGCCGCCCGAATCGCTCGACATCGAACTGACCGAGAGCCTGTTCATGAGCGACGTCAACCTGGCCGTCGAGCTGCTGCACAATATGAAAACGCTCGGCGTGAACCTGTCGATCGACGACTTCGGCACCGGCTATTCGAGCCTGTCCTACCTGAGCCGCTTCCCGATCGACGTGCTCAAGATCGACCGCTCCTTCGTCGCCGACATCTCGCACGACGTCAACGACGCCGCGATCGTCGCCTCGATCATCGCGCTGGCCCACAACCTCAAACTGTCGGTGATCGCCGAGGGCGTGGAGACCGAAGCCCAGCTCGACTACCTGCGGCGCCAGGGCTGCGACGAGATGCAGGGCTACTTCTTTAGCCGTCCGCTCGACGCCGAACAATTCGAGCAGCTGCTGCGCGAACACCGCAGTCTGCCGATCATGGGCATGGGTGCGCCGCACGACCACCTTGTTGCGTTAGGATGAAATAATTGGTGAGATTTGGCGCCAAAATTCACCTTATCAAACAGAAATCGTTTATTATGCGTTGTACAACGTGAACGATCCGCAGAGGTCAGGCTACGGGTACGAGACCAGGCCAACCAAGAGATAAACCATGAACAACAAGCCAGCTGCACCGAACCGCCACGACATCAAGCATCCGCGCACCGATTTCCGCACCCGCGACGTGGTCAACCAGGCCATCGCGTCGATCCCCAGCGTCGGCCTGAAACGGGCCGCCGAGTTTCTGTCGGCCATGAACGTGCCGGCCGAAGTGGCGATCCGCACCCTCGTCTACACCGACCGCCGCCGCAATTGAGGCGGTCCGGACACGCCCGATAAGCGCGAACGGCCATGAAAAAACCCCAGCCGGTTAAGCAACCGTCTGGGGTTTTTTCATGGCCGGGGGCCGCCTGCGGCGACGCCCCCCTCTCTGGCCGCCTCAGACCGCGCGCATCGACGCGGTCCGCTCGACCCCGGCGTGCGCCGGCACCGCCTCAAGCGCCGCGCCGGCCTGGTCGCTCGCGCGAATCTTGAACCAGATCGAATACATAGCCGGCAGGAACACCAGCGTGAGCACCGTGCCGGCGAAGGTGCCGCCGATCAGGGTGTAGGCGAGCGTGCCCCAGAACACCGAGTGGGTCAGCGGAATGAAGGCCAGCATGGCCGCCAGCGCGGTCAGCACCACCGGCCGCGAACGCTGCACGGTCGCTTCGACCAGCGCGTGGAAAGGGTCGAGACCGGCCTGCTCGTTGTGGTGGATCTGGCCGATCAGGATCAGTGTGTTGCGCATCAGGATGCCCGACAGCGCAATCAGCCCGACCAGGGCGTTAATGCCGAACGGCTGTTGGAACAGGATCAAGGTCGGCACCACGCCGATCAGGCCCAGCGGGCTGGTCAGGAAGACCATCACCATCGCCGAGATCGAGCGCACCTGAAAGATGATGATGATCAGGGTGATCGCCAGCATGATGGGAAACAGCGGCAACATCGCCGTGGTCGCCTCGCCCGACTCTTCGATCGAGCCGGCCTCATCGATATGGTAGCCGACCGGCAGTTTGGCGATCAGCGGCTGCAGCTGCGCGCTGATGGCGGCCGAGACGTCGGGCGGCTGCGCGCCCTCGGCGATATCGCCGCGCACGGTGATGGTCGGCACGCGGTCGCGCCGGCGCAGGATCGGCTCTTCCGCCCGCACGTCGAAGCTGCCCAGCTGCGACAGCGGCACGCGCTGGCCGTTGGCGCCCACCAGCGTGAAGTCCTCGATCCTGGCCGGGTCGCGCCGGATGTCGCCGGCGGCGCGCGCGATTACTTGCACGGTGCGAATGTCTTCGCGCACGGCGGTCAGCGGCACCCCGCTGAGCAGAAACTGCAGTTGCTGCGCCACCGCGCTCGAACTCAAGCCGACCGCTTGCAAGCGGTCCTGCTGCAAGGTGAAGTGCATGGTCGGAATGCGCGTGCCCCAATCGGTGTTCACGGTCCGCATCAGGGGACTGCGATCCATCACTTGCTGGACCTCGGCGGCGATCTGGCGCAGCTTGTCCGCATCGGGACCGCTGACCCGGTAGGCGACCGGGAACGGCGAATACGGCCCGAACACGAGCTGGGTGACGCGCACCCGCGCTTCCGGCGCGAGGCCCTCGGCGACCGCCTTGCGCAGCCGCAGCTTCAAGGCTTCGCGCTGCTCCTGGCTGTCGGTGCGGATGACGATCTTGGCGAACGACGGGTCGGGCAGTTCCGGTCCCATCGCCAGGTAGAAGCGCGGCGCGCCCTGGCCGACGTAGCCGGTGACGATTTTTGCTTCGGCCTGGGTGGCCAGCCAGGCCTCGACCTTGGCGGCGGCGGCGCTGGTCTGGACGATCGACGAGCCATACGGCATCTGCAGCTCGACCAGCACTTCAGGACGGTCCGAGATCGGGAAAAACTGCTTCTTGACGACCGCCATGCCCAGCACGGCCAGCACGAACAGGCCGGCCACGGTGGCCGCAACGAGCCACTTGCGGGCGATGACGCGTCCCAGCAGGCGGCGGAATTTCTGATAGCGCGGCGTGGCGTACAGCGCGTCGTGGCCGCCCTCGACTTTTTTCAGTTCGGGCAGCAGCTTGACCCCGAGGTAAGGCGTGAACACCACCGCCACCACCCAGGACGCGATCAGGGCGACGCCGACAATCCAGAACATATTGCTGGTGTACTCGCCGGCGGCGGAATGGGCAAAGCCGTTGGGCATGAAGCCGACCGCGGTGACCAGGGTCCCCGAGAGCATCGGCGCGGCCGTGTGGCTCCAGGCGTAGCCGGAAGCGGCGATGCGGCCGTAGCCCTCCTCCAACTTCACCACCATCATTTCGATGGCGATGATGGCGTCGTCGACCAGGAGGCCGAGGCCGAGAATCAGCGAGCCCAAGGTGATGCGGTCGAAATTCTTGCCGGTGGCGGCCATCACGATGAACACGGCGGCCAGGGTCAGCGGCACGGCGGCGGCGACCACGATGCCGACCCGCCAGCCCATGCTGACGAAGCAGACGATCATCACCACCAGCAGCGCGGCGAAGAACTTGACCATGAATTCATCGACCGAGGAAGCGATATTGACGGCCTGGTCGGTGACCTTCGACAGGCGCATGCCCAGCGGCAGCTCGGTGTTGATCGCCCCCAGCTCCTGGTCGAGCGCCTTGCCCAGATCGAGCCCGTTCCAACCGTCGCGCATCACGATGCCCAACAGCAGGGCCGGCTCGCCGCCGTTGCGGATGATGACGGTGGCCGGGTCCTCGTAGCCGCGCTTGATGGTAGCGATGTCCGACAGCTTGAAGCTGCGGCCTTGCGCCACCACCGGGGTGTCGCGGATCTTCTGCAAGCCGTCGAAGGCGCCGTCGAGGCGGATCGACACTTGCGGGCCGCGCGTCTCGACCGCGCCGGCCGGCGTCAGCACGTTCTGGTTATGCAGCGCGGCGAACACGTCCTGCGGGCTCACGCCCAGCGTCGCCAGGCGCTCATGCGAAAATTCGACCTCGATGCGTTCGGCCTGCTCGCCGACGATGTTGACCTTCTTGACGCCGGCCACCCGCAACAGGCGCTGGCGCAGCACTTCGGCGTCGCGCACCAGCAGGCGCTGCGGCTCGCCCTTGGCCTTGAGGGCGAACAGGGCGAAGCTGACATCGGCATATTCGTCGTTGACCATCGGTCCGATCACCCCGGCCGGCAGGTTGGCCGCTTCGTCGCCGACCTTCTTGCGGGCCTGGTAGAACTGTTCCTGCACTTCGGCCGGCGGCGTGCTGTCGAGCAGGGTCAGCGTCGTGAAGGCCAGGCCGGGCCGCGTGTAGGTCTCGCTGCGCTCGTACCAGCGCAATTCCTGCAAGCGCTTTTCCAGCTTCTCGGCGACCTGGTCCTGCATCTCCTGCGCGGTGGCGCCGGGCCAGGCGGTGACGACGGTCATCACCTTGACCGTGAAAGCAGGGTCTTCCGCCCTGCCCAGCTTGAAGAAGGACACCAGGCCCGCCAGCGAGATCAGGCAAATCAGGAACAGCGTGACCGAGCGCTCGCGCACCGCCAGCGCCGACAGGTTGAAGCGGCCCGCGCTCATGGCCGCGCTCCGGCGCCTGCGGCAGCCGCACTGACCACGGCGACATCGCCGGCCACCCGCACCTGCTCGCCCTCGCGCAGCAAGTGCGCGCCCAGCGCGACGATCCGGTCGCCCCGCTTGAGCGAACCGGTCACGCGCGCGCCGTCGTCGAGCAGGCGCTGCACGATGACCGGCCGCCATACGACCCTGGCCGGCTGGCCTTCGATGAGCCAGACGCCCGGCCCCTTGCCGGCGTCGAACAGCGCGCCCATCGGCACCGCCAGCCCGCCAGGCGTGGCAGGACCGCCCTGCGCGAGCTCGATGGAGACCGTGGCGCCGAGCGGCGCGCCGGCCAGTTCGCCATCGAGCACATAGCGCGCCTCGAAGGTGCGGGTGACGCGGTCGGCGGCGTCGGACAGCTGGCGCAGCCTGGTCGGCACGCGCACCCCGTCCTTGCCGAACAGCGAGGCGAAGCCGGCCGAACCGACTGCCGG
>JBDSTZ010000334.1:0-8045 GCA_039927975.1 Massilia sp. | reverse complement strand
CAATAATACCAGCATGGCAAAAAACCGCCGGCCCGCGCCTCAGCGCGCCGGTTCGAGCAGGATCAGCAGCGCGTCCGGCCGGGTGCGGATACGGGTCGGCACGAACTGTACGCCCGCATAGCGCAAGTCTTCCATCTTGAAATTGTAGACCGGCACGTCGCGCACCACCTTTTCCATCAGCACATTGGCGACCTTGGTGAACTGGCGCTGGCGGGCCTCGTCGACACCGTCGATGTTGAAGCGGTCCACCTTCGGCTCGCCCATGAACACGGCGCCGCGCGCGACATCGACGAACAGCCGGCCCGACAGCGACATGCTGCCCGTCCACGACTGCTTGACGAAGGGCGGCGCGATGCTAGCGTCGAGCGCGATGGCGACCCGGTCGGCGCCTTCCGGCAACGACACCTGCGGCCGGCTCAGCTGCACGTCGAACAGGTCGAGCATGCGGTTGCTGACCGGGAAGCGGCGGTCCACGCCGGCCTGCAACTTGCTCAGCGGGATCTCGACCTCGCGCGGACCGATCAGGCCGGCGCACGAGGCCAGCAGGGTGCAGGCAAACACCGGCAAGGCCAGCGTGAACAGGCGTCGTGCGCGGGAGGGAGGATATGCGATGGTCATGGGATGCCTGGCTCGGAGTCGTCGAACGAAAATCGTAGCATATCGACGAGCGGGCGGCGGCACAGTCCGGCGTTTGCCGGATTCGGCCCTGACGAAAAAGGCCGCCCCGCCCGGTCAGGGGCGAGGCGGCCTCGCGGCACGCCCGCTGCAAACAGGCGTGCCAAGTTCAAGCTCGACGATCAGTACTTGACGTTCATACCAAGCACGAAGGTGCGGCCCGAATGCACGTACAGCAGCGTGTCGTCGCGCTGCGAATCGCGGCCGTAGCGCAGCGGCGTGTCGGTCAGGTTCTGGCCTTCCAGCGACAGGCGCAGCTGCGGGGTCAGGTTGTACGACAGGCTGAAGTCGATATTGGTCGAACCGTCGACCACCGTGTAGTCGTGCCCCGCCACGTCGCCGAGGACGTTGAGCAGGTAGGACGAACGATGCGCCGCCGATACGCGCGCGCTGAACTTCGGATCTTCGTAGTACAGCGTCAGGTTGTAGGCTTTCGGCGAGAGGCCGGTGAAGTCGGCCTGCTGCGTCAGCAGTTCGTTGGCGGCCGTGGTCGGATTGTCGACCCGGGTGATGTAGGTGATCTTCGACTTCACCCGGGTGTAGTTGGCCAGCAAGCCGAAGTTCGACCACTCGCCCGGCAGGAAGCTGAACGGCGCCTGCAGGTTGGCCTCGAAGCCGTTGAGCGGGCCGCCCGGCGTGTTGACCTTGCGGTTCACCACCACGGTCGTGCTCGGCAGCGTGGCGCAGGCCGGCGTGCCGCCGGTGATGCTGCAACCGCCGCCCAGCAGGATCGAATCGGGCAGGCCGAGCGAGGAGAACACCGCGCGTTCGGACACGCCCTGGATGAAGGTGCCGATGTCCTTTTTAAACACGCCCAGCGACACCATGGCGTTCTTGGCGTAGTACCACTCGGCTTGCAGATCGTAGGTCTTGGCGCGGATCGGATCGAGCATCGGATTGCCGATCGATACGGTCTGGCTCTGCGAGGACAGCGAGGTCGACGGCGCCAGGTCGGTGTATTCCGGCCGCGAAACCGTCTTGCCGGCCGAGAAGCGCACCAGCACGTCCCTCGGCAGCGTGGCCGTGACGTTCAGGGCCGGCAGGTAGTCGCGGTACTTGTTGCTGATGGTGGCCGGCACCAGGCTGCCGTTGGCGTTGACCAGCGCGAACGAGGTCGCCTTGGTTTCCGCCGCCCGCACGCCGAAGTTGCCGCGCAGTGGCACCGACATGAAGTCGTACTTGAAGTCGGCCGACAGGAACACGGCGTTGATCTTTTCCTCGACACCGCGGTTGACCTGGCCGAGCAGATTGTATTCCGAGCCCGGCACGGCCGCGCAATGGCATTCGATGTCATACACCGACAGGAACTTGTTGAGGTCCACCGCCGCCCATGAGGTCGGCACGCCCGAGCCGCCCAGGCCCTTGCCGAAACCGTCGATCTGGCGGCTCACGCTGGCGACCGTCACGCCGGCCGGCAAGGTCAGGCCATTGCCGCCGGACGCGATCTCGACGTTGGTCCAGGTGTTCTTGCGCATCGACAGGCCGCTGCGCAGGGTCAGGTTGTCGTTGATGTCGAAGGCGACGTTGAAGGCGTTGGTCTGCAGCTTGTTCTTGGTGTGCAGGTAGCGGCCGACGAACTGGCCGTGGAAGGTGCCGTCGGCTTCCTGCGGGGCGAAGGTGAACAAGTTGGGATTGGTCACATCCATGCCGAAAGAGAGCTTCGGCACGTCGCGGTTGTTGCGGAAATCGAATTCAAAACCGTTGACGTTCGGACGGTCGAACTGCACCGTCGCGCGCATCGGTTCGTCGAGATCGGAATTCGAAATGCCGCTCAGGAAATCGACGCGCAGGCGGTCGCTGAAATCATGCCGGCCCGACAGCACGTGCTGGCGGAACAACGTCGAATATTTGTCGAGCAAGCCTTCGGTGCGGATATCGACGGCGTTGAATTTGCCGTAATCCCAGCTGCCGTTGTCATTGAAATGGGTCGCCAGGATCGAGCTCTGCGGCTTGCCGTTCGACTGCGCCAGGCTGCGGCCGAAGGAGATCGCCTCGATGTAGTTGTCGTAACGGTAGTTGTTGAACTGGCCGCCCATCAGATCGAGATTGAGCTCGGTCTTGCTGTCCGGACGCCACTGGGCCGACGCCGTCACGCCCGAGCGTTCGTACTGGGTGACCGAGCGGCGATAGCGCGGAATGCGCGGCGCAAAGGCGCCCGAGCCGGCCAGCGGCGAGGCCACCGTGCCGCCGTAGTTGTCGAGGCGCGAGACCACGCTGTTGTAGGCCGCCGTGTCGGAGGTGCGCGGCACGCCGAAGCCGCAATTGGCCGCGTCGATGCCCTTGACGGCGCTGTTGGCCGGGTTTTGCGGGGCGAAGCCGGCCGGCGAGCAGAAGCCGCCGTCGGCGCTTGCGCTCAGCAGCTCGACCGCCTCGTAGCCTTCCTCCTGCGCGGTGCGGCGCGAATAGGCGCCCGAGATCAGCGCGCCGACCTTGCCGAAGCTGGTGTCCCAGCGGTTCGAGTAGAGCGCGGTCAGGCGCGGCTCGATCTTTTTCGACAGCGTATTGTAGGATTCCTGCAAGCCCTGGCTGTAGGTCTGGCCCTTGAAGTCGAACGGCCGCGCGGTGCGCAGGTCGACCGTGGCGCCGAGCGAGCCTTCCTCGATGGAAGCGTCGGAGGTCTTGCGCACTTCGAGACTGTTGAACAGTTCGGAGGCGAACACGCTAAAGTCGAAGGCGCGGCCGCGATTGGTGCTGCCGTTGATGTCGGAGGCGCCGGTGGCGGTCACGCCTTCGATGCCGTTAATGCGCACGCGCGTAAAGCCCGCGTTCAGGCCGCGCACCGTGATCTGCTTGCCTTCGCCGCCGTCGCCGCGCGCCAGCGAGACGCCGGGGACGCGTTGCAGCGATTCGGCCAGGTTGGCGTCGGGGAATTTGGCGATATCTTCAGCCTTGATGACATCGACGATGCCGTCGCTGTTCTTCTTGACGCTCAGTGCGCTGTTGAGACTGGCGCGAAAGCCGGTGACGACGACCACCGATTCTTCGTTGGCGGCTTTTTCCTGGGCCTGGGCCTGGGTGGCCGCGACCAGGGCCATGATGCCGAGGAAGACCATCGACGGCTTCAAGGGCGATTGCTTGTAGTGATTGTGGCGCTTCGTTTTCATTAAGGTAGTCCCGTATAGTTATTTAGGCGCCCTTCTTTTGAGGGCCGAATAATCATAGGACAGGACATTCTTTGCACGACAAGCGGTGTCTAAATAGTCACCCGGTTGATCCTCTTGAGCATAAAAGTGTTGTTTATGGTGACGTTACCATAATATTGGTCAGGCCAATCGGAGGTGAGGCGCGCAAACGTCAATACAGCAGCGTCGCTAAGATATTTATCGGCGACTCCGCCGCCGCCCGGCGTGCGACCGGCGAGGCGGTTTCTTGACCTTCCGCTCCGATAAATACCGTTCTCGCAAATAAATATCTTCAGGCTTTCCGCGCGCGGCTGGCGTACAGCGCCTGGGCGGACGCTTCCCAGTTCTGCCCATCGAACTGGCGCACCGGCAAGGTCTCCAGATCGACCGCTTCGATGCAGCGCACATTGACCACCCAGATGCTGGGATCGACGCGCGGCCGGCTGAAGGGATGCACGCCGCAATGCGCGCAGAAGTAGTGCTTCGCCGTCATGGTGTTGTACTGATACACCTGCAATTCGGCCTCCCCGGTCAGAATGCGCAGCTGATCGTCCGAGGCGCCGTGCCATAGCGCGCCCATGCAACGGCATACGCTGCAATTGCAGTAAGTCACATACGAAATCTTGGCTTGCAATTCAAAGCTGACACGGCCGCAATGGCAGGCGCCGCGATGGGTTTGATAAGTCGTCATGACGGACTCGCTTTCGCTGGTATCGGGCTTGTATTACACCGCGGACGAGCACACAATCACAGTGTCTGTTTCGACACCTTTCGAGCTTATTCAGCCAATGAACGATTTCACCATCCTGGTCTTGCCGGGCGCCTATTCATCGAGCGTGGCCGTCACGCTGGACATGCTGGCGGCGGCCGCCTTGCTGGCCGAGCGCGCCGGCTGCGCGACGCCGCGCTGGCGCGTGATGTCGACCGAACCTGTCGTCGCGCTGGGCAACGGCATGAAGATCGACGCGAAAGTGCTGCCGAAAACGCCGCGCGCCGACAGTTCGGTGTGGGTGGTGCCGGGACTGGGGCTGGACAACCGCCGCGCGCTGGACGAACGCCTGGCCCGGCCCGACGCGGCGCTGGCGGCACATGCGCTGCGCCGGCATGCGCGGGCCGGCGGCGTGGTGGCGGCGTCGTGTTCGGCCGTGTTCCTGCTGCAGGCGGCGGGGCTGCTGGCCGACCGCAGCGTGACCACCTCGTGGTGGCTGGCGCCCCTGCTGCGGCAGCGCGAGCCGGGCTGCGTGGTCGACGCCGACCGCATGGTCATTTGCGACGGCGCGCTCGTGACGGCCGGCGCGGCGCTGGCGCAGACCGATCTGATGCTCTACTTGCTGCGCACGCGATTGAGCCCGGCGCTGGCCGACGCCGTCGCGCGCGCGCTGCTGATCGACGGGCGCCAGTCGCAGGCGCAGTTTGTGGTGCCGGCCATGCTGGCGGACGGTAATGCGCTGGTGGCGAAGCTGGTGAAGCGCTTCGAGGCGGCGCTGCCGGAGGCGCCGAGCGTGGCGGCGCTGGCGGCGGAATTCGGGATGGCGGAGCGCACGCTGGCGCGCCATGTGCGGGCGGCGACCGGGCGCGGCACCTCGGCGCTGCTGCAAGGCGTGCGGCTCAATCGCGCGCGGGTGCTGCTGGAGACCAGTAAGATGACGGTGGAGCAGGTGGCCGAGCGCGTGGGTTACGCCGACACCACGGCGCTGCGGCGACTCATGAGGAAGGCGACGGGGGCGACGCCGAGGCAGTTCCGGACGGCCGTGGATCGGTAACGTTGACAGGTGGCGCGTGATCGTTTCCGTGACCATGCGCGCCTGGTCGACTTTGGGGATGTCGAAATCGGTGTGGCCAAATGAACTGGCCGAAAAGCCATTGGGCCTACGGGCGGCTAGGTGGGCCGGGCCCTCCCCACTTCCGCCCGGCCCACCTCGCAAGTAAAAGGCAGCAGCACGCTCCTAACAGCTCACGGTCCCGACGCTATCGCCAGTCTTGAGGTCGATACCGATCCAACACCGGTAAGGCCCATCTTTCGCCGTCTTGTCCTGCGCGGCGAAGACACAAGTGACACCTTTCTTGCGGCGCGCCCGGTCGCCCTTCTCAGCCGAACATGTCGCGGGCAAATCCGGCCCGATCGAGCTGAAGATTTCCTTCGCGGCCAGACCGTCAATGGCGATCGACAGCTTGCTGTCCTTCGCGGTCGGAAGTTGCCGATCAGCGAGTGAACCACCATGGATGAGATAGAGCGCCCCACCCAAGGATTTCCAAGCGCTCATCGGCTCGGCGGCTTGGGCAATCGACAATACCAATACCAGCCCTAATAGCAGCCGGGGAAGAGTAAATAGTCGCATCTCAACCTTTCAGCCGCACGTGGAAGTGGTCATCGTGACCCGGATATTTGGTCAGGAATGGAATGCCGGGTGCATTGAACAACACGGTGACCACCGGCGCTAATGTCCGAAATAGCTTGATCAATTTTGCCGTGCCCTCCTTGTCGTACTCGCGCTCCCACCACTTGACAGGATCCTCAAGACCATCTTTGCGAAGCGGTCGGATGTCCACCGCTAGACCACTTCTGTGCGAGGCGTGATCCGGCGTTACGGGACCGCCGGCAAGGCTGATGTCGCCTACGCCCATGCGGCGCTTATCGATTGCCTGCCATTCGAACGCCACGCGAAGAATGGTCGTCATCACTAGAGGGTGGGCGTACTGATATGCTCCCTTTGCCGGCTTCCCATACAAGTTACCGTAGACGTAGTAGCCCGAGTCCATAGGCCCTTGGGGGAGCATAAAAAATCGACGCGAATCTTGCGGCGGCCGCAGTGTTTCATCTGATGCCATGGTGCGTTCCCCTTACACGCACTTGTTGGTGGACAGGCAGCAGCCTTGATGCGCCGAGTCAGCCAACTCGCCCTTGATGGTTCGATTTGCAGATACACGTCGGTCGCCATATCGTCTCCAGTGATGAATAGGAGCCCTTATATTGAATCGGGGAAACAACGTCGCATTGCCACAGAACAATAATCGGTATCGACGCAGACGGATTTATATTGTCTTTGCTGCGCGACCGATTCGGTGCGGGCTCACCGACGCCGCCGCGTGCGCTGCCAATACGGGCGAGACGGTGCTGGACACCGCCAGGCTCAACGTTATTTCCCGATACAGAACCGGCTGAAAATCACCCCCAGCAAATCATCCGACGAGAACTCGCCGGTGATGCTCGACAGCTGCGCCTGCGCCAGCCGCAGCTCTTCTGCAAACAGGTCGAGCGACTGATCGTTCTGTGCGGCGTGCGCCGCCGCGTGGTCGAGGTGCTGGCGCGCCGCGCGCAGCGCGATCAGGTGCCGCTCGCGCGCCAGGTACAGCGACTCGCCGGTCTGCTGCCAGCCGGCGATGCGCAGCAGCTCGGCGCGCAGCAGGTCGATGCCAAGGTGCTCGTGCGCAGACAGGTACACGTGCGTCGCGTCGCTCATCTCGTCGACCGCCGGCTTGTGTCCGGACAGGTCGATCTTGTTCCAGATGCGGATCACCGGCACCCCGCTCGGGAACGCCTGCATGATGTGTTCATCGGCCAGCGTCGGCCCGCGTCCGGCGTCGAGCAAGTGCAGGATGACGTCGGCCTTTCCCACCTCGCCCCAGGTGCGCTCGATGCCGATGCGCTCGACCACGTCGACCGCGTCGTCGATGGTGCGGATCCCGGCCGTGTCGACGATGTTGAGCGGGATGCCGTTGATCTGGATGGTCTCGCTGACCTTGTCGCGGGTGGTGCCGGCGATGGGGGTGACGATCGCCACGTCGGCCCCGGCCAGCGCGTTGAGCAGCGAGGACTTGCCGACGTTCGGCTGGCCGACCAGCACCACGTTGAGGCCCTCGCGCAGCAGCGCGCCTTGCGCCGCCTGGTTGAACACGTGGTCGAGCGAGCCGATGATGACGGCCAGCTGGCCACGCGCGTCGGACTTTTCGAGGAAGTCGATCTCTTCCTCGGGGAAGTCGAGCGTCGCTTCGACCAGCATGCGCAGGCCGATGGTCTGCTCGACCAGGGTCTGGATGGCTTTGGAGAATGCGCCCGACAGCGATTGCGAGGCCGACTTGGCGGCCGCCTCGGTGGAGGCGTCGATCAGGTCGGCGACGGCTTCGGCCTGCGCGAGGTCGAGCTTGTCGTTGAGGTAGGCGCGGCGGGTGAATTCGCCCGGCTCGGCCAGACGCAGGCCGGCGTCGGCGCCGGCTTCGAGCACGCGCGCGAGCAGCATTTGCAGCACG
>JBDSTZ010000333.1:0-3485 GCA_039927975.1 Massilia sp. | reverse complement strand
CATGCGCGATGCCGGGCGCGGCCCAGCGGATCGGCCGGATGCAGCGCCGGCGCCTGCGTGTCTTCGAGATACTCGCAAATCACCGCCGATTCGAAGATCACCTGGTCGCCGATCATCAGCAGCGGCGTTTTGCCGAGCGGAGAAAGCGCGAGGAACCAGGCCGGCTTGTCGGCAAGGTCGATGTCGATGCGTTCGAAATCAACCCCTTTTTCCTTCAAGACGATGACTGCGCGCTGCACGTACGGGCAGAGGACGTGGCTGACGAGAGTAAGTTTCATGATCATGCTTTCTGGTGGCGCACGGCGCTGGTCAGGCCGCGATGGGACGCAGCGCGGGCGCGACGGTGCGGGGAATGATCGCGAATACGCCATCGCCGAGCATCACATGAACGAGCGACATCAGGATCAGGAACAGCGGATATTCCCAGCCGCCGTTTGGATTGCTGAACACCCAGCCGTTGCCGAGGTGAGCGGCGATGGCGCCGGCCAGGATCGGCAATAGCAGCATGGAAGCGGCGCGGCCGTGAAAGCCGATCAGGATCAGGACACCGCCGGCCAGCTCCATTCCCACCACCGGCCAAGCGATGAAGGCGGGCATGCCGTGGGCGGCCAGGAACTGCTGGAAGCCGGGAATGGTGAACACCATCAGCTTGAGGAGCGCATGCGAAATCCACATGCCGGCGAGGCTGAGGCGCAGCAGCGTGGCGGCGTACGGGGCAAAGGGAGAATCGAGATGGTGAGACATGATGAATACCTTTCAAGACTGGTCGAAGTGGTGCTACTGTAGCTATGCAAAAAGCCACTGAAAATAGGCATTCATGAAAACCGACTATGCAAGAACGCAATACAAGCTTGAGTTGAGGGACCTCGAACTGATCCTCGCGCTGGTGCGCGGGCGCACGCTGGCTGGCGCCGCCGACCGGCTCGGCATGGACGCGTCGACGGTATTCAGGTCGATCAAGCGGGTCGAGAAGAACGCGGGCGAAGCGCTGTTCGAGCGCAGCCGGCAAGGCTACCTGCCGACCGAGATGGCGCTCGAACTGGCGGCCCGCGCCGAGCGCATCGAAGACCAGCTACAGGAGGCGCGCGACGCGATCTTCCGCTGCGGTAGCGAGCCGTCGGGGTTGGTGCGCATCACCACCACCGACACGATCCTGCATGGCCTGTTGTTGCCTTTGCTGCCGGAGTTCTCGGCCAGGTATCCGCGCGTTGAACTCGAACTGGTGGCCTCCAACACGCTCGCCAACCTGAGCCGGCGCGATGCCGACGTGGCCATCCGCGCGACCCGCAAGCCGCCGGATCACCTGATTGGCAGCCGGCTCGGGACGATTGCAGCGGCGCTGTTCGGCGCCAGCGCTTATGTGGCGCGCCGCCCTGCCCCGCTTGCAGTCGAACAGGCCGACTGGATCGCGCTCGACGAATCGCTGGGCGACCATCCCTCGGTCAAGTGGCGGCACGGGCGTTACCCCAAGGTGCAGCCGAAGTACCGCTGCAACAGCGTGCTGTCGGTGGCAGGGTCGGTGGTGTGGGGACTTGGTGTCGGCGTACTGCCGGTTTTCCTGATGAAGGACCGGGCAGGCGTGGAGATCATCGACGGGCCGTTGAAGGAACTGGAAACGGACCTGTGGATGCTCGCGCATCCCGACAGCCGGCAGTTGCAGCGAGTACGCGTGCTGTTCGACTTCATGCGTGAGAAGGTAAGCGAGAGGTTCCTACAGCAGACTACTCTTTGAATATGCCGCATCATATTGAAGGATTCTTTAATATGAACGGCGCGTATTAAAGAAACCTTTAATACGCGTCCTGTCAATCGGCCGCTTGCCTGTGGCCGCGCCCTATTTCGCCGCAGCTCCGGCTGCCGGTGTCGCCGCGCCCGCAGCGGCGGCCGCTTTCTTGCCGGCGCTGGCGAAGTCGCCCGCGTACACATGCATGAAGCGCGCCGGCACGATGTACTTCTTGATCGCCGCGTTCACCTGCGCGAGCGTGAGCGATTGCAGGCGCGCGTCGGTCTCGGCGCTGAACGCCATCGTGCGGCCGGTTTGCAGCTGCTGCGCCAGCGCGCCCGCCAGCGCGCCATCCTGCGCGCGCGCGGTCTGGCGCTCCTGCATCATCGCCTTCTTGGCGTCGGCCAGTTCCTTCTCGGTGATGCCTTCGGCGACGAAGCGCTCCAGCTCCTCCTTGAAGCCCAGCTTCACACGCGCCAGGTTCTGCGGCGCGTACAGCGCGTACAGCGTGACGGCGCCGCTCGGCTCGAAGCTCGATGCCTGCATCTGGCTGCCGGCGCCGTAGCTCATGCCGTCCTTCTGGCGCAGCCGCGCGAGCAGGCGCGATTGCACGTTACCGCCCAGGACATAGTTGACGAGGCTGAGCGCAGCGTAGTCGGGCGAGCTGTCCTGCAGCTTGATCGGCAGGCGCGCCAGGTAGAAGGCGTTGGCCTTGTCCAGCGTTTCGATCTGGCGCGCGTCGGCCTTCGGCTCCGGCGCGGGCCGGTCCAGCCGCGTGAATTTGGCCTTGCTGTTCCAGTCGCCGAACGCCTTTTTCACCAGCGCTTCGGTTTCCTTGGCGTCGAAGTCGCCCACCAGCGCCATGTTGGCGTGGTTGGCGCCGTACATGGTGTCGTAGAAGCGCTTGGCGTCGGCCAGCTTGGCGGCCTTGTATTGGGCGATCGATTCGTCGAAGGTGTCGACGTGGCGCACGTCGCCTTTCGGGAAGCGGTCCAGCGCACGCGCCAGTTCGTTCGAGCCAACCGCGTTCGGCTCGTTGCGGTTCGCTTCGAGCTGGGTCAGGTTCTCGCTGCGCAGCTGTTCGAATTCGGTGCTCGGGAAGGTCGGCGCGCGCAGCACGTCGCGCACCAGCGCCAGCACCTCGGGCAGGTTCTTGCGCACGGTGTCGAAGCGCACCGTGACGGTCTGGCCGCCACCGCCCACCTGCAGCTTGGCCTTGAGTTCGTCGAGCCGGTTGGCGATGTCGGCGCGGCTCAATTTGCCGGCGCCGCGCATCAGCATGTCGGCCGCCAGATCCGCATCGGCCGTGTGGCCGAACAGGCTTTTCTCGTCGCCGAATTCAAAGCCGATCACGCCCGACACCGCGTTGGCGCGGGTCTTCTTGGGCGTGAGCGCAAGCTTCATGCCGTTGGCCAGAGTCAGGCGCTGGGTGCGTTTTTCGATGTTGGCCGGGGTGACGTCGAACTCCTCGCCTTCGGCCACGGCGGCGCGGCCGGCGTAGTTGGCCACCAGCTTGCCGAGATCCACCGGGGCTGCCAGCACGGTGCGGTCGATCGTCTTGGTCGGCACGAACTGGCCGAAGGTGCGGTTCGATTGCTTGAAGTAGTTCTCGGCCACCCGCTGGACGTCGGCCAGGCTCATCGCCTCGATGCGGTCGCGGTCGATGAAGAACAGGCGCCAGTCACCTTTCGAAATCGCTTCGGACAGCTGCACGCCGAGCTTTTCCGAGTCGTTGATGGTCTTGTCGATGTCGTTGAGCAGG
>JBDSTZ010000332.1:0-2566 GCA_039927975.1 Massilia sp. | reverse complement strand
ATCATCGATCCGGAAGCGGTTGAAGGCATCATCGCCACCTTCAACGACATGGGCATCGCCGTCTACGAGCGCGCCCCCGACGCCGAAATGATGCTCCTGACCGACAACGTCGCCACCGCCACCAGCGACGACGAAGTCGAGGCCGCCGCCGCCACCGCGCTGTCGACGGTCGATTCGGACTTCGGCCGCACCACCGACCCGGTGCGCATGTACATGCGTGAAATGGGCGCGGTCGCGCTGCTCACGCGCGAAGGCGAGATCGAAATCGCCAAGCGCATCGAGGGCGGCTTGAAAGACATGGTGCAAGCCATCTCGGCCTGCCCGACCACGATCGCTGAAATCATCGCGCTGTCGCACAAGATCGAGCGCGACGAGATCAAGGTCGACGAAGTGGTCGACGGCTTCGTCGACCTCAACGAGAGCGCCACGCCGGCCGCGCCGGCTCCGCACCGCGCCGCCGCCGAGGATGACGAGGAAGACGACGAAGAGCACGAGGAAGAGGACGGCGACGCCAACGGCGGCGCGGCCGGCTTCTCGGCCGAGCAGCTGGTGCAACTGCGCAAGGGCGCGCTCGACAAGTTCCTCATCATCGAGGCGCAGTTCGAGAAGATGGCCAAGGCGTTTGAAAAAGAGGGCTACGGCTCGAAGCCTTACGTCAAGGCGCAGGAAGTCATTTCGAATGAACTGCTGGGCATTCGCTTCACCGCCAAGGTGGTCGAGAAGCTGTGCGACACCCTGCGCGGCCAGATGGACGAGGTGCGCCACATCGAGAAGGCCGTGCTGGCGATCTGCGTCGACCGCTGCGGCATGCCGCGCGCCCACTTCATAAAGGTGTTCCCGGGCAACGAGACGGACCTCGAATGGGTCGACCGCGAAGTCGATTGCGCGTATCCGTACAGCGCGGTGCTCAGCCGCAACGTGCCGGCCGTGAAGGAACTGCAGCAGCGCATGATCGACCTGCAGGCGCGCGTGGCGCTGCCGCTGGCCGACCTGCGCAAGATTAACAAGCAGATGGCGGCCGGCGAGAAGCGCGCCCGCCACGCCAAGCGCGAAATGACGGTGGCCAACTTGCGGCTGGTGATTTCGATCGCCAAGAAGTACATCAACCGCGGCCTGCAATTCCTCGACCTGATCCAGGAAGGCAATATCGGCTTGCTGAAAGCGGTCGACAAGTTCGAGTATCGTCGCGGTTATAAATTCTCGACCTACGCGACCTGGTGGATCCGCCAGGCGATCACCCGTTCGATCGCCGACATGGCGCGCACCATCCGCGTACCGGTCCACATGATCGAGACGATCAACAAGATGAACCGCATCTCGCGCCAGATCATGCAGGAAACCGGCAGCGAGCCGGACCTGGCGACCCTGGCGCTGAAGATGGAAATGCCGGAAAACAAGGTGCGCGAAATCATGAAGATCGCCAAGGAACCGATTTCGATGGAAACGCCGATGGGCGAGGACGGCGATTCGCAACTGGGCGACTTCATCGAGGACAACGCCACCCTGGCGCCGCTCGACGCCGCGCTGCACGCGTCGATGCGCAATGTGATCAAGGAAGTGCTGGACTCGCTCACGCCGCGCGAAGCGAAAGTGCTGCGCATGCGTTACGGCGTCGAGATGTCGAACGACCACACGCTCGAGGAAGTGGGCAAGCAGTTCGACGTCACGCGCGAGCGGATTCGCCAGATCGAAGCGAAGGCGATGAGCAAGCTGCGCCAGCCGTCGCGGTCGGACAAGCTGAAAAGCTTCCTGCACAACCACTGATGCCGGACCGGTCTGGCGCCGGTGAAGGATGCCAGACCAGGCGCCGCTGGCGCCGCTGCCCGACAAGACTCCTCCCGCTGTCACAGGCCGGAGGAGTTTTTTTCGTGCCGGGAAACGGAACGGTTTGCTGGCGGAGGTTCGGCGGCGACACCGCAGCAAGCTGGCGAGCGACAGCCTGGGCACCGCGCAGCGCCGGCCGGGAAAAGCCCCTGGCTTTGCTGCGGCGCTGCCTGTTCGACTGGCGCGCCAGCGGCTGTAGCCGGTGCTGTTGATTCATGGCGCGCCTTCGGCTGCAGCGGGTGCTGTTGATTCATGGCGCGCCTTCGGCTGCAGCGGGTGCTGTTGATTCATCACGCACCAGCGGCTGCAGCGGGTGCTGTTGATTCATCACGCACCAGCGGCTGCAGCGGGTGCTGTTGATTCATCGCGCACCAGCGGCCGCAGCGGGTGCTGTTGATTCACCGCGCGCCAGCGGCGGCAGCGCGCGGATGGGCCGACGCTCACCGCCGGTTCCACGCCAGCGCCTCGAAAGCGGGCATGCGCCGGTCGCGCGGGCCGGCGCGACCGGCGCCGTGCGGACCGTAGCCACAACCATTGCGCATTGCCTGCGCCAGATCGGGCTGGTCATCGCGCACGATGTCGCCCCGGCGCAGGAAACTGCGTTCGCGTTTGGCCCTGATCGCTGCGGTGTTAGCGCTGCTGCGCGCCATCGCTGCCTCGGCCACAGATAAAGACGGCCGCCTACCCGGCGGCGGGCGATCGGAGGCGGCGGCTTGTCCCATGCCCGCAGCGGTGGCCGCAG
>JBDSTZ010000331.1:0-15630 GCA_039927975.1 Massilia sp. | reverse complement strand
CACGATACCGGCAAGCTGTCGTGTGCTTGAAATTGGCTCGACTGCCCTGCGAGCAACAATCGCCTTTGCAATCTGAAAAGCAAACCGTTCTTCCCCATAATTGCGTATCACCTTTTCGAGTTGTTGTTCGGACACGTCCGCCAGCCATTGCGCCGCCGAGACGCCGCGCGTGGTATCCATGCGCATGTCGAGCGGGCCGTCGTTGCGGAAACTGAAGCCGCGCGCGGCGTCGTCCACTTGCGGCGAAGAAATGCCCAGGTCGAGCAGGATGCCGTCGACCTGCCGCACGCCGCGTTGCTGCAAGGCGTCGCGCATGGTGGCGAAGCTGTCGTGGACGATCTCGAAACGGGGGTCGGCGATCTGGCCGGCGGTGGCGATGGCCTGGGTATCCTTGTCGAAGGCGATCAGGCGGCCGCCGGCGCCGAGCCGCGACAGGATCAGGCGGCTGTGGCCGCCGCGACCGAAGGTGCCGTCTATATAGATGCCGTCGGCGCGCGGGCCGGCCAGAGCGAGCGCATCGACCGCTTCGTCCAGCAGCACCGTCCGATGCTGAAATTCAGGCACCGCGCTATGTGTCATCGGTGCGTCCTAGAAAGAAAAATTCGACAGGACGTCGGGCATGCCGCCGGCGACGGCTTCCTGCTCGCTTTCGGCGAGTTTGGCGGCGTCCCAGATCTCGAAGTGGGTGCCCATGCCGAGCAGCATCACATCCTTCAAGAGGCCGACGGCGCCGCGCAACTCGGGCGAAACGAGGATGCGGCCGGCCGAATCGACCTCGACATCGCAGGCGTTACCAAGGAAAATGCGCTGCCACGCGCGCGCCGACATGGGCCAGGCGGCGATTTGCTCGCGGTGCGATTCCCACACCGGGCGCGGAAACAGCAGCAGGCAGCCGTGCGGGTGCTTGGTGAGCGTGAGCCGGCCCTCGCACTGAACGGCGAGCGCGTCACGGTGCTTGGCGGGAATCGACATCCTGCCTTTCGCATCGAGATTGATTGCGGACGCGCCTTGAAACACGAGTTTTTACCTAGCCCTGGAGATTTATTTGGTTGCGACGTTTTGGAGAGGTTTGCGCATTCATTGCATTTTCGCCCCACAAAACGACACTTTTTCACACTGTTTCCCACTTTAGATGAAGCGTTCGGGCGGGTCAAGCGATTCCTCTATCGAAAATAGGAAATTTGCCAATGAAGTCAAGGACTTAGCGCAGAAAGTCAAAGTGAGCTGAAATCAAAATATGTCGATAAATTAGGTACTTATCGAACACAGTGAATGTGACACCTCATCTGTACACATGGGTTTTTGCTAGTTGAGCAATATCAAAAAAAATGCTTGGGCTGGCAAACAGGCAACATTGATGCTCCCAGTTCAAAGAAATTGCGCGTTCCCACGGTCCAAGGTAGGATGAAGGCGAGAGGCCAGCATTCGGTCCCGCCGTCCGGCTCGCGCGGCGGGGAGCAAGAAGCTGGCAGCGAGCCGATGCTGGCGGTTGCCACCGCCGAGGAGAACGCCGTGAGCATCACCCTAGCCCGTACCCGCGCCGTGTATGACCTGGGCGAGGTCCAGGGCGCCCTCGAACGCAGCAAGGGCCGCTCGCCCGAACTCGAGGCGTTTTACGAACGCATGCTCGACACCGGCGCCGAGCGCTTCGTCACCACCCCCTCCTCGACCGAAGCACTGGCGCCGCTGCACGAGGAGTGTCCGAATTTTGCCGAAGTGACGGCCGACCTGACCCGCTACCTGGGCCTGGCGCACGCCGGCGACGCCGGCTTCAATGTGATGCCGATCCTGCTGCTGGGCGACCCGGGGGTGGGCAAGACCCATTTCGCCAAGCGGCTGGCCAAAGTGATGCAGACCGAGTGTGAATTGATCAGCATGAACGCGCTGTCGGCCGGCTTCGTCATCACCGGCAGTTCGGCCAGCTGGAAGGGCGCCAAGTGCGGCAAGGTGGCCGAGCGGCTGGTGCGCGGCCAGTACGCCAATCCGCTGGTGGTGCTCGACGAGGTGGAAAAGGCCAGCGGCTCGACCCAGTCCGATCCGCTGGCGGCGCTGTACCAACTGCTCGAACCGGAGACGTCGCGGGCGTTTCGCGACGAATTCATCGACGTCGAGATCGACGCCAGCCAGATTTTCTGGGTATTGACGGCCAACAGCACCGAGGGCATCCCCGCGCCGCTGCTGAACCGGATGGCGGTGTACGAGGTGCCGGCGCCGACGGCCGAACAAGCGGCCGGCATCGCCCAGCGCATTTACGGCGGTCTGCTCAGGGAGCTCAAGCTGGGCAAGTTCGCGCCGCAGCTGGGCGAGGCGGTGCAGGCCAAGCTGGCGCCGGTGTCGCCGCGCGACATGCGCAAGACGCTGCTCGACAGCCTCGGTTACGCGGTGGCGGCGGGACGCGAGCATCTGGTGGCCGACGACCTTCACCTGAAGGCGACGCCGGGGAAATCGCGGATTGGATTCTGAGGACGCCGCAGGTACAATCGGCTGGGCGGGCGCTGGACCCGTCCTTGTTCGCCCACCCCGCAATGGCATGCTTTTTTTGACACGGTTTTTCCTCACTTTGCTGATCGGCGCCCTGCTGGGCGTGTCGGCCGGCGCGCGCGCGGGCGAGACGATCCACCTGCGCGTGGCCGAGCTGCCCGACAAGCGGCATGTGTATTACACCAAGCTGCTTGAAGAATCGCTGGCCGCCCTCGGCTACAAGGTCAGGTACACCTTCGTCAAGGACGTGTCGCAGCCGCGCATCTGGAAAATGGTCGAGAGCGACCAGCTGTCGTTCATCTGGGGCGTGCAGACCAAGAACCGCGACGCCGAATATGCGTTCGCCGTCAATTCGCTCACCAATGGCCTGATCGGGCAGCGCCTGATGCTTATTCCGAAGGGCCAGGAACAGGCGTACGCGAAGGTCAATTCACTGGAGGACCTGCGCCGGCTCGACAAGATGGGCAGCGTGGGGATCAACTGGCTCGAGGCGGAACTGTGGGCGATCAACCGGCTGCCGGTGTACACCAAGAGCGGCGACTGGCGCGAGCTGTTTCCGATGGTGCGCAGCGGCGCGCGCGGGATCGATTACGTGGTGCGCGGGGCGAACGAGATCACGATCGAGGCGGCCCATTACGGCCTGGCGGTCGAGCCGCGCCTGATGCTCACGTATGACCGCGACATGCGCTATTACCTGTCGCCGGCGACGGCGCGCTACAAGGCGCTGTTTGAAAAGGCGCTGGCGCAGGCCGACCGCAGCGGCTTGAAGAAGGAGCTGATCGCGCGCTATATCGGGCAGGATCTGAAGGGGCTGAACCTGGACAAGCGGGTCAGGCTGAAGCTGGCGATGCCGCCGTCTTGAGGTCGAAGGCCGGCTTCAGGCGGGGAAATCGAGCTGGGAATCCAAGCGGGCGGTCAGCAGGCGTCGCATATTTCGTCGTAGCCGCGGCCGAGAAATTGAATCAGGCAGAAGCCGTGGCCGAAGGGATCGGCCATCAACGCCAGCTTGCCCCAGGCATGGGTGGCGAGCGGGGCTTCCTGGATGGCGCCGGCAGCCAGCGCGCGCCGCAGCGCCGCTTCGATGTCGTCGACGACGATGTCGAGGTGCAGCGGGGTCCAGTGGCGCTGGTAGCTGCGCGCTTGCGCGGTGGCCGGGCCGGCCGCTGAACCGGCGGCTTTTTGCAGCAGCCAGATCGGCACGGCGGCGCCCAGCAGTTCGAGGCCGGCCGCGCCGATGCGGCGTCCAGGGCGCAGGCCGAAGGCCGAGGTGTAGAAGTTCGCGGCCTGCTCCAGGTTCTCGACATCGATGTTGACCAGCATCTCCATACGCTAATCCATCACGCGGACGTGCCGGTGCGGCAACGCGTCGGTGTGCAGCGACCAGGGCAAGCGGTATTCGGTCATGGTCAGATCTGCGGGCGGCTGGGACGCGGGATCGTCAAGGCTGCAGGTGGTGATGTCGATCTCATCGGCGCTGTCGTCGCGGGCGTAGGTGAGCGGCGTGCCGCAGGCGCCGCAAAAGCTGCGGGTGACGTGCGCGCTGGAGCGGAACAGCGCGGGACTGCCGCGGGTCACCCGGTAGTCGCGCGAGGCCACGCTGAACCAGGCGACGGCGGGCGCGCCGGCCACGTGGCGGCAGGTCGGGCAAAAGCAGAGGGTGCGGTGGAATGTCGGTCCGCTGATTTCATAGCGTACCGCGCCGCAACAGCAGCCGCCTCGCATCGTCATGATGTCGCCTCCTGTCTGTTCGGCTTTTAATGGTAATGCAAGTATGCCAAGCCGGGCGCGATGACGGCGCAGCGCTGGGAACGGGGAGCTGCGTGCGTGAGCGAACGGATCAGTCGGGCTGGCTGTGAGATGCTGGAATTGCCGAGCGTGTGGGCGCGGACTCAGGCAAACCAGCAAACCAGAAGAAGGAGCCATCATGAACCAGGACATACAGCATTCGGATACGCAGGAGCGTTCGATCTACTTGCACGAGGAATGGGAAGTCGCGTACTGGACGCGCGAACTGGGCGTGAGCAAGGAACAGTTGCTGAAGGCGGTGCAGCAGGCCGGCACCGGAGCGAGCGCGGTCAGGCGGAGCCTCGGGATTCTGGACGCGACCTGAATGAGGCTGGCTGGGCGACGGCCGAAATTGGTCTCACACGGCTCAGGTCGTGGGCGAATGTCGGACCTGATAATCATCTAGCCAACCTCCCTCCGGCGAGCGCCGGGGGTACAGTAAGCATTCAATGTCGAGTTGAACTTACGTACAGGAGGCTGGTATGAGCAAGTATAGCGGTATCGATCTGCACGCGAATAATTGCGTGGTGGTAATAAGTGACGAGGAGGACCGCATCTGTTGCGAAAGGCGGGTGCCGAACGAATTGTCGAGGGTGGTCGCTTTGCTCGAGCCGTTCCGCGCCGAGCTCGCAAGCGTCGTGGTGGAATCGACTTTCAACTGGTATTGGCTGGTCGACGGCTTGCGCGCTGCGGGGTTCGACGTGAAGCTGGTCAACACGGCGGCGATCGCGCAGTACGACGGTCTCAAGTACAGCGGCGACGAACATGACGCGCGCCATTTGGCCCACTTGCTACGGTTGAAGTTGCTCCATTTCGGCTTTGCGTTTGAACCCGAATGGCGCGCCGTGCGCGACCTGGCCCGCAAGCGCGCGCAGCTGGTGCGGACGAGGACGATTCACGTGCTGGCCCTGGAAACGATTTACGCGCGCCAGACCGGCGGGCGCATCGGGGGCGACGCGGTGAAGTCGCTCGCTGCCGAAGACGTCGCGCGCTGGGGATGGTCCGACGATGTGACCTTGGCGGCGCAGGCCGATGTGGTGGCGATGCAGGCAATGACGCGCGCCATCGGGACCATCGAACGACGTCTGCACGAGCGGGTGAAACTGGCACCCGAATACGCGGTGCTCAAGACCATGCCGGGCATTGGTGAAATCCTGTCGACGGTCATCATGCTCGAGACGGGGCCGATTGAACGCTTCACCTCCGCCGGCAACTATGCCTCGTATGCACGATGTGTCGGCAGCGGCCGTTTCTCCAACAACAAGAAAAAAGGTGAGGGAAATCGGAAAAACGGTAACAGCTACTTGGCCTGGGCATTCGTGGAAGCGGCCCATTACGCGCTGCGCTACAGCGAGGCGGCCAAGCGATTTTACGAACGCAAGCGCGCGCGCAGCAACACGGCCTTGGCCACCAAGGCACTGGCGCATAAACTGGCGCGCGCCTGCTATCACATGTTGAAGGGGCAAATCGTGTTCGATGAAAAACGCTGCTTCGCATGACGCTCATGGCGGCGTGGGCGAGCCAGCCACGGGGTTGGCACTAAACCACAGGATCTGATTGGACGCCTGACGCCGCCGCCACTGCACGACAAGCTATCGCCTGAAGCGTGAGCCAGCAAGGGGTGGGGCCGCTAGCGGCAACCACACAAACTGTTTGAATATTTGGGACACGTGACGGAACCAACGTTTTTCTGGGGCGGCTGTGCCGCCAGGGCGGCCGGGGAACTTGCCGGTTCGCTTGATCCTGATGGGTGACTGGTGCGATTGCTTCGCAACCACAACCTGAGAAAACGGGCGCGAGGAAGCTTCGGCGCAGGGCAACGCGAAACCATTGCGCCTCGATAAAATCGAGGCGCCGGGAAAGTATTATCGACTTGACGCTGGTTGGCTAATGGGTGACCCCATGCATTTGCGTTTTGGGGCTTGCCAAAGCGGCCAAGGCCGTGTGTAAAGTCGCAAGACTAAGGGACAACTGTGGGGGCGATTTCTTTAATGTTGTGAAGCTGTTACGAGGTGCACACTCACCTTTTTTTCAGCAAAATAAGCAGATTTTCTGTTGAAAACTACTTGTGCAAAGCTCCGGTTTGATAAAGTGACGCGAGGAAATTGATGTAAAGACAGACGCCGCCGCGTTGGCGGATTGGCGTTTTGTCCACCTCAGTTATTGCCTTGATCACATATCGGAGTCATGCATGCCAGCATTCGTCAGTAAATCCCTTGCAGTATCCCTGTTCGCCGCCCTCGGCCTGGCCGCCCTGGCGCCCCAGGCCGCCTTCGCGCAAACCGAAGCGAAACGCGTCCCGCAGGCGGCAACCGTCAAGCCAGCGTTTCCGTCGGTGCGTCTGGCCGGCCACGCCAACGGCGAGCGCGCCATCGCCAACCTGGGCGACCGCTTGCCCGAAGTGGCGGCGTTCTATCGCAAGGGCGCCGACGAATTCCGGCGCCAGCTGCGCGCCGACCGCAGCGCCTGGGTTGACCGCAACGGCCGCCTGTACTTCGTCGAGCAGGGCTTGACCGCGTCGCCGTCGGACCTGGCGCCGAGCGGCGCAATCTACGCGCTCGACCAAACCTTTGCGCTGCATTCGCGCCCAAGCTCGAAGCGCAAGATCTACCTCGACTTCAAGGGCCGCACCACGACAGGCACGGCGTGGAATACCAGCTATGGCGTCGATCCGATCGTCAGCCCGGCGTTCGACCTGGACGGCGTGCCCGGCACCTTCAACACGGCCGAACTGTCGATGATCCAGAATATCTGGCGCCGCGTGGCGGAGGACTATGCCTCGTTCGACGTCGACGTCACCACCGAGGAACCGAGCGCCGACCAGATGACGCGCACCTCGTCGACCGACGACACTTATGGCGTGCGCGCGGTCATCACCAAGAATTTCACCGCCGGCACCGCCTCGGGCGATTGCGGCTGCGGCGGTTTTGCATATGTCGGCGTGTTCGACGCGACCAACGAGATCAACAAGCCGGCCTTCATTTTCCAAGACAAGCTGGGTAACGCCGAGAAGACGATCGCCGAGGCGATCAGCCACGAGGTG
The DNA here is from genome assembly GCA_039927975.1 of Massilia sp. Lineage (GTDB taxonomy): Bacteria > Pseudomonadota > Gammaproteobacteria > Burkholderiales > Burkholderiaceae_D > JBDSTZ01. Next base: position 8,321 of record JBDSTZ010000331.1, on the reverse strand, counting down.
GGCCACACGGCGGGCCTGAGCCACGACGGCAACAGCACCACCGGTTACTATTCCGGCCACGGCACCGGCGCGACCGGCTGGGCGCCGATCATGGGCGTTGGCTACTACAAGGAGCTGACCCAGTGGAGCAAGGGCGAGTACCTGAACGCGAACAACAAGGAAGACGACTACCTGGTCATGCAGAGCAACGGCATCGTGTTTGCCGCCGACGACTTCGGCAACACCATCCCCACCGCCGCCACGCTCACGCCGACCGCTTCGGGCAGCAATAACACCTACGACATTCGCGGCCTGATCGAAACGCCGTCGGACGTCGACATGTTCAAATTTTCGGCGGCGGCAGGCACGATCACGATCGTCGCCGCGCCGTTCGAGCGCTCGCCGAACCTGGATATCCTGCTGCAGTTGCGCGATGGCGCCGGCAACCTGGTGGCCGAGGCCAATCCAACCGATGCGCTGGGCGGCACGATCAGCGTGGGCGTGCCGAGCGCAGGCACCTATTACCTGAGCGTCGAGGGCACCGGCAACGGCGATCCGCTCGGCACCGGGTACAGCAGCTACGGCAGCATCGGGCGCTACACGGTGTCGGTGACGGCGCCGGCGGCGGCGGTCGGGGTGACGCCGGTGGCGGCGATCAGCGCCAGCACGACGTCTGGCCCTGCGCCGCTGACGGTGAACCTGTCGGGCGCCGGTTCGAGCGACGCCAGTGGCAGCATCGCCAGTTATGAGTGGAACTTCGGCGATGGCAGCGCGCTGGCCAGCGGCGCGGCGGTGAGCCACACCTACAACGCGGGCAGCTTCAACACCTCGCTGAAAGTGACCAATGCGAACGGCTACAGCGACACCAAGCTGGTGGTCATCACGGCCAATAGCCCGGCGCAGAAAATCTACGCGTCGAATATCGCGATGTCGGTGGTTGTGCAAAGTCGTCAGCAGGGCTATGCGCAGGCGCGCGTGACGGTCAAGAATTCGGCCGGCCAGGTGGTGCCGGGCGTGACGGTCAGCGGCAACTGGAGCGGCATCGTGTCGGGTGCGAGAAGCGCGGTGACGAATGCGAGCGGTGTGGCAGTCATCGATTCGACCGCGACCAAGAAGACCGGCTCGTTCAAGTTCACGCTCAACGGCATGACGGCGTCGGGCTATGTGTATGACGCCACGCTCAATGCGATGACCAATAACGCGATCTCGCGCTAAGCAAACGCTGTGAAAGCGCCGCGCAGGCGCTGAACAGGCACTGAACAACAACAGGCTGGCCGCCATGCAGACGATGCATGGCGGCCAGTTTTACTTTTGGGGTGCCCGCACGTCGCGACGATATCGTCCTCGCAAGCTCATGCCAATTGTTCATTTTCATAGCGATATCGGTTTTATTTTTCCAAATCGCACGCTTAAAAAATTAAATATTCTTTTGAGAAAATGAACGGTTTTTCTGTGGCGAAACCACCGAAATCAATTGGAGATTTCCGCGCGGATTTTTCTTTTCCCTTAGCCTCCAGATCTCGGCGTGACCCTTGCCCAAATTCATCGGTCATCACGATTCATCTTTGAACACTAAGGAATGCTATGACGCACCCGACTTCCTCTTCCCTGCTGACATTGCTCGTCGCCGCCGCCCTCGCCTCCGTCTCATTCGGCGCCAGCGCCGATGCGCCGGCCGGCGCCGCGCCCGCCGCCGCCAACGCGGCCCCGGGCAGCTTCGCGGCCCAGACCGATCGCCTGATCATCAAGTACAGGGACGCCACGCCGCATGGCAAGGGCGCCGCCAATGTGCCGGCGATGAACGCCGCCCAAGCCGCCCACCTGAACCGCGCCGGCCAGCAGTTCGGCCAGATCATGAGGCGCTGCGCACGACCTCGACCGGCGCCCACGTGGTGCAGATGGCGCGCCGCGTCTCGCTCGATGAAGCGCGCCAGGTGGCGCAGGACTTGATGGCGCGCGACGCGACGATCGAATACGCCGAGCCGGACCGCCTGATGCATCCGCTGTCGACGCCCAACGATCCGCGCTACAGCGAGCAATGGGGCTATTACGAGAGCGTCGGCGGCCTGCGCCTGCCGGCCGCCTGGGACAAGTCGACCGGCGCCGGCGTCAACGTGGCGGTGATCGACACCGGCTTCCGTCCGCACGCCGACCTGGCCGGCCAGTTCCTGCCCGGCTATGACTTCATCACCAGCGCGACCATCGCCAACGACGGCGACGGCCGCGACGGCGACGCCAGCGATCCGGGCGACGCGGTGGTGGCCGGTGAATGCGGCGGCGGCCAGCCGGCCCAGGACCAGACGTCAAGCTGGCATGGCACCCACGTGGCCGGCACCATCGCCGCCGTCACCAACAATGGCATCGGCGTGGCTGGCGTCGCGTACAACGCCAGGATCGTGCCGGCTCGCGTGCTGGGCAAGTGCGGCGGCTACACTTCGGACATCGCCGACGCCATCACCTGGACTTCGGGCGGCGCCGTCAGCGGCGTGCCTGCCAACGCCAACAAGGCGCGTGTGATCAATATGTCGCTCGGCGGCGGCGGCGCCTGCGACGCTACCACCCAGAGCGCGATCAACGGCGCCCGTTCGCGCGGGACCGTGGTGGTGGTCGCGGCGGGCAATTCGAACACGGACGCCGGCAGCAGCAGCCCGGCCAACTGCACCGGCGTGATCACGGTGGCGGCGACCAACCGCTCGGGCGGGCGCGCCTATTATTCGAACTACGGTGCGGTGGTTGACGTGGCGGCGCCGGGCGGCGACGCGCGCGTGGCCGGCGGCGGTATCCTGTCGACCCTCAACGCCGGCCAGACCGCGCCGGGCGCCGACAGCTACGCCTTCTACCAGGGCACCTCGATGGCGACGCCGCATGTCGCCGGCGTGGTGGCGCTGATGTTGTCGGCCAATCCGGCCCTCACGCCGGACCAGGTGGAAGCGAAACTGAAGGCCACCGCGCGGCCGTTCCCGGCCGCTTGCGCCGGCTGCGGCGCCGGCATCGTGGACGCGGCTGCCGTGCTGGGGGTGGCGGCGCCGGTGGTGCTGACGATGAACGAGACCGAGTCGAACAATGGCCTGGCCAGCGCGAATCCGGTCGGCGCCAGCGGCACCACCGTCAGCGGCAATATGGGCAGCAGTTCGGACACCGACTTCTTCGTCGTGCAGCTGCCCGCCGGGAAAACGCTGGCCTCGACGCTGAGCCCTGTCAGCAGCAGCGCCGACTACGACCTGTATGTGTATGACGCCAGCGGCAACCAGCTCGGACGCAGCGTCAATGGCGCCGGTTCGGTCGACGCGTTCTCGACGACCAATACGGGCGCCGGCACGGTGGCGCGTTATGTGCGGGTGGTGTACTACTCGGGCGGCACGGGCGCGACCAGCGGACGCTATTCGCTCAAGCTGAGCTGGTAATTCAGGCGAGTGCTTGTCGCGGCGGGACCGGATTTTTCCGGTCCCGCTTTTTTTTCGGCTCAGCCCAGGCGCTGGATGGCGATCATGGCGCCGTTGTAGATGGCGTGCACCAGCATGGGCGCGAGCAGCGTGCGGGTGCGCTGGAAGGCGTAGGCCGTGCACAGGCCGAGCACGAACACCGGCAGCATCGACACCGGCGGATGGACGATGGCGAACAGGCCGGCGCTCATCAGCATGGCCGGCAGCGGCGGCAGCGAGCGGCGCATGCCGCCGAAGATCAGGCCGCGGAAGATGAATTCCTCGCACAGCGGCGCGGCGATCACGGCCAGCCCCACCAGCCACGGCACGGCCATTTTCGGCAGCGCCGCCGAGCTGGCCAGATCCGCGCTCCAGCCGCCATGCTTGAGCGCGAACAGGTAGGCGATGCCGGCCGCCGCCGCCAGCACGCCGAGCGCGGCGCCCCAGCCGAAGCTCGCCTTCAGCGGCGCGCCGAAAATGCGCGGCACGCCGGCGGTCTTGCCGCGCCAGTAGATGAAGCGGGTCAGCAGGTAGACCAACAGGCCGGCGGCGGCGAAGCCCAGCACCAGCGCCCGGCCGGGGCCCATCACGTCGTGCAGCAGGATGAAGCACAGGCCCGGCAGCACGAAGAACAGCATGGCCGCCATCATGCCGTCGGCGGTCGAGACGCGCGCCGGCGGCGCCGCCGCGCTGTCGAGCAGGTAGGGCAAGGCGTCGCGCGCCTTTTGCCACAGCGCCTGCGCCAGGCAGACGGTGAGCAGCATCATCGCCAGCTTCTGCCACCAGGCGCCGGCGAAGATTGCGTAGCCGTACAGGCTCGACAAGGCCATGTAGAGGTAGACGTAGCTCGGCTTGACGCGCGTGCGCACGTCCTGCGCCAGCGGGTCGGAGGCGAACACCCCGAGCGCGACGGCGATGGTGGCGTACACCGGAATGCCGACCACCACGATCGCCATCAGGCCCAGTGTGGCCCAGGGCTGGGCCGGCGCCAGCGCGTAGCCGGCGCCGAACACGGCCAGCGGGTAGACCAGCGCCAGCACCGCCCACAGCCTGGCCTTCTCCTTGAGCATGTCGTCGAGCGCGCGCGGGAAGGTGAACAACAGCCACAGGGCGTGGCCTTCGTTGTTGATGGTCTGGAAGGCCGACAGCATCAGCATGTAGGAACCAAGGCCGAAGGCGGTGGCCGCGAGCGCGGTCGGACTGGCGGCCAGGCCGCTCAGGGCGCCGGCTTTGGCGTTGATCATGAACTGGCTGCCGACCATCACCAGCGGCAGCAGCAGGCTCTGGACCAGGAAGTTGCGGTCACGGCTGAGCAGGCGCAGTTCGCGCCGCTGGATCGGCGAGGCGGGCAGCCAGCGCTGCCAGCGCGCGGCGGCGTCAGGTGCGTCGTCAAGCGCGGCGGCCGACGCTCGAGCGCGCGCCGGCTTGCGGCCGGTTTCGCGCGCGCCGCTCGCCACCACGCCGTGGCGCAACTGGCGCCGCAGCACGCGCATGCCGAGCCACAGCAGCAGCGCCACTTCGGCCAGCAGCATGGCGCCGGCCAGCGCCGCTTCGGCCGGGCTGGCGGCGTTCAGCGCCAGCACCAGCAGGCCGGGCGGGGTCCACAGGCTCCAGGTCGGCATGGCGCGCGCGATCGGCATGAGCAGGCTGGTGGCCGAGGCCAGCGAAAAGCCGATCGCCAGGTACATGAATGGCAGCGCGAGGAAGCCGGCCAGCGCCTGCAGGTTGCGCAGCTGCGACGGCGGCAGCGCCATGCGCAAGCCGGTGTCTGCCAGGGTGCGCAGCAGCGCCGACAGCGGCAGCAGGCACAGGGCGCCTACTACGCCGAGCGGCAGCGCGTTCCAGCGATAGCCCGAGTACCAGGCCAGCATGGTGCACAGCGGCCCTAGCGCCAGCAGGCCGGTAGGATTGGCCAGGGTGCGTTCGAGCAGGCGGCCCCACAGCAGCGTGGAGCGGCGCACCGGCAGCGTGACGAGCCATTCGAGGTCCCAGTCCGGCTGCGCCAGTTCGCGGCTGCCGAGCGGCACCAGCACGCTGACGACCATCAGCAGCGCCAGTTGCAACGTCAGCGCGGCCGACAGTTCGAGCGCGAACGGCGTCTCGTGCAGTTCGGCGGCGGCGAGCTCGAGGTCGGCCTTTTCCTCGTGCCGGTCGTTCAGCGCGAGGCAGGCGCTGGCCGGCGCCAGGTGGCACTGCAGGTTCAGCACCGACTGGCGCGCCATGTTGCCGAATGAAGCGGTCATGGCGGCGAAGACCAGTATCGGCAGGATCATGCCGAGGCGCCGTTTGGCCGGGGTGGCGGCGCGCTTGGCCGGGTCCTTCTTGCGGCCGAAGCGCACCGTGGTCAGCATGTTCAGCACGCGCACCAGGCGCAGGCGCGCCAGCAACCACATCGCGCGGGCGGGAGTGGCCGGCGTCATCGGGCCGGCTCGCTGGACTCGCCCGATTCGTCGGTGATCTTGAGGAAGACTTCCTCGAGCGAGCCGGAGGCCGCCAAGTCGGCGCGCAGCTGCTCGAGCGTGCCGGTGGCCACCAGCGCGCCGCGATGGATGATGCCGACCCGGTCGCACATTTTTTCGGCCATGTCGAGCAGGTGGGTCGAGACGAAGATGGTGGTGCCGGCGGCGGCGGCGGCGCGCAGGCGGTCCTGGACGTCGCGCGAGGCGCGCGGATCGAGGCCGTTGATCGGCTCGTCGAGAATCAGCACTTGCGGTTGGTGGATCAGGGCGCAGGCCAGGCCGAGCTTCTTCTTCATGCCGAGCGAGTAGTTGACGGCGAATTCCTCGCTCACCTCGTCGAGGACGAATTCGGCCAACATGCGGTCGCTGCGCAAGGCCGCCTCGGCGCGCGGGTAGCCGTGCATCTCGGCGACGAACTGGAGGATTTCGCGCCCGCGCAGGAAGTCGTAGAAGATCGGGTTGTCGGGCAGGTAGCCGACCCGGCGCTTGACCTCGGTGGCGTCGCGGTGGCAGTCGAAGCCGTCGACCAGCACGCGGCCGCCGCTGGGCGCCAGGATCCCCATCAGCATGCGAATGGTGGTGGTCTTGCCGGCGCCGTTGGGGCCGAGAAAGCCGAACAGTTCGCCGCGTTCAACGGTCAGGGACAGGGGCTTGACGGCTTCAAAGCCGCCGTAGGCTTTGGTGAGCTGGTCGAAAACGATCATTGGGTGTCTTTGAGGAAATTTTGCAGCAAGTATAACCATGCTGTACAGGCGGGCAAGATTTTCCGAAGTTGGCGGCTGCCGACGACAGGTAGCGGCGCCATTTCCTGGCGCGGGGTCGATCGAGGGCCGTGCCGTCCGCCGGCTCGCGATCAATCAGCGGCCGGGCCGTCTCCAGGCGCCGGCGCGATCCAGTGGCGCGAGCGCGCCACCGCGCGGTCCCAGCCGGCCATCAGCGCGGCGCGCCGGTCCGCTCCCATGCGCGGCTCGAAGCGGCGCTCGACCTGCCATTGGGCGGCGATCTCCTCGCGCGATTCCCAGAAGCCGAGCGCCAGGCCGGCCAGGAAGGCGGCGCCCAGCGCGGTGGTCTCGGTGACCTTCGGACGCAGCACGGGCACCCCGAGCAGGTCGGCCTGGAACTGCATGAGCAGGTCGTTGCGCGCGGCGCCGCCGTCGGCGCGCACCTCGGCCACAGGGCAGGCGGCGTCCTTCCGCATGGCCGCCAGCAGTTCGGCGCTCTGGTAGGCGATCGCCTCGACGGCCGCGCGCGCGATGTGGCCGCGCCCGGTGCCGCGCGTCATGCCGACCAGGGTGCCGCGTGCGTACGGGTCCCAGTGCGGCGCGCCGAGGCCGGCGAAGGCCGGCACCAGGAACACGCCGCCGTTGTCGGGCACACTCAAGGCCAGCGCCTCGACCTGCTCGGAGCGCTCGATGATACCGAGGCCGTCGCGCAGCCACTGCACGGTGGCGCCGCCCATGAAGACGCTGCCTTCGAGCAGGTAGTCGGTGACGCCGTCGATGCGCCAGCCGACCGTGGCCAGCAGGCGGTTGCGCGAGACGGGCGCGGTGTGGCCGGCGTGCATCAGCATGAAGCAGCCGGTGCCGTAGGTGTTCTTGACCATGCCCTGGCGGTGGCAGGCCTGGCCGAAGGTGGCGGCCTGCTGGTCGCCGGCCATGCCGGCCAGCGGCAGCGGCGCGCCGAGCAGGTCGGCGTGGGTCTGGCCGATCAGCTCGCTGCTGGAGACGATTTCCGGCAGCAGCGCGGACGGGATATCGAACAGGGCCAGCAAGTCGGCGTCCCATTGCAGGCTGTGGATGTTGAACAGCATCGTGCGCGCGGCGTTGCCGACGTCGGTGACGTGGCGCCCGGTCAGCTTGAAGGCGAGGTAGCTGTCGACGGTGCCGAAGGCCAGTTCGCCGCGCGCGGCGCGCGCGCGCAGGCCCGGCACGTTGGCCAGCAGCCAGTGCAGCTTGGTGGCGGAAAAATAGGCGTCCAGTTCGAGCCCGGTGGCCGCCTGGATCAGCGCCGCGTGGCCGGCCGCGCGCAAGGCGTCGCAGTGGCCGGCGGTGCGGCGGTCCTGCCAGACGATGGCCGGCGCCACCGCCTCGCCGCTGGCGCGGTCCCACAGCACAGTGGTTTCGCGCTGGTTGGCGATGCCGATGCCGGCGATGCGGGCGCAATCGACGCCGCTCGCCTGCATCACCTCGCGCGCACAGGCGAGCTGGCTGCGCCAGATGTCGGCGGGGTCGTGTTCGACCCATCCGGGACGCGGAAAATGCTGGGGAAATTCCTGCTGGGCGCTGGCGTGGACCTGGCCGTGGCGGTCGAACAGGATGGCGCGCGAACTGGTGGTGCCCTGGTCGAGGGCGAGGATGAATTGTCTGGTCAACGCAGTCCTCCGGCCGGCGCGCCTGGTCGACAAGGCGGCGCCGGTGGTGTGTGTTCAGTGTGAAGCAGGCCGATAGGCCGGATTTTGTTA
>JBDSTZ010000330.1:0-12785 GCA_039927975.1 Massilia sp. | reverse complement strand
GGCGCCCGCCGTGTCGCCGCTTATGCTGGAACCCAGTGTGAATTTTCATTCGTCCGTTTGTGAAATTCATAATTGCGGCGCGATGCGAAACCGGGGCACACTGGTTCCAAGGTACATACGCTTTTAGATGACCCGGAACGATTCCGAACAGCGATGCCATCCGCATGACTGTCGGCGCGCGCGACACGGCGCGCCCAAGAATTTTGCTTGCCCCCATTACGAATAGAAAGGATTGAATTGCGGCGATTCATCCCCGATCGCCGCGAGCGTGTCGCCAAGGTGCGATGCGTTTTAAATGGGGGCAACTATAAAAACGGAGATCGGATGAACAAAAAAATTTGCAAATTAGCAGCCGCCACCCTGGCGGTCTGCGCGGCATCGGCGTCGCTGGCCGCAGTGTGGTCCAGCTCGGCGGCCTACGGCAGCTATACGACCGGCGCCTTCAATTTCAACAACGATGTCTGGGGCAGCGGCGCCGGGCCGCAAACCATCTGGGTCAATTCGCAGAGCGACTGGGGCGTATGGTCGGACCAGCCGAACACCGGCGGCATCAAGTCGTATCCGCACATCACCTACAACGTTGGCAAGAACATCAGCGCGCTGACCAAGCTGACCACCTCGGTGACCGCGACCACGCCGTCGGGCGGCGCGTGGGAGGCGACCTACGATATCTGGGACGTCAACAACGCCTACGAGATCATGCTGTGGATGAACTACACCGGCACCTCGACCGGCTGCGGCAACGTCAAGCCGATCTCGTATAACTGGACCTCGGCCGGCTGCGCGATTCCGGTGTACAGCAATGTGTCGGTGGGCGGCAGCACCTGGAATATTTATCGCGGCAGCAATGGCGGCAACCAGGTGTTTTCCTTCCTGCGCACGAGCAAGACCAACAGCGCCAACGTCGACGTGCTCGCCATCCTCAACTATCTGAAGAACAAGGGCTGGATGGGCGACGTGAAGATGGGCCAATTGCAGTACGGCTTCGAGATCACCTCGTCGGCGGGCGGTATGAACTACCACGCGCAGAACTTCTCGGTGACGTCCTACTAAGCGCATCAGGGCTGCATTAAGTCTGCATTAAGTCTGCAAGCAGGCTGGAACGCCGCGTGTTGCGCAAGCCGCACGCGGCGTTTTTTCGTCGGGCGAATTCCTTTGCGCGGCCGCGCGCGCCCTCTCCCTCACCTATCGAGAACCGCAGGCGCAAAAAAAAGCGGACCGCATTGCTGCGGTCCGCCTGTCGGTCGGCACGGCGCGCGGCGCCGGCCGGCATCGCCGCTTACGGCGTCGGAATCATATCGACCGCATCGTAGGAGATGCCCGGACTCAGGTAAGTGGTCCCGGTCGAGCCGCTGATCGCGGCCAGGGTCACCGTGTTCTGGCCAGCCACGAGCGTGCCGGCTGGAATGTCCCAGGTCCAAGTGAAGTTATTGCCCCGGTAGGTGCCGACCGTCATGTTGCGGGTCGACGGCTGGGTCGAGGAAGACGGATTGGCCGGCGTCCACGTGGTGCTGGCGTTGGTGATCGTCGGCTTCGGACGCGCGCCCGAGAACGCGGTCGTGATGCCGACCCGCAGCGTGTAGTTGGTGGCGGCTTGCGCGGCGGTCAGGTTGAAGGTGATCACCCGGTTGTCGTTCACGCTCTTCCATTGGTAGGCCGGCCAGCCGGTCGCCGCGTTCGAAGTGCCGACGACGTAGGTGGGCGTGTTCCACGAGCTCATGCGCACGTCGGACGGGTGCATGGTGGTCAGCTGGGAACCGTTGACGAATTCCTGCGGCGAACCATCCCAGTTACCGATGCGCCACAGCTGGTTGGCCTTGGTCGGATCGCCCGCCAGGGTGATCGTGTTGAGGGCCAAAGTGCCGCCGGCCGTCACCGTCACAGTGCGCGTGTCGACCGCCAGCTCGTTCTTGTAGATCGACATGGTGTAGGTGCCAGGCCGCATGCCGGTCATGTTGTAGCTGCCGGTGGTCGGATCGGCGGCGGTCCAGTATTGCGCGTTGGGGTTCGAGAAGCCGACCGTGTAGGCGAAATTGGTGTCGCGATTGTTGATACCGACGCCGGCAACCCGGCCGCGCCCGGTTGGGGCGACGTAGCCGAGCAGGCCCATCGTGCTGAAGAAGGACGTGTCGACCGCGGCCGGCGCCGCCGTGTCGCCTTTGAACACCAGGGTGTAGGCATTGAGCACGCCAAACCGGAAGGCCTCGGTCTGGCTCTCGCCGTAATTCATGATGTAGGTGATTTCCTGATTCGTGTCGGTGCACTGGTTCATCAGGCTGCGGAAGAAGGGGCCGCCGGAATTGCCTTCGTTGTTGTCGCGCACCATCCACATGCCGACATTGGTGCCGGTCGCGCCGATGTACGACCAATCCTTCAGACGCTGATTCGAATAGTGCTTGGAGCGGGTCTGGCCGTTGGCGTAGCCGAACACGTCGCTCGACTCGACGGCGCCGGTGTTGGCGCGGATGTCGGAAGGCCCGGGACCGTTCGGCAAGACCCCGACCGGGACGCGCACGATGAAGCGCGCCAGGTTCAGGGTGTCGGGCTCGCTGGTGAAATAGGTGCCCATGTAGATTTTGGCGTCGCCGCGGTGGGCCATGTAGTAGTGCGTCAGGTTGCCGGCCGTGACGGTGACCTTGATGTAATCGGTACCGACCGTGGTCGCGGCCACGCCCACCGCCGACACGCCGGTGTACAGGAAGTCGGCGCCGGAATTGAGCTGGGTGCCGCGCGACTGGTCCTGGTATTCGACGCCGTTGAAGACCATCGATGAGATATCGCCGGCCGACTGGGTGCTCACGCCGTTGTCGGTGCGGCGCACTTTGAAGACCAGGCCGGCGCCGGTGTCGATTGTGTAGAAATTGGTGTCCGAAGTGAGAGCGAAGGTTTCGGTGCCGGTGGTCGCCAGCAGCGTGGGCTTGGTCGCCGAGCTGGCGTCCGACGGGCTGCCGGCGCCGCATGCCGCCAGCAAGGATGCCGCCACCAGGCCGGCCGCGATTGCAATCAAGGTTTTGTTGTTGTTCACAGTACTGTTCTCCAAGAATGTCGATGTTTGCTGGCCGTGTGACCAGTCGTATTTATGTGCCGCGAAGTAAGTATTGAGCCATTTGGTCCAAAATCGGCAAACCGGCACGACCAAAAACGCAAACAATCGTCATCTTGATCGATAACATTGACGGTTTTAAAAGGAGTAAACGTTATTTTGAGCGAAATTCCAAAGTTTTCAAAATTACATTTTTGATAGAAAAGCAGCCTTTTGGCACGTCCGTCCATGACAAAAAAGGCGGCCAGCTTTGCAGCTGTCCGCCTTTTTTGTTTGCTCCCCGACGTGGTGCGCCGGGCGCTGCCAGAACTTACCCCAGGTAGTTGTTTTTGAGTCGAATGTAGTGCTCGGCTGAATAGCGCAGGTGCGCGATCTCCGCCGCGCTCAGCGGGCGAACCTTGACCGCTGGCCGCCCCACGTACAGGAAGCCGCTCTCGAGTCGCTTGCCCGGCGACACCAGGCTGCCGGCGCCGACCATCACATGGCGCTCGATGACGACGTCGTCCATGACGATGCTGCCCATGCCGATCAGGCACTCGTCGCCGATCTCGCAGCCGTGCAGGATGACCGAGTGGGCGACGGTGACGCGCTGGCCGATGATCAGGGGTGAGCCGAGCGGCTTGGCGGCGTTCTTGTGCGACACGTGGCACATGGCGAAGTCCTGGATATTGCTGCCGGCGCCGATGACGATGTGATTGACGTCGGCGCGGATGACGGCGTTGCACCATACCGAGACATCGGCGCCAAGCTGTGCGTCGCCAATGACTTCGGCGGATGGATGCAGGTACACGCCGTGATCGAGCCGGGGCGAGGTGTCCAGATAGCGAGAGAGTGGCACGGCGTTTCCTGGTGGATGATGTTGGCGGCTATTTTAAGACAAACGGCGCGCGCGCCACGCCTGTGCTGCCGTCGGCGCCGATGGCGTATAGTGCATTCGCGTGCGCTCGACGTTACGATCGTGCCGGCGCGCGGCCACGACGTCGATCCGCCGGGCAGACAGCAGCGGCCACACTGATTCGACCAACCTGAGCGGTCCACCATGAGCGTTCGCATTGTTCAACTGGGAAGCCCGCGCGCGCCGGGTGAAGGCTTGCGCATCGGCACGGTGCGGCGGCCGCCGCGCGGCGTGCTCAAGGCAGAATACGCCGCGCGCGACTATTACGATGTATGGCTGCCGAACCTGGCGCCCACGCCGGAGCTGATGGCCGAGGCCAAGGCCGCGCAGAGCGAGGCCGACTGGAAGCAGTTCGCCCAGCACTATCGCAAGCAGATGAACGAGCCCGATGCCAGCCGGGTGATCGACGTGCTGGCCGCGCTGTCGCAGACGAGCTATTTCTCGGTCGGCTGTTATTGCGCGGACGAACAACACTGCCATCGCGGCACGCTCCGGCAGCTGCTGGCCGAACGCGGAGCCGAGCTGGCGCCAGACTGATCTTGCAGCATCCGCATAAAAAAGTGACAATTCCGCCAGCCCGATGTCGATTTTCGCGTACGCCAACCGTCGTGGTAGTGCAACCGCCCCTCACCATTTGAAAGGTTTAGATCATGACGACCAATACCGTGCGTCTGCACCGCATCCTGCGCACCACTCCCGACCGCGTCTACGCGGCCTTCGTGACGCCGGCGGCGATGGCCAAGTGGCTGCCGCCGAACGGCTTCACCTGCACCGTGCACGCGATGGATGCCAAGGTGGGCGGCAGCTACAAGATGTCGTTTGCCGACGTCGGTTCCGGCCAGGGCCATTCATTCGGCGGAGAGTATCTGGAGCTGGTGCCGGGCGAACGCATCCGCTACACCGCCGTGTTCGACGATCCGGCCATGAGCGGCCAGATGCAGACCACGGTGACATTGACGCCGGTCGCCTGCGGCACCGAGATCAACGTCGTGCAGGAAGGCATTCCGGCGATGATTCCCACCGAAATGTGCTACCTCGGCTGGCAGCAATCGCTGGTTTTGCTGGGACTGCTGGTGGAACGCCAGTAGTATTACTAGTAGCAGGCCGCCGCAACGGCGGGGACGGTCCCGTCCCGCCGCGCCGTTCGCCACACTTCTCGACGCATGCCTCGCTGCAATTGTGCCGTCCGGCCCGCCAGGCATTATCATGCTGCTTCGCTGTCAATATGAGGAGTAGCACGTGTTCCATGTCGTCCTGGTCGAACCGGAAATCCCGCCCAACACGGGCAACATCATCCGCCTGTGCGCCAACACCGGCGCGCAGCTGCACCTGATCGAGCCGCTCGGCTTTCCGCTCGACGACGCCAAGATGAAGCGCGCCGGCCTCGACTATCACGACTACGCCACCATGAAGGTCCACAAGAACTGGGACGCCTTCATCGCCGACGCCGCGCCCGATCCGGCGCGCATGTTCGCCCTCACCACACATGGTTCGGCGCCGTTCGCCGACGCCCTTTTCCAGCCCGGCGACGTATTCGTGTTCGGCGCGGAGACGCGCGGCCTGGCGCCTGCATTGCGTGAATCGTTCCCGCCGGCCCAGCGCATCCGTCTGCCGATGCGGCCGGACAACCGCAGCCTGAACCTGTCAAATACGGTGGCGGTGGTGGTGTTCGAGGCGTGGCGCCAGAACGGCTACGCGGGCGGGGCCTGACCGACTACAACACGGCAAGGACCTCCGTCGTTCCCGCGGACTATTCCCGCAGGATCTTTGCCATTGCTTTCCCTTTGGCGAGTTCGTCGATCAACTTGTCGAGATAGCGGATGTTCCGCATCAGCGGATCCTCAACCTCTTCGACCCGCACCCCGCAGACCAGGCCCTTGATGAGCGATGTGTTCGGATGCATGGCCGGCGCCTCGGCAAAGAAGGTTTGAAAATCGTTTCCAAGTGAGATTTGCCGTTCGAGGCCAGGAAGATCGTAGCCCGTCAGCCAGCAAATGATCTGGTCGACTTCCTCCTTGCTGCGCCCCTTGCGTTCCACTTTGCGCACATACAGCGGGTACACGGTGGCGAATGCGGTCGTGAAAATGCGATGCACTGACATTGCCGCTCCTGATTGATTGCGTGCGGACCCAGCTCCGCATCAAGCCGCCGCCCGCTCGGGGCGTCGGCCGTCAGGAAGGGTTCAAGCTTCCGGCTTCGCCTGTCGCTGCAGCACGATATGGGTGGCCTTGTCGGACGCCTTCGATTCCACGCAGGCATATCCCAGAGTCGGCAAGTCGACACCGCCGAACAGCGACTCACCCCTGCCGAGCAGCACCGGCGAGATGGCAATGTGCAGCTCGTCGATCAGGCCCTCTTGCAGATATTGCCGGATGGTGGCTGCGCCGCCGCCGATCCGCACGTCCTTGCCGCCAGCGGCCTCGCGTGCACGGTCGAGCGCTTCGCGAATGCCGCCGGTGACGAAGTGGAAGGTGGTGCCGCCTTCCATGTCAATCGAGGCGCGCGGGTAATGGGTCAGGATGAACACCGGCACGTGATACGGCGGATTGTCGCCCCACCAGCCTTTCCAGTCCGGGTCCGGCCAGTTTCCGCGATCGGGGGAAAACATGTTGCGACCAAGGATCCAGGCGCCGATATTTTGAAAGCCGCGCGCGGCGAATTCATCGTCAATCCCGGTGGTGCCGCCGTCCTTGCCGAACACGTTTTTCTGAAAGGTGTGGGTCGGTAAGAACCACTGGTGCAGCTCCTCCCCGCCAACGCCAAGCGGGTTGTTGATGCTTTGATCCGGACCGGCGCCGTAGCCGTCGAGCGAAATGGAGAAGCTCGCAACGCGAACACGTGTCATCGTTTTTTCCTTCTGTCAGCTTTGTGAATGATCCCGGGTTCAGGCCCACAAACAGTATATCCGGTCACCCGACGCGTACTGCCGAAATTGGCCGCGCGAGGGATGTGACGGCGCCGTCACACCACCCGGTTCCACGAGGCCGACAGCCGCACCGCGCAGTTGATCAGGCCGACCATCGAATAAGTCTGCGGGAAGTTGCCCCACATTTCACCGGTGACCGGGTGGGTGTCTTCCGACAGCAGTCCGAGGTGATTGCGCGCGGCCAGCATCGCTTCGAACACTTCGCGCGCCTGCTCGACGCGGCCGATGCGCGCCAGCGCGTCGATGCGCCAGAAGGTGCAGATATTGAATGCGGTCTCCGGCTTGCCGAAGTCGTCGGGCGCCTCGTAACGGCGCATGTAGGGCCCGTCGCACAGCGACTTTTCGAGCGCGTCGACGGTGGCGACAAAGCGCGGGTCCATCGGGTCGATGAAGTTGATCTCGGCCATCAGCAGCACGCTGGCGTCGAGGTCGCGCCCGCCCAGGCTTTCGGCGAAGGCCTGGCGTTCCTCGCTCCATGCTTCGCGCAAAAGCCGCTCGCGGATCAGGGTGGCGCGCTCGGCCCAGTACTGCATGCGCGGCGCCAGTCCCAGCCGGTCGGCGATCTTGGCGAGGCGGTCGCAGGCGGCCCAGCTCATCAGCATGGAGGAAGTGTGGACGCGCGCTCGGGTGCGCAGCTCCCACATGCCGGCGTCCGGTTCGGCGTGGACCCGGAAGGCTTGCTCGCCGACCGCCTCGAGCTGGTGGAATTCGGCCAGGCCGGCGCGGCGGAACAGGCGCTGGTCGAAAAATGACTGGGCCGCGCCGAGGATGATGTTGCCGTACACATCGTGCTGGAAATGCTCTTGCGCCTGGTTGCCAACCCGCACCGGGCCGAAATTGCGGTAGCCGGGCAGATGCTCGAGCAGCGATTCGGGCAGTTGTTCTTCGAGGCCGATGCCGTACAGCGGCTGGATGTGGCCGCCCTTGGCGCGCGCCACCACATTGCTCAGCCAGCGCAGATAGTCCTCCATGGTGCCGACCTCGGACAGGCTGTTGAGCGCGCGCACGACGAAAAACGCGTCGCGCAGCCAGCAATAGCGGTAGTCCCAGTTGCGGCTGCTGCCGGGCGCCTCGGGAATACTGGTGGTCATCG
This sequence comes from Massilia sp., assembly GCA_039927975.1. Lineage (GTDB taxonomy): Bacteria > Pseudomonadota > Gammaproteobacteria > Burkholderiales > Burkholderiaceae_D > JBDSTZ01. The sequence goes on along the minus strand of JBDSTZ010000330.1, from coordinate 4,828 downwards.
CCGCGATGATCGCGCCGGTGTCCTCGTACAGCGACAGCTTGAGCGTGATGGCGGCGCGGATCACCACGTCCTGCCATTCGAAGGGCACCGCCAGGCGGCGGGTCCAGGCGCGCCAGTAGGCGATGGTTTCCTGCTCGAAGGCGTGGGCAGTGTCGTGGATGCCGTCAGCCAGCGTCTCGTCGGGGCCCAGCATGAAGTTGAGGGTATGGTCGAGCACGAACCACGATTCGTCCAGCACATAGCTGAGCGAGGCGTCGGTGTTCAGGCGCAGGGTTTGGCTGGGGCCGACGTAGCGCACGTGGTGGCTGCCTTGCGTGAGCACCGGCGCGACGCGGCCCCAGTCGAAACGCGGGCGCAGGCGCACCCGGATGCGCACCGGGCTGCCCAAGAGGCGCACGCGGCGCACCAGCATCAGCGGGCGGAACATGCGGTCGCGCCGCTCGAAGCGCGGGGCGAAATCGGTGATCTCGATGCCGTCGCCGCGCGCGTCGAACAGGCGGGTGCGCAGCAGCGCGGTGTTCGGTTCGTAGACCTGTTCGCAGCGGGCGAAATCCTCGATCTCGATGTTCCACAAGCCGCCCCGCTCGCCGCCGTCGAGCAGGGCGTTAAAAACCGGGTCGCCGTCGAAGCGCGGCAGGCAGCACCACAGCATGCGGCCCATGCGGTCGACCAGCGCGCTGAAGGCGCAGTTGCCGATCACCCCGCAGTCGAGCGAGGCGGCGTGGGCCGGCGCGGAGGCGGCGGCGTTGGCGGCGGCGCCTGCCGCGGTGGCTGGATTCATCGTCGTATTCATATCAAGTCCCGTTGTCAAAGTGCTGCACATAGTGTTCCAGTGCCGCCCGCAAGGCCGGCGCCGAGGCGATGCGGTGGCGCGCGGCGCTGGCGCCCTCGCCCACCTTGATGGCGACGCCGCCGGCGCCCTGCACCCAGGCGAATCCCGCCTCGTCGGTCGTGTCGTCGCCGGCGAACACCGGGCGGTGGCCGGCGAACGGCGCCTCGGTCAGGAAATCGCGGATCGCGGTACCCTTGTCGACGCCGGCCAGCTTGACCTCGACGATCATTTTGCCAGCCAATACCTGAAGGCCGTCGCACGCCCGCGCGGCTTCTTCCAGCGCGGCCAGGCACAGCGGTCCGAGGTCCGGCGCCTGGCGGTAGTGCAGCGCCAGCGCGCCGTATTTTTCCTCGACCCACAGCAGCGGGTGAAAGGCGCACAGGTCGAAAGCCCTGGCGCGCAGCGGCGCGAGGTCGGGCGCGGTGGCTTGCCACAGCACGCCGTCGGCGCCGCGGCGCTGCAGACCGTGCACGCCGGCCGCCGCCAGCCGCAGCGGCGCCAGCACGGCGTCGATCTGGGCCAGCGGACGGCCCGAGACAATCGCCAGGCGCCCTCCCAGACGGTCGCGCAGCGCGCCCAGCACCGCCACCAGCCCGGGCGCCACACTGACCGCGTCGGGCGTGGGCGCGAGGTCGAGCAAGGTGCCGTCAAGGTCGAGAAACAGGGCGTCGTCCTCGGCCAGCAGGAAGTCCGGCGCCTGGTCCGAGGTGGGCGCAGGCGAATGCAATGGCGCGGGCGAATGCGCTGGCGCGTTCTCGGCCATGGCCTGCCTCACGCCAGCCGGCGCAGCTGGGCGCCCTTGCTGTGCGAATGAATCTTCGACATCACCCGTTCGCGCTGGCGCAGGCGCGCGGCGTCCTGCAGCATCCGTCCGGCCCAGCGGTAGACGTTGAAGTCCTGGACCCGCCGGCGCATGCTGCGCATGCGCTCGCGCTGCTCGCTGGCCGGCATGGTCAGGGCGCGGTACAAGGCGTCGGCGCCCTCTTCGATGTGGTAAGGATTGATGATCAGCGCCTCGTGCAGTTCGCGCGCCGCGCCGGTGAATTGGCTCAGCACCAGCACGCCGGCCTCGTCGTCGCGCGCGGCGATGAATTCCTTGGCCACCAGGTTCATGCCGTCGTGCAGGCTGGTGACCATGCACACGTCGGCGGCGCGGAAGTACACATTGAGCTGGTCCTGCTCGTGATGTTCGGCCAGCAGCACGATCGGCGTGTAGCTGCCCGACGCATAGCGCGTGTTGATGCGCTGGGCCAGGCCGCGCACGCGCGCCTCGAAGTTCTGGTATTCGTCGAGCGAGGAGCGGCTCGGCGCGGCGATCTGCACGAAGCTGAACTTGCCGACCATTTCGGGGTGCAGTTCGAACATCCGCTCGACCGCCTGGAAGCGCTCGATGATGCCCTTGGTGTAGTCGAGGCGGTCGACGCCGATGCCGATCAGGTGGGTCGTCGGCCGCGCCAGCGACTGGCGGATCGCCGCGCGGCAGGATTCGACGGACAGCGCGTCCGGCGCCGGCTCGGGCCAGGCGATCGAAATCGGATACTGCTCGACCTGTGTCAGCTGGCCGCCGTAGCTGATGGTCGACGCTTCCGGCTCGATGCGCGTCTCCAGGTAGCGGTCGACGGTGTCGAGAAAATTCTTGCGGTGGAAAGGCGTGTGGAAGCCGAGGATGGTACTGCCGAGCATGCCGTCGAGGATCTCTTCGCGCCACGGGCAGATGCCGAACGATTCCGAGTTCGGCCAGGGGATGTGCCAGAAGGTGATGATGGTCGCCTTCGGCAGCGCGGCGCGCACCATGCGCGGCAGCAGCGCGAAGTGGTAGTCCTGCACCAGCACCACCGGGTTGTCGGTCTGGGCCTCGGCCACCACCGCGTCGGCGAAGCGCTGGTTGACCTTGACGTACTGGTCCCAGTCCGACGAGCGGAACACCGGCCGCACGTGGGCGATGTGGCACAGCGGCCACAAGCCCTCGTTGGCGAAGCCGTAGTAGTAGCCCTGCTCCTCCTCCTTCGACAGCCAGACCCGCCGCAGGGTGTAGCTCGGATGGTCGGGCGGCACCAGCACGTGGTCGCGGCGGTCGACCGTCTGGCGGTCGGCCGAGCCGGCGCCGTGCGCGATCCAGGTGCCCGAGCAGGCCCGCATCACCGCTTCGACCGCCGTCACCAGGCCGCTGGCGGGGCGCTTGACTTCCACCCCGCCCGGGGTGGCGACGTGGATGTACGGTTCGCGGTTCGACACCACCAGCACCTGGTCGCCGGCCAGTTCCTTTTGCAGGAACTGGCGCAGGGTGTCGGCGGTCCAGCCGGTGCCGACCTTGTCGGCGCCCTGGCGTTCGAGGTCGTATTCGCGCAGCAGCGAGCGCAGGTCGGCCGCCAGCGGATGCTGTTCGGTGACGGCGACGGCGGCGGCGGCGCGGCGGCGCGCGCGCGGATTGAGTTCGCCGCGCAGCAGTTCGCGCACGCCGTCGACCCAGCCGCGCCAGCTGAAGTGCGCCACCAGGATGGTGATCAGCGAGATCGCCAGCGCCAGCACGGCCAGCAGGCCGAAGATGTATTGCTTGGTGTCGGCGCTGCGGCGCACGATGAAGCTCATGTCGTGCACGAGAATCAGGCGGCCGGCCGGCGCGCCGTCGCGCATCAGGTCGCTCTCGGAAACGTGCACCGGTCCCTGGGGCAGCTGGACCAGGGCTTTCGGTACGTTCTCGCCGGTCAGGCCGCGCCAGCAGCCGAGCGACTCGGGATAGGTGCCGGTTTTATAGAGCAGATGGCCGGCCGGATCGCACAGGGCCAGCGCGTACAGGCGCTCGTCCTGGATGGCGCGGTCGAACAGCTGGTTGATGCGCTTGCCCGACTTCTGCGCCAGCGAGTCGAGCACCTGGTCTTCCATGGTCGCGGCGAGCAGCTGCGAGCGGATGTCGAGGTCGCGCACCGACCAGCGCAGGGTGAATTTGTCCATCAGCGGCACGGCGATGTAGCCGAACAGGCCAAGCACCAGGGCCAGGGGCAGGATGAAGCGCAGGGCAAGCCGGAGTGAGCGAAACGGCATCTCGGTTCCTCGTCTTATGGGTTGGATGTGAGCGGGACGGCGCGGATGGCGCCAGCGCCGGCGGCGGCGGCGGCGGCAGGCGCGCGGCGCGCCACGTGCACGGTGGTGGTCGGATAGGCGAAGGCGATGCCGGCGGCGCGGAATTCGCGCAGCATGTCCAGGTTGATCCGCTGCTGGATATCCATGTAGCGGTTGAAGTCGGCGTCGAGCACGTAGTACACCACCTCGAACATCAGGGCGCTGTCGCCGTGCGACTTGAAATGCACGCGGTCGAGCCGCACCGCCTGCTGGCGCCGCACGATGTCCTGCACCATGGCCGGGATCCGTTCGACTTCGGCCAGCCCGGTTTCGTAGGCGATGCCGAATTCGAACAGCACGCGGCGCTCCTCCATGCGCTTGAAATTGCGGATGCGGTTCTTGAGCAGCTCGCTGTTGGAGATGATGATCTGCTCGCCGCCCAGGCTGCGCAGGCGGGTGGTCTTCATGCCGACGTATTCGACCGTGCCCATGTAGTCGTCGACGACGATGAAGTCGCCGATCACGAACGGCTTGTCGAAGGCGATCGAGACCGAGGAAAAAATATCGCCGAGGATGTTCTGCACCGCCAGCGCGACGGCGATGCCGCCGATGCCCAGGCTGGCCATCAGGGTGGCGATGTTGAAGCCGAGGTTATCGAGCATCACCAGCAGCAGGACGGTCCACAGCACCAGGCGCGCGACCAGCGCGCCGAGCATGAGGTGGGTGGCGGCCGAGGGGTCGGCTTCGCGCCGGCGCGCGATCGCGTGGGTGGCGGCCACCGCGATGATGCGCGCGCCCCACATGCCGATCTGGCTGACCAGGATCACGATCCAGGCGTATTGCAGCCATTTCTCGCGCTGCGGCGGCAAGGTCAGCTGGCTGAGCGCAACCAGCAGCGACAGCGCCAGCAGGAACGGCGGGCCGGTCGCGCCGAGC
>JBDSTZ010000329.1:0-5000 GCA_039927975.1 Massilia sp. | reverse complement strand
CCCGCCCGAGGGCGAGGTTCAATTCCGACTCGCCGCTCGTCGTTTATACTCGGCACATCGAATTGCTACAACATCCGACCGACACTGTTAATTAACCCAGTGTTGCGCTTGATACTTGAAACCGCCCGGTTTACCAAACGGACTATCGGATGACGGCGCGGCTCCATCAGTGCGAAACTCCTAGCGCCGCCAGCCCTGCAAGCGGCGCACCAGCGCGACCGGCTCGGCCTCGACCAGCATCAGCGCGGCGTGTTCGGCGCGCACGAAACCCTCGGCCTGCTGGTGGCCGACGAAGCCGACCAGGCCGTCGTAGAAGCCGCCCACATTGAACAGGCCGACCGGCTTGTGGTGGATGCCCAGCTGCGACCAGGTCAGCATCTCGAACAGTTCCTCCAGCGTGCCCAGCCCGCCCGGCATGGCGATGAAGCCGTCGGACAGCTCGCTCATCATGGCTTTGCGCTCGTGCATGTCCTTGACGACGAACTGGCGCGTCAGGCCCGTGTGGCCCAGTTCGCGCGCCAGCAGGGCGCGCGGAATCACCCCGCTCACCTCGCCGCCCAGGCGCAGCACTTCGTCGGCGATCACGCCCATCAGGCCGACGTTGCCGCCGCCGTAGACCAGGCCGATATTGTGTTCGACCAGCGCCTGCGCCATCGCGCGCGCGGCGTCGGCGTAGCGCGGCGTGGCGCCGGCCGAGGCGCCGCAATAGACCGCGATCGCCCTCATGCGCCGTTGCCCTGCGCCAGCGCGACCTGGGGCACGCCGCGCGCCAGTTCGGCCGCCAGCGCCTGGTGCAGCGCCGTCATGGCGTCGTGCGGGGCCAGTGCGGCGGCCTCGGCGTACAGGTCGCGCGCCGCGCCGCAGGCTTTTTTGCCTTCGAGCTTTTGCAGCCCGCGCGCGTATTCGATGCGGCCGATCGCCGAGCCGGGGTCGAGTTCGAGCGCGCGCCGGAAGGCCCGCACCGCCTCCTCGCGCTTGACGCCGTAGGTCAGGTTGCCTATCATCGAACCGACGCTGGCGACGATCTCGGTGTGGAACACGCCGAGCGCGGTGTGGGCCTCGGCGTGGGCCGGCGCCAGCGCGATGGCGCGCTCCAAGCTGGCGCGGACCTTGGGCGCGGCGCCCTGGGCCAGCGCCTTGACGATCGAGATGCCCTGGGCGTAGCGGCCGAAGCCGAAGGCGTACCAGTAGAAGCCGGCCGGATTGTCGGGCTGTTCGAGCTTTTGCCGCTCGCAGCGCTCGGCCACTTCCTCGAAGATGTCGAGCTTTTTCTTTTCGCTCGTTTCAATGAAGCTGGCGTAGATGCAGCTGGCCTTGTGGGCCACCGCGTAGCCGTCGAGGCCGGCGTCGAGACCCATGCGGCGGGCGCGCTCGAACTGGCCGGCGTGAAAGGCGATCCAGGCGTCGACGATCCTGGCCTTGGCCGGAAACGGTTCGGCGTCGCCGCGGTGCAGCAGCGGCCAGGCCGCGCGCAGGCTGTCGGCGTCGTGCAGGTGGTCGGGGTCGGGCGTGGGGGTGGCAATCCATGGCATGGCGGGTTCCTCGTTCTAGGCTGGCGCGCCGGCGCGCTGCTCAAGCTGTTGCAGGTAGTCGTCCGACAGTTTTTTGAACAGCAAGTGGGTCTGGCCGCGCAGGTAGGGGCCGATCAGTGACAGCACCTGGTAGCAGCCGCGCCCGAGCGCGTCCGACATGGCTTGCTGTTCGCTGTACTTGCGCGGGTTGCGCACGTATTCGTAAGACAGCCAGTAGGTCGCCACCACCACCATGTTGGTGGCCATGGCGGTGATCTCGGTCTCGCTCGCCTCGAGCGCCTGTTCGCGCTGCAAGTCCTCGCACAGCTGGCGCGCGACCTTGATCTTGTGCGCCAGGATCAGCTTGAAATGCAGTTCGAGCTTGCGGTTGCGCGAGAGCAGGTCGTTGAGGTCGCGGTAGAAAAAGCGGTAGCGCCAGATCAGTTCGAACATCAGGTGCAGATAGGTCCAGACGTCGTCGATGTTGGAGCGGCGCCCCTGCGGCACGGTGAGGATGCGCTCGATCTCGGCCTCGAACTGGACGAAGATCGAGTTGACGATGTCGTCCTTGTTGCGGAAGTGGTAGTACAGATTGCCGGGCGATATGCTCAGCTCGTCGGCGATCACGGTGGTGGTGATGTTCGGCTCGCCAAACTCGTTAAACAGCCTCAGCGACAGTTCGAGGATGCGTTCGCGGGTGCGGCGTGGCGCTTTTTGAAGCATGGCGGCGGTCTCTGGCAGTCTCTGTCAGTGGTGGTTTCTCTCGCGCCCAGCATACCACCGAATGGCACAGCTCCGGCGGGCGTTCCCGGCGTGGCGGACGCGGCCGCCGCAGGCGCAGGCAGCACCGGCAGCCCAGCCGCGCGGCCAGTCAAGAGCACTCAGGCCGGCCCTGCGCCGAGCCGGCGCTGCTGCAGGCGCAACCCTTCGCGCAACTGTTCGCGCAGCTCGGTGCCGTTCCACGGCTTGCTGTAGAAGCGGTCGATCAAGCCCTGGTTGACGGCCTCGACAATGGGGCCGAGGTCGGACACGCCAGAGAGCAGCACGCGGAAACTGTCGGGGCACAGCTGGCGCGCGCCGGCCATGAATTCGATGCCGCTCATGCCGGGCATGCACTGGTCGCAGACGATCAGTTGCACCGGATGGCGCGCCAGCAGCGCGAAGCCCTCGTCGGCGTTGGCGGCGCTGAGGATGCGGTAGCCCTCGTCTTCGAGAAAGTCGCCCAGCACTTCGCGCATGAAGGGGTCGTCGTCGACCACCAGCAGGGTCGGCGCCTGGCCGGCGTCGGCGGCGGCCGGCGCCGAAGTCAGCCGTTTTCCGGCGGCCAGCAACTGGGCGAAGGCCTTGCCGGCCAAGGGCGCGCTAAAGACGTCGCCCTGCAGCGCGTCGCAGCCGTGGCGCCGCAGGAAGGCCAGTTGCACCTCGGTCTCGACGCCTTCGGCCACCACTTCGAGCCCCATGCTGTGGCCGACTTCGATGATCGCTTGCACGATGGCCGAGTCGGCCGTGCTGGCGACCAGCTGGCGGATCGGCGCGATGTCGATCTTGATGGTGTCGATCGGCAGGTGCTTGAGCTGGGCCAGGATGGCGTGGGTGCTGCCGAAGTCGTCGAGCGCGATGCGGATGCCGAGCGCGCGCAGGGCGCGCAGGGTGATGAAGGCGTCCGGCCCCAGGTCGATCAGGTCGGCCTCGCCGAATTCGAGCGACAGCAGGCGCGGCGCGACGTCGTGCTCGTGGAGCGCGTGGCGCACTTCCTGTTCCAGCTCGGCGCCCGACAGTTGCAGGCGCGACAGATTGAGCGCCAGGTGCACCGGACCGGTCGACGAATTGCCCCAGGCGGCCAGCTGGCGGCACGCTTCGCGCAGCACCCAGCGCCCGGTCACGCCGATCAGGCCGCTCTGTTCGAGCATCGGCATGAACTCGGCCGGCGCCAGCAAGCCGTGGCCCGGCCGCTGCCAGCGCAGCAGCGCCTCGGCGCCGTGGATGCGGCCCGAGCCGATGTGCACCTTGGGCTGGTAGTGCAGCACGAATTCCTCGTGCTCGATGGCGTGTTGCAGGGCGGTGTAGAGGGCGTTGTCGGCGTTCTCGGCCTGCGCGGCCGGCGCGGCATGCATGGGCTCCGCGGCCGGCGCGCTCGGGCGTGCCAGGAAAGGTTCGAGCATGGCCAGGAAACTGTCGGGCTCGATCGGCTTACCGACGTAGCCGTCGAAACCGGCCGCCAGCAAGCGTTCGCGGTCGCCCACCATCGCCAGCGCCGTCACCGCCAGCACCGGCATGGCCGCCAGCGCAGGGTCGGCGCGCAGTGCCGCGACCACGCTCAAGCCATCCATGTGCGGCAGGTGGACGTCGCACAGGATCAGGTCGGGCCGCTCGGCGCGCGCCATCGCCACCCCGCTGGCGCCGTCGTAGGCCATCAGTGGAAGGTGGCCGAAGGCGGTCAGCAAATATCCCATCAATTCCATATTGGTGGGATTGTCTTCAATAATCAGGATGCGTGCGGGCACTCGGGGCCACTCCGTGTCGGCTAAGCGGGAACAGTATTTCTTCGCATCACTCTATCATGCTTTTGGGCGAACACGCGGTCGGGCGCGCCTGCTGTGCGGCGGCGGCCGGCAGCGCCGCGAGCTCATCAAGAACGCGCGCCAGCACCAGCGGGTGGCGCGCCATCGCGACGTGGCCGATGCCGCACAATTCGACGTTCGCCGCGCCCGGCAGCGCACAGGAACTGGCCGGCGCGACGATATTGTCGTGGTGGCTGTAGAGCGAGGTGATCAGGGCGCGGGTGGCGCCATTCTCGCTGGCGGCCAGCGCGCGCAGCCAGGCGCTCTCGGGCTGCGGGCCGTCGGCCGCGCGGCGCATCTGCACGGCGTTTTCGCCCGGACCGAATTGGGCCAGGCCGGTGCCGTGGTGCGGCGTGCCGAGCGTGATCACGCGCGCCACGCGGGCGGAGCCGTGCGCGCGCAGGTAGGCGCGCGCGACCAGTCCGCCCATGCTGTGGCCGACGATCACGGCCTGGCCCGCGCCACTGCGCGCACACAATTGTTCAAGCGCGTGCGCCACCATCGGCACGTAGTCGTCGATGGCGCCCATCAGCGGTTCGAGGTCGGGCGCGGCGTGGCTGATGCGGCGCGCGCGCAAGTGCGGCAGCAAGTGCGACCAGTAGCCGCTGTTGCACACATAGCCATGCAGCAGCAGCACAGGCGGCGCGGCGCTGTCGGCGTACACCTCGCTGACCGCCTTTGCGCGCGGCATGAACCACGAGGAATACAGCATGGTCGCGCGAAATTCCTCGGCGAACAGGCGCAGCCTGGCTGTTCTCGTGAGTTGAAATTGCGGCGGCGATGGCGCGCGCAGGCGGGCGCTGAGCATGAAATTGTTCGCGGTGATCATCATGCGCACCAGTAGCACGGCGCCGCCGGCCAGCGCCAGCGCGGCGGCCGGACGCAGGCCGGCGCCGCGCCACAGCGCCAGCGCGATGGCGCCGCCGGC
>JBDSTZ010000328.1:0-2120 GCA_039927975.1 Massilia sp. | reverse complement strand
GCGGCCAGGCGCCAGCGCGGCGTGGGCTGCCAGCGGCCGGCCAGTTCCAGGCCGCGCGCGCTGCCCTCCCCCAGATTGCCGAACACCGGCCCGAGCGGTCCGCCCGGCTCGAGCGTGCGCAGGCGCTGGTAGTCGCTAAAGAACAGCGTGCCGCTCCAGGACAGCTCGGGGGTCGGCTGGCTGCGGTAGCCCAGTTCGAGCACGCGCGCCGTCTCCGACAGAAAGTGCGGTCCGCCGGCCAGCAGGTAGGACGAGGCGGCGCCGGCCGGCGCGCGCAAGTACAGCTCGCGGTCGAAGCGCGACGGCGCCCGCACGGTGCGCGAGAGCGCGGCCCAGGCCAGGCTGGTCGGGCTGGCATTGAAGGCCAGGCGCAGGTTGGGCAGCAATTCGAGTCCGGTGTAACTATTGTGCTCGGCCTTGAGCCCGGCCGTCAGGCGCCAGGCCGGCGCCACGGTGATCTCGTCCTGGGCGAACAGATTCGACCACAGCAGGCTGCGCGCGGCCGGCATGAAGTTGAGGACCGGGCCGTTCTGCACCCGGTCGCGGCTGTAGCGCAGGCCACCGCCCCAGGCCAGCTGATGCGCGCCGCCCAGCCGCACGCCGTGCTGCGCTTCGAGGTCGATGGTGTCGAGCCGCTGCGCGCCGGTGTTCGGCTGGGTGCGTTCGGTGTGGTCCAGGCTGGCCTGCAGGCGCAGGTTTTCGCCGGCGCCGAGCTTGAGGTTGACGCGCGCCAGCAGGTTGGCGCCGCCGATCCGCACGGCGGCGCCGCCCGGCTGCTCCAGGGTGCCGTGGTAGGCGTCGCCGCTGAGGGTGCTGTCGCGCCCGTCGCCATTCCAGTCGGCCCGAAAGCCCAGCTGGGCGTGGCGCCAGCCGTTGGCGCCGGCGGCGCCGTCCGGGTTGACGCTGCTGTCGCCCTCGTCGGTCTTGATGTAGGTCCGGTAGTGGCCGCCGGCGGCCTCGCCGCCGTGGCGCAGCGCCGCGTGCCGCTCGGCGCCGCCGGCCGAGACCGCGAGCAGATTGCCCTGGGTGTCGGCGGCGTTGCGGGTGATGATGTTGATGACGCCGTTGACCGCGTTGGCGCCCCAGATCGTCGCGCCCGGGCCGCTGATCACTTCGATGCGCTCGATGTCTTCGACCAGCACATCCTGCATGTCCCAGAACACGCCGGAAAACAGCGGCGAATACACGCTGCGGCCGTCGATCATCACCAGCAGCTTGTTGACGGTGCTGCTGCTAAAGCCGCGCGCGGTGATCGAATAGGTCTGGGCGCCGCTGCGCGCCACTTGCAGGTTCGGCGCCAGGCGCAGCGCTTCGGGCAGGCTGGCGGCGCCGGCGCGGCGGATGTCGGCCGCGCTGATCGAATAAATCGCCGCCGGCGCGTTGGCCAGGCGGGTGTCCTGGCGCGACACCGAACTGATGACGATATCGGACAGTTGCTCCAGCGAGAAATCGATCAGCGCGCCCTCCGGGGCGGCGGCCAGCGCCGCCGGGCCGGTCAGGATCAGGGTGGTGGCCACGCCAAGGAGAGCAAATGTTGGTTTCAGCATAATTGCTATGGTAGAACATTTTCTCTGGCGCACAAAGGCGCACACTGCCGGCGCGGCGAAAATCGCCAGATTTATGGCCCGGCGGGCCTGTAATGACGCGCCGAAAACGACACTTTGGGGGCGCCGGGCGAGGCGCGGGGCAGCAACGGCGTTCAGCCGACGCCGCGACATCCGCTGCCGGCGGCGATGACAGCGAACAGGATGGGGAACGATGAAGCGAACAGGACGGGAGAGCGGATCGGCGGCGCCAAGGCGGGATGGCTGCAACGAGGCCGGCGCCGGCGGGCCTGCCTGGCTCGACCGGCTGGCCTTGCCGGTGCGCGCGCCAGGCGCAGTTAGAGCACGCCGAATTCGGCGGCTGCCTTGGCTGCCCACAGCGCCTCCTTGTAGCTGTGGTAGGGCTGGTCGTAGCTGTCGACCTGGCCCTGCTGGTCGATGAAATTGGCCCACCAGCCGTCGGCCCGGCTGACGATGGCGATGTCGCCCGGGCCGCAGCAGTCGGCGATCGTCTCGTTTTCGTCGAGGAACACGATGTTGACTTTGCGGTGGGTGATCACTGTTGCCATATGCACC
>JBDSTZ010000327.1:0-3922 GCA_039927975.1 Massilia sp. | reverse complement strand
GTCGGCCTGATCGTGCCGCACGCCTGCCGCTTCGCCTTTGGCCCCGACCACCGCCTGCTGGTGCCGGCCGCAGTGCTGACTGGCGGCGCCTTCCTGGTGCTGGCCGACACGCTGGCGCGCACCGTGGCGGCGCCGCAGCAACTGCCGGTCGGCGTCATTACCGCCCTGATCGGCGCGCCGGTGTTCCTGATCCAGCTTCACCAACTGCGGCGCCGCTAACATGATCAGCACCACACAACTCTCCCTCAAAGTCGGCCAGCGGCTGCTGGTCGACCGGCTCGATATCGCCGTCGAAGCCGGCCAGTGCTGGTGCGTTATCGGCCGCAACGGCGCCGGCAAGAGCACCCTGCTGCGCACCCTGGCCGGCCTGCGCCAGCCCGACGCCGGCCAGGTCCGTCTGCAAGACCGCCCGCTGGCCGACTGGCCGCTCGAACAACTGGCGCGCCAGCGCGCCTTCCTCGCGCAGTCGCGCCACGACGCCTTTGGCTACCGCGTCATCGAAGCGGTGCTGTCGGCGCGCCACCCCTATCACGACGGCCGCTACTGGGAAAACAGCGACGACCAGCGGCTCGCGCTGGCCGCCCTGGCCGACATGGAAGTGGCCGACCTGGCCGAGCGCGACGTGCGCAGCCTGTCCGGCGGTGAACGCCAGCGCGTGGCGATTGCCGCCATGCTGGCCCAGGACACGCCCCTGCTGCTGCTCGACGAACCGGCCGCCGCGCTCGACCTGGCGCACCAGGTCAGCGTGATGCGCCTGCTGCGCCGCCTGTGCCGCGAGCAGCAGAAAAGCGCGGTGATGATCGGCCACGACCTGAACCTGGCCTGGCAGTCGGCCAGCCACGTGCTGCTGCTGATGGGCGACGGCCGCTGGCACGCCGGCCCGGTCGCCGGCATCATGCGCGCCGAACTCCTGAGCGACTACCTCGGTCACCCGATCCAGGTCATCGCCCACGGCAAGAACCTGATATTTTTACCTGAAGAGGCAAGCGAATGAACGACAACAGCAACGCCGCGCTCAACGAGCGGCACCGCCTGCGCATGGAGCGCAAGAAGGCCATCATCGACGAAAAGATCAAGCAGGCGCAAAAGGAAATCGGCATCGTCGTCGTCAACACCGGCAACGGCAAGGGCAAGAGTTCGAGCGGCTTCGGCATGGTGGTGCGCGCCATGGGCCACGGCATGAAGGTGGGCGTGGTCCAGTTCATCAAGGGCGCCATGTCGACCGGCGAAGAAAAATTCCTGCGTCGTTTTCCCGACGAAGTCAGTTTTCACGCCATGGGCGAAGGCTATACCTGGGAGACCCAGAACCGCGAACGCGATATCGAAAAGGCCGGCCTGGCATGGGACAAAGCGCGCGAATTCCTGTCTAACCCTGATATCGGCCTGGTGCTGCTCGATGAACTGAACATCGCGCTCAAGTACCGCTATCTCGACGTCGACGCGGTGATCGCCGACCTCGACTCCCGGCCGATGATGCAGCACGTGGTCATCACCGGCCGCGGCGCCCCGCCCGAACTGATCGAGATCGCCGACACCGTGACCGAAATGAACGTCGTCAAACATGCATTCAAGGCCGGCATCGCGGCCCAGGCCGGGGTCGAATGGTAGCGACCGCCACATGCCGCATGCTGCTGGTCTCGGCGATCGCCTCGGGCCAGGGCAAGACGTCCGTCACCGCCGCTCTCGCGCGCAAGTGGAAGCGACTCGGTTTGCGGGTACGTGTATTTAAAGTCGGCCCCGACTTCATCGACCCGCTGCTGCTCGAACGGGCCAGCGGCGCGCCGGTGCGTTCGCTCGACCTGTGGATCGTCGGCCTCGACGCCTGCCGCGCCATGCTGGCCGAAGCGGCGGCCGAATCCGACATCATCCTCATCGAAGGCGTCATGGGCCTGTATGACGGCAATCCCTCCTCGGCCGATCTGGCGCGCGCCTTCGGCGTGCCGGTGCTGGCGGTGATCGACGCCTCGGCGATGGCGCAGACCGCCGGCGCGGTGGTCCACGGCCTGCGCACCTTCGGCCCGGTCGATCTGGCGGGCGTGGTCGCCAACCGCGTCGCGAGCGCCAACCACGCCAAGATGGTGGCCGATTCCCTGAGCGGCACGCCCATGTTCGCCAGCCTGCCGCGCCAGGCGCGCTCGCTGCCCGAACGCCATCTCGGGCTGGTGCTGCCTTCCGAAGTGGACGGCATCGACGCCCTGCTCGACGACCTGGCCGATCAGCTGCAACTGGCGCGAACAGCTTTCCATGACGTACCGAAGGTCACCATCGAACCTGCCGCAAACTGCGCGCCCGTCGAAGCGCTGCTGGCGGGCGCCGTGGTCGCGGTCGCGCGCGACGCCGCCTTCGCCTTCATCCACCCAGCCAACCTCGATTGCCTTTCCGCCCTGGGCGCCGCGTTGCGCTTCTTCTCGCCGCTGGCGAACGAGCCCGTGCCGCCCGAGTCGACCGCCGTGTATCTGCCCGGCGGCTACCCCGAACTGCACGCCGAGCAGTTGTCGCAGGCCGGCGCCTTCCACGCCTCGCTGCGTGCGGCCCACGCGGCCGGCACGCCGATCCTGGCCGAATGCGGCGGCATGATGGCACTCACCGACACCCTCACCGACAAAGCGGGCGCCACCTGGCCGATGGCTGGCCTGCTGCAAGGCGCAGTGTCGATGCAGCCGCGCCTGGCCGGTCTCGGCGCACAGGCGCTGGGCGAACTGCGCGGCCACACCTTCCATTACTCAAAACTCGACACCGACGTGACGCCAGATGCCTGGACGGTCAAGAACCCGTCGGGCGCGCAGGGCGAAGCCGTCTATCGTGTCGGTTCGCTCACCGCCTCGTATTTTCACGCCTACTTCCCGTCCTGCCCCGAAGCGGTAGCGGCCATGCTGCGTGGGAGCCCCGCATGAACTGCACCCTGATCCTCGGCGGCGCGCGCTCCGGCAAGAGCGCATGGGCCGAGCGGCTGGCCGCCGCCAGCGGCAAGCAGGTCGTCTACATCGCCACCGCGCAGGCCGGTGACGGCGAAATGGCCGCCCGGATCGACCATCACCGCGAGCGCCGTCCCGCCAGCTGGACCACGGTCGAAGAACCGCTGGCCTTGGGCGACGCCATCCTTCGCTGGAGCGCGCCCGATCGCCTGGTGCTGGTCGACTGCCTGACACTGTGGCTGTCGAACCTGATGTTCTGCGGCGAAGCCGATCTGCCGGATGTTGGCCGCATCGACCTGCCGCCGCGCTTCGAGCTTGAACATACGCGCTTCCTGAAGGCGCTCGCGCATGCCCCCGGCGAAGTGCTGCTGGTGTCGAACGAAGTCGGCATGGGCATCGTGCCGTTCGGCGCCGTCACGCGCCGCTTCGCCGACGAAGCCGGCCGCCTGAACCAGGCCACCGCCGCCATCGCCGGCCGCGTCGTCATGCTGGCGGCCGGTCTGCCGCTCGTGCTCAAGGGCGCCCCATGCTAGCGGGACTGAGCCTGCCAATGATGGTGCTGCTGCTCGTCGCCGGCATCGCCCTCGACCTGCTGCTGGGCGAAGCACGCCGCTGGCACCCGCTGGTCGGCTTCGGCAATCTGGCCATCCGGCTCGAACGCGCGCTGAACCGTGGCCGCTGGCCAATCGCGCGCGGCGCCCTGGGCTGGCTGCTGGCGGTCGCGCCGCTGGTCGCGCTGGCGGCCTGGCTCGATCACCCGCTGATCCACGCCCTGCTGCTGTATTTCAGCCTCGGTCTGCGTAGCCTCCGTGAACACAATATGCCGATTGGCGAAGCGCTCGAACAAGGCGACCTGGCGCAAGCACGCAGCCTCACCGCGCGCATCGTCAGCCGCGACACCGCCGATGCCGGCGCGTCCGACCTGGCCAAGGCCAGCGCCGAATCACTGCTCGAAAACGGCAACGACGCAGTGTTCGGCACCCTGTTCTGGTTTGCCGTCGGCGGCG
>JBDSTZ010000326.1:0-5098 GCA_039927975.1 Massilia sp. | reverse complement strand
CTGAGAATGCCCGGCCGGCGGCGCACCGAGGGGAGGCGCGGTCGCGAAGGAGATGCGCCGACTTACATCTTGACCGTCACCGCCTTGCCGCTGTAGTCGATCAGTTTGCCGGCGTCGTCGAGGTGCTCCGAGCTGGAGACCCCTGGCTTGATGAAGACCACCTTGAACTGGCGCTTCTCGACCATGCCCTTGTACTTGCCGGTGCGCGCGCCGATCGTCACGGTGCCGCTCTTGTCGTCGTAGCTGAGCGGAATTCGGCTGGACTCGCCACGGGCATAGGCATTGGTCACGCCGTCGTCCTCGTACAGGCTGAACGCGCCGTTCGCGCCGGTGTAGACATTGAGCGTGATCGGCGCGTCGGGATGCTCGTCGACGTATTGCGTCACAAGGCCCATCGGCAGGATCGCGCCGGCTTTCACCAGCAGCGGAATACGCGTGACCGGCGCCTTGATGACCGTGCTGGTGCCGCCCTTGTACAGCTGGCCGGTGTAGAAGTCGTACCAGTCGGCGCCCTGCGGCATGTACACGCCGCGTTCGCGGCCGCCGTACACGTGGACCGGCGCGACCATCAGGTCGTGACCGAACAGGTATTGGTCCTTGATATCCAGCACCCGCTCGTCCATCGGGAAGTCCATCACCAGGCCGCGCATGATCGTGCCGGCGTTGTAGTAGGTATCGGACGCGGTGGCATAAATGTACGGCATCAGGCGATAGCGCATCTTCAGATACCAGACCATCGAGTCGCGCATCTCCGAATTTTCAGGCGAGATATTGTAGATCTCGCGCTTGACCACTTCGCCGTGCGAACGGAACTGCGGCGAGAAGGCGCCGAACTGGAACCAGCGCAGGTTCAGCTCCTGCCATTCCTTCAAATCCTCCGGCTTCATGACCGCCGCGCCGGTGCTGCGGTTTTCCTGCGCCGAGCCGGTGTCGCCGGCCTGGTAGCGGGTCTCCTGGGCGTAGCCGCCGATATCGTGGGTCCAGTTCGGAATGCCCGACATCGAGAAGTTGACCCCGGCCGAGATCTGGTCGTACAGGTTGTTCCAGCGGCCGACGGTGTCGCCGCTCCAGACGGCGGTGGCGTTGCGCTGGATGCCGGCGAAGCCGGAGCGCGACAGGATGTACTGGCGGCGGTCGGGCTGATCGTGCTTGAGGCCCGCCATCATGCCGTCGGTGTGCACCAGGCTGTAGGTGTTGAAGGTGATTTCGCCGCCGCCGTACACGGTCGGTCCGATCAGCTTCTTGAAGTCTTCAGGACGGGTGTTCGACAGCACGTCCGGCTCGGTATTGTCCATCCACCAGGCGTCGAATCCCAGGTCGACCAGCTTCTTGATCTGGCGATAGTAGATGTCGCGCGCTTCCTTGGCGTACGGGTCGTAATGGCTGTTCTTGTAGCCGGGGCCGACCCAGTCGAGCGCGCCGTCTTCGACGTTCTTGGTCCACATGTGGCCCTTGGCCGCGAGTTCCTTGTAGTTGTCGGTGCCGGCGTAGAACTTGCCCCAGATGGAAATCATCACGTGGGCGTTGGCCTTGTGGATCTCGTCGACCATGCCCTTCGGATCGGGGAAACGGGCCTTGTCGAAATCGTGCGAGCCCCAGGCGTTCTCCGGCCAGTAGAACCAGTCCTGCACGATGTTATCGAGCGGCCAGCCGCGCTTGCGGTGTTCCTTCACCACGCCGAGGATCTGTTCCTGGGTTTCATAACGCTGGCGCGATTGCCAGAAGCCGTAGGCCCACTTCGGCATCATCGGCGCCTGGCCGGTCAGCTGGCGGTAACCGGCGATCACCTTGTCGATATTCGCGGCGGCGATCACGTAGTAGTTGATGCTCTGCGCGACCTCGGACGAGAAGGTCAGGGAATGGCGCTCGGCGTCGGGCAGCGGATCGTTGTGGCCGATCGCGACCATGCCGCCGGACGGCTTCCATTCGAGGTGCAGCTTGACCGGCTTGTCCCTGGCGAAGTTGACCTCGAAGTTGTGATACCAGGGGTTCCAGCCCTGGCGCCAGACGTCGAGCACCTGTTTGCCGTCGATCGTCAGGGTGGCGTAATCGGACGCGTACAACTGCAGCTTGTGCACGCCGGCTTTGTCGGAAGCGAGGGTGGCGTCCCACACCACTTTGACATCCTTGAGCTTCTTGATGTCGCCCAGTTCCTTCGGCCAGTTCTCGGCCACGTCCTTCAGGTATTTGTAGGCGATATCGCTTTCGCGGCGGGTCAGCGCCAGCTTGCCGTCGACGTAGTAGCGCGCCGTCAGGGCGCCGGCCTTGCCTTCGTCGTCGACCAGCTTGAGGTCGCGCCCCAGCGGGCCGTACGGTTTCGGATCGCCGAAGCGGGTAATCGCGTTGTTGTCCCACAGGACGCCGTAGTTCTTGTTCGAGACGACGAACGGCACCGCCACGTCCATATTGTGCTGGGCCAGCAGGACGTCTTCGCCGTTCATGTTCATCTGGGCGTTCTGGTGCTGGCCGAGGCCGTAGAACGCGTCGCGGGTGCCGTGGTTGAAGCCTTCCTTGATCGCCAGGAAGCGCTTGCCGTCGACGTCGACCGGGGTCATGCTCTCGGACGCCTGGGTGAGGAATACCTTGCCCTTGGCGTCGAAAAATTTAACCTCGCCCGTGCTCAGCGAGACGGTGGCCGAGATCTTGCCGGCCTTGAGGGTGATGGCCGCGTCGCGTCCCGACGGCGCCACCGTGAAGGTGCACTTGCACGGCGTCGCCACCGTCATCATAGACGGCGTCAGGCTTTTGCCCGACTGGTCGAGCTTTTGCACATGGATGATATTGTCGCTCATGACTTCGAGCCGGACTTCCTTGGCGGCGCCCTGGTCGGGCTTGACCACGACGCCGTGCGCGGTCTTCTCGAAACTGCCGGCCAGCGCCTGGCTCGACACCATCAGGGCCAGGCTGGAAGCCATCGCCATCATCGTTTTACGTTGCATTGCTTGTCTCCGAATATGCTTGCTGCTGCGGGGGTGAATGCGGGCTTGAATGTGAGCTTGAATGTGAGCTTGAATGTGAGCTTAATAGCTGCCCATCTTGATTTTTAAGACAACCGGATTGGCCGTCAGGTTCAGGCCATAATCGGCCTGGTCGCCATTCCAGTTGCGCTCCATGATCCATTTGCCGGTGGCGTCGAAATGGCCCTCTTCGACCCGCAGGAGCATGGTCGGCTTGCCGCCGTTAGCGCCGGCGCCGCCGAACTTGAGCCGCGCGTGCTGGCCGATGACGATGAATTCATTCGGCCCGGTCTGGGCGATCGCCACGCCGCCATTGGGTTTGTCGGTGTTGGGCGGCGCCTCCTTCACCTGCGGGAACCAGGACTTCTCGCCGAACTGGTATTCACGGAACGAGACACTGACCTTCCAGTCCTTCATGGTCAGCGACTGCTCGGCGCGGTCGTCGCCCTCGGCCAGGCCGTAGGTACGCCCTTCGAAGGCCCACTTGGCCCACTGCCGTTCCATCGGCCGGAACGCGGCGTAGATCCTGGCGAAAGGCTCGACCATGTCCTTGGCGGTCGACAGGGAGCCGAGCGGGAAATTGCTGTAGTCGGCGTAGTCGATGCCGAACGGCGCGATGCCGATCGCGCCGTGTCCGAGCACCTGGTAGACGTAGCGGGCGAAGCCGGCCGCGTTGCTCATCTCCGGCACCATCAGCGCGTTGGTCAGGCCCTGGAACTGGTCGAGCAGTACCTTGAACTTGGCCGATTCGGCGCCGTAGATATCGGGCGCGGCGAAGTCGATGCGCGGCGCCGCCGCCCGGTAGATACCGAGCACGTCGTAAGTGGGGCCGCCGCTGGCGAAGTTACCCTTCCACGGCGCCATCGGTTCGGTGGCGTCGCGCGTGGCGTTATTGACATACATCGGCAAGTCGTAGACGGCGCGGCCGGCACGGGCGATTTCGCCGATATAGCTGGCAATGGCGAAGCTGTGGAAATACTGGTCGGCGTAGTCGCCGTACACTTGCGACCAGCTGCCGCTGGCGGCCAGCCGCACTGGCGATTTTTGCACGTCGAGCACCGCCTGCGGCACCGGCTGGGCAAACGCGGCCTGCCCGCGCGGGCTGAAGTCCCGCACCACGCCGTAGGTGCCGATCTCGTTTTCGACCTGCACCATGATCACGGTGTGCTGGTCCTGGTCGATCTGTTTCAAGTGTCCCATCAGCGCGACGAAGGCTTTTTTATCAGCCTTGAGCGTCTCTTCGCCCAGCGGCGACAGGCAGTAGGCGACCTTGCCGTCCTTGTCTATCATGCGCGGAAAGCGCTGGTTATTCGTCTTGACCCACTCGGGGGTGTACTGCGGGCTGGTGTTCTTCCAGGTGCCAAACCACAGCAGCACCAGGCGCATCTTGTTCTGGCGCGCCTGCGCCACCAGCGTGTCGACGTATGAAAAATCAAACTTGCCCTCGACCGCTTCGATCTGTTCCCACGCCACCGGGATTTCCAGCGTATTGGCGTGCAGGTCCTTCAAGGCCGGCCAGACTTTTTTCAGCGCTTCCGGATAATTGCTCGAGTTATGCGCCTGGGCGCCGAGGATCACGAAGGGGGCGCCGTCGACCATCAAGGCGTGGCGGCCGTCCTGCTGCACCAGTTGCGGCATGGGCGCCTTGGCCTGCGCGGCGGCGGCCAGCACCGTCAGGCTGGCGGCGAATGCGAGGCGGCGGGGGAATGTCATCTTGTCTTCCTGTCGTAGGTGAGTCACGGATAAATCATATCCGGGTCTTCGCCTGTTATCGGCATTTTTTTTCGCGTGCGTCGCAGGAAGCCGCGTCAATACAGGCTCCGTTGCGCGTGGCGCGCATTCAGGCGCCGACGTTTTGCCGGGCCGTTTCGCCACATCCGGCGTCACGCGAGGTCGGTTGATGGCAAGGCGCGCAAGGCGTTGCGCCGCCATCGAATTGGGGGAGTCGGGAAAAAAGCCGGCCGCGCTCCTTTCAAGGAGAGCGCGGCCGGAACGCTTAGAAGTTGTAGCGCAGCGTCGCCGTGTAGCGCGGACCCGACACAAACCAGGCCCTGCCATGCGTGCCGATGTGCTGATCCATCTCCTGCTTGAACTTGGCGTCACCCAGGTTTTGCGCTTCCAGGCCGAACTTCAGGTTGTCG
>JBDSTZ010000325.1:0-15660 GCA_039927975.1 Massilia sp. | reverse complement strand
GTGACCGCCAGGTCGGCATAATGTCGTGCTGCGTCGGTATCAAATGGCAGCACCCGATTCTTGAATAGTCCTAAGAGTCCATCAAGTGCGCGTGTCAGGACGTCTTTACGCTTGCCAGCCGGAAGTGCCCGAAGGCCATATAGCAGCTCGGCCACAGTGATGCTGGAAAGATATAAGGTTTCCCCTAGCTGATCGTTTAACCATGTCCGGACAGCGGTATTGGGCTGCGGTTTCATTGCTTCAGATACGACGTTGGTATCGAGGACAATCATCCGAATTCCGGTGGCTCGGCCGGGATCTTGTCGCGCATTTGCGACAGGACCTCAACATCCTCATTCGTCAGGCCGATGTCGCGGCCCAAGGCCACGAGCGCCTCCCCCATGCGCACCCGGGATGACGGTTTCACCGCATTGGACAAAATTGCGCGCACTTCCGCTTCCGTGCTGTGGCCGTGCTCGGCTGCTCGTGCGCGTAAAGCACGATGCACATCGTCAGGTAAATTTCGAACGGTTAGCACTGCCAAAGCATCACCCCATTGGAACGCCCGTGAGGCTTTGATGATATAGCGCGAAATGGCATGCCGCAAGCCGGAGATGTCAAATGAAAAATGCTTTACACGCTCGGGCCATTCGACGCCTGATCAAAATGGGCATCGGGGAAAGCGCGAAATATCGCGCTCTTCGTTGAACACCTGCTTAATCGTCCGACGGATGGTTGTCCTATCCCGGCTTGCCCGGCCTCAGCGACAACCGGCGGAATCGATGCCGCGTGTTTTCCTCCTCATGAAGGATGAACGTCGACTTGATCAGGTCGCTGCGGCTGACCATGCCGACCAGCCGGCGGCTGGCGGCGTCGGCGACCACCGGCACCCTTTCAAGCCCGTGCACCGCCAGCCGGATCGCCACCGTGCGGCAGGTTTCATCGCGCAGCGCGACCAGCGGCGCATTCACCCCGAACAGCTCGCGCACGTGGATGGCAGGGACGTCCCGGCGTTCGAGCGCGGCGCGGTCGAGCATGCCGATCACGGCGCCGTCGCGCGTGACCGGATAGGCGCGGTGCCGCTGATCGGCGCCGAAATGCGAGACGAGCACGTCGGCCACCAGCGCGTCGGCGTCGATCGACAGCGGCGTCGCGCTCATCACTTCCGCCACGCTGTGGCGTTCGAGCGGATCGATGCCGTATTCGCGGTAGATGTGGCGGCCGCGCCGCGCAATCTTTTCCGTCAGGATCGAGCGGTGCATGGTCAGCACGGTGAAGCCGTAGGCGACCGCCGAGGCCGCCAGAACCGGCAGCAGGGCGTTGGCGTCGTGCGTCAGCTCGTAGGCGAACACGGTGGCCATGATCGGCGCGCGCATCATGCCGCCCAGCGTGGCGGCCATGAACACCAGCGGCCACACCGCCGGGTCGCCGCCGGGCAGGTAGGGCCCCAGCAGCGTGCCGAGGCCGGCGCCGAGCATCAGCAGCGGCGCCAGCACGCCGCCCGAGGTGCCCGAGCCTAGCGCGATCAGCCACATCACGGCCTTGGCCAGCAGCAGGCCGACCACCACGCCGGCCGCCAGCTGGTTGTGCAGCAGGTCGCCGATCACGTCGTAACCGACGCCCAGCGCACGCGGCTGCCAGTAGCCGCCCGCGCCGATGGCCAGGGCGCCGAGCGCGGGCCACCACATCCAGTGCACCGGCAACTTGTGAAAGCCATCCTCGATCCGGTACAGCGCGGTCGACAGCAGCCAGGCCAGCGCGCCGCACAGTATGCCGGCCAGCGCGCACGACAGCAGCGCGACCGGCAACAAGGGCGCCGTCTGCTGCGGGAACAGCGGCGCGGCCTCCATGATCAGCGGGCGCAGGAAGCCGGCCACCACGCAGGCCACCGCCACCGGCAGCAGGCTGCGCGGGCGCAATTCGAACAGCAGCAATTCGACCGCCAGCAGCAGCGCCGCGATCGGCGTGCCGAACACCGCCGTCATGCCGGCCACGGCGCCGGCCACCAGCAAGGTCTTGCGTTCGGCGCCGCTCAGGTGGACGTGCTGGGCGATCAGTGAACCGATCGCGCCGCCGGTCATGATGATCGGCCCTTCGGCGCCGAACGGCCCGCCGCTGCCGATCGCGATGGCCGAGGCCAACGGCTTGAGCAGCGCCACCCGCGGCGACATCGCGCTGCGGTTGAACAGGATCGCTTCGATCGCCTCGGGAATGCCGTGGCCGCGAATTTGCTCGGAACCGAAACGGGCGATCAGACCGATCATCAGGCCGCCAATGACGGGCACCGCGATGACCCAGGCGCCCAGCGTGTGGGCCGCCGGCGAGTGAAACGCGTCGGACAGGCGCTGGAAGAAGAACAGGTTGGTGAACAAGTGGATGGCGTGCAGCAGCAGCCAGGCGGTGGCGGTGCTGAGGGCGCCGATCACGGCGGCCATGGCGGCGATCGGTACCAGGCGCGCCTGGCCGTCGAAGTCGCGGCGGGGATCGTAAGCGCTCATGGCTTGGCCGCCAGGTCGGGCACGGTGAACACGCCGCGCAGCGATTGCAGTTCGGCGCGGTGCATCGCAGCCAGACGCGCCAGCACGGTTTCGCCAGCCGGCAGCAGATGCACTTCGACGCGGCGCCGGTCGAGCACGCTTTGCTTGCGCGCGACCAGGCCGGCCGCTTCGCAGCGCGTCAGCAGGGCGACCACGCCATGCGGCTGCGCTTGCAGGCGCTCGGCCAGCTCGCCCACCGAGGCCCAGTCGCGCTCGCGGCTGCCCTTGATGTGCAGCAGCAGCAGGTATTGCAAGGGCGTGATGCCCTCGGCTTGCGCGGCGTCTTCGGAAAAACGTTCGAAGCGGCGGATCTGGTATCGGAATTCGGAGAGGGCAGCGAAGTCGGCTTTGCTTAAATCGGAAGAGGGCATATTTATATCATGTTGTGATGTAATTTCTAAAAATCATACCACGGCCGGGCCTGCTTGTTTGGAAACGGGCCGAGGTGGCGCCGCTGGGCAATATTGGTAAGGGTAGTGCGCAATTTCATACTATTGCCAAAGAGGAAAGCAGGTAGGATTCCCAGCTTGCAGGCGAGGCGACGAGCAGGTCGCTCCTTCCGCCTCGCCCAACGACGACAAGGAGATATTCTGATGATGGCTTTTCGTGCGATCGGCCCGGTCGCGTTCTGTCTGGCGGCGCTTGGCAGCGCTGGCGCTCATGCGGCCACCAGGAGCGACCCGGTGAAAGTCCAGGGCGGCGTCATTGTCGGCGAACATGCCGGCGCGCTGAACACCTATCTCGGCATTCCTTTCGCCGCGCCGCCGGTGGGAGACTTGCGCTGGCGGGCGCCGCAAGCCGTGGTGCCGTGGCAAGGCGTGCGCGAGGCGCGCAGCTTTTCTGCCGCGTGCGCGCAGACGGCGGTGTGGGTCACGCATCCCAAAAGCGAAGACTGCCTTTACCTCAATGTGTGGGCGCCGCAGTCAGCGAAGAAACTGCCGGTCATCGTCTGGATTCACGGCGGCGGCTATTACGGCGGCACCGCCGCGTCGGACGGGTTCCACGGCGCCAACCTGGCCAGGCGCGGGGCGGTGGTCGTATCTGTGAACTATCGCCTCGGCATCTTCGGCTTCTTCGCCCATCCAGAATTGACGGCGCAGTCGTCCGACCACGCCTCCGGCAACCAGGGTATCCTCGACCAGATCGCGGCGTTGCGCTGGGTGCGGAACAACATTGCCGCTTTCGGCGGCGATCCCGCCCGCGTGGCGATCGCCGGCGAGTCCGCCGGCGGCTCGTCGGTCGGTGTGCTGGTCGCGTCGCCGCTGGCGAAAGGCCTGTTTCAGCGCGCCATCGCCGAGAGCGGCAACTACTCGGTACCGATCAATGGCGACGAGACGCAGCAGTTCGATCGTCAAACGGCCGAATCGGAGGGGCGCGAGTTCGCCACGGCGCTGGGCGCGCGCAATCTTGCCGACTTGCGCGCCATGAGTGTTGACGCCCTGCACAAGCGAGCCTGGACGCCGCGCACCATCGTCGAGGGCCATCTGCTGCGCGAAGACCTCGGCACCACCTATCGGCATCACCGGCAAAACGATGTGCCCCTGCTGGTCGGCTGGAACGCCGAGGAAGGCAAGGACCTGGCGCCGGAAATCCTCGGCACGGGCGAGTTCACGGCAGCCAAACACCGCGAGCACGTGGACAAGTTGATGCTCGGCCATACGCCGTCGGCCGCCTTGCTGGCCGCCTATCCGGGCGTCACCGACGCTGGCGCGCGCGCCTCCATCCTGCAACTGACCAATGACTGGTGGGGCTGGCGCATGGTGCACTGGGCGGCGCTGCAAACGAAGTACGGGCGCTCGCCGGCGTATGCCTACTTCTTTGCGCATAGGCCGGCGGCGCCGTTGACGCCTTGCGGGTATGGTTGCGGCGCCGGCCATGGCGCCGAGATAGCCTACGTGTTCGATAATCTGGACAGGGATACGCGGCCATGGAGCGCATCGGATCGGCAATTGGCGGCGCGGCTGGCGACGACCTGGATCAATTTCGCACGCAGCGGCAGTCCGCTCGGAAAAAGCTTGCCGGCCTGGCCGCGCTACGATGGATCGGCGGCATCGGTCGCCCGCATTGGGGATGAGGCAGAACTGAAGGAATTCAAGCTGCCGGATTTTTCAGTGTTTCCGCAGCATGTGGAGTGAAGGAGCTGGTTGACCTTGGCGCCGAAAACGTGGGCCGGATTGGGCAGGGGTCACGCCGCCAGCGCGTCCCCGTTATCCTTGTTGTGCCGGTCGCGGTTGTATCTCCGCGATGATCCTTCGCATCGCTGCTCGCTCGGCAACCTTGAGATCAAACGCCTGTTGCAAATTCAGCCAGGATTGCGGGTCGCCGCCAAAATAACGGGACAGCCGGAGCGCGGTATCGGCGGTGATACCACGCTTTTCTTTGACGATGTCGCCCATGCGCGACGGCGCCACGCGGAGCGCTTTTGACAGCGCATGCGACGTCATCCCAAGGGGAATCAAGAACTCTTCACGCAGGATCTCTCCCGGATGGATGGGCCGCATTCCATTCTTGGCCATGGCGGGTTCCTTAAGCGTTTAATGATAGTCAACGATTTCGACATCGTGTGGACCCTTGTCGGTCCACACAAAACAGATTCTGAATTGATCGTTAATTCTGATGCTGTACTGTCCTTTTCGATCGCCACTGAGTAACTCAAGACGATTGCCTGGGGGCGAGCGCAAGAATTCCAAACTTGCCGCACTGTCCAGCAACTGGAGCTTACGCTCGGCGATCGAATGAAAGTGAGCGAACTTTGCAATTGCCTTTCCTTCAAACAGTTTTTTCGTCTGCTTGCATCTGAAAGAACGGATTGCCATTAGTGTATATCGCTTATCGTCATGCGGTAAACGAGCATACATCCGACGGAGTCGGGGACTGGTGCGGTTTAAATGGAAAACTGTTGTTCGCTGACGTGCACTGCGACCAATCAAAAAACACCACGCTATCGGTCGAGTTCCAGTCGCGCGCCGGCGATACGTTCCTGCCACCCGCGCAACTGGCGAATCGCCTCCTCCTTGGCCTTCGCTTCGATCTCGATATAGGGCGCATGGATGTAGCAGGCCGGCATGACCTCGATCAGGTCGGCGTGCTGGCGGTCGTTGAAGGCGCTGCGCCCGTTCGAGATATGCACCAGCTGCTGCGCCGGCTCGGCCCAGGTGGCGCGCGCCTTCGCCAGCATCTCCGCCACGCTCGGGTCGTCGTAGCTGGCCAGGCGTTCATGGACAATGTGATGGTGGGCGTCGAACACCATCGGCACGCCGCTGCGCAGGCAGACCGCGTGGATCTCGGCGGCGCTGTAGGCGTACTCGTCGTTCTCGAGCCCGATGCGCAGGCGGATGGCGTCCGGCAGCGCGGCAATGCGTTCGACCAGCGCGTCGGCGCGGCCGGCCTTGCCGCCATGGATTTCAAGCAGCGCGCGCGGTGAACGCGGCTGTTCCAACAAGTCCATGATGTCGGCATGCATCTGGAGAATCTTGACGCTGTTGTTCACCACGCCGGCCGAATCGGAGCTGAGCACGACGAACTGGTCGGGATGCATGACCAGGCGAATGTCACTGGCGATCGCGCGCCGGCCGATGGCGGCCAGCTCGCCGGCCAGCGGCCGCAACACGTCGCGTCCGACCTCCTCGTCGGCGAACGGAAAGATCGACGACAGGATGCGGTACAGGAAAATGCCTTCGCGCTCGCAGTAGCGCAAGGCGCGCGCCAAGGTGTCGATGTTGGCGCGGAAAATCTCGCCGAGCAGCTTGCGCTGGCCTTCGGGCGGCAGTTCCAGCAGCCGCTTGCGCGTCACCGTCCGGTAGCGCACCTCGCTGGACTGGGTGATGCAGACGAGTCCGAGATGGGGAGGCATGGTCGTGATCCTTGTCCTGGCGCGCTTCGCCGTCGCGCCGGCGACAAGCGCGCACTCAAGTTGTCGCAGTCTGGCAGCAATGGGCGGTGGATGGCGCCAGCTTGCGTGGCGGCTTTCAAGGGGGGATTGCCCGGCCCTAAGGTGCTGCATGAGGTAGCGCTTGATGATTAAATGGCGGTGTCTCGAGCAGCGAATTTCACCTCGCGCCGGGCAACTGGCCACGATATCCGGCCCGCGTTGCCAGTCGCAGAACACCAAGGAGGCATCATGGCGGCCCCATTGAAAGTGGGCGACAAAGTGCAATGGCATTCGCCGCAGGGCACAGTGCAAGGCACGATCAAGAAAAAGCTGACCGCGTCGACGGCCATCAAGGGGCATCACGTCGCGGCCTCGCCCGAGCATCCGGAGTTTCTCGTCGTCAGCGACAAGACCGGCGCCGAAGCTGCCCACAAGGCGACCGCGCTGAGCAAGGTCTAGCCGGCATGCGGGTTGCGATGTGTGGGCAGGTGTAAAATCTCGGCTGACCGCCGCCGAGACCTGGGCCGCCGCGACTTGCTCGCGTCGTCGTATGCGCAAGGTGGCGAGACACGCAACACTCCCTGTCGCGACGCGCGCCGTGTTTCCGAATCCATCTTGCGTACCCGCCAATCGATCATCCCATGCTGATTCCTTTTTTCGACGAAAACGATATTCGCGCCCACACCGGCCCCGCTTCTTACGAGCGCGGCAGCGCCTACTTTCGTCGCGGAATGGTGCAAGCCTGCCGCGTCGATGACAAGCAGATCGAGGGCGTGGTCAGCGGCAGTGGCCGCAACGTCTACCGGCAGGCGATTCGCGTGCGCGAAAAAAACGGGGTGAGGATCGAGGGCAATTGCAGCTGTCCCATGGATTACAACTGCAAGCACGTCGCCGCCGTGCTGCTGGCCTACCGGGAAAGTCAGGCAGGCAAGGCGGGTTCCGTCGCGCCGCTCGCGTACGCCAACACGGTCTGGCTCGATCGTCTCGCCCAGCTGACGGCCGCGCCCGGGCCGGACGGGGTGGCGCAAAAGCCGGACGCCCGGCTGGTCTTCGTGTTCGTGCCTGACAAACGCGACGGCGGCCTCGAACTGGCGGTGTGCCGCTCGCGTCCGGGTCCCGCCGGCGGCTACACCAACGCCGTCGCGATCAACCACGCCCATGAAATGATCATGGATCCCGCCGACAGGCGGCCGGGGGAAGCCGCACTGGCCCGCATGTTCCTCGCCATGCGCGCGGACGGCGACGGCCACAGCACGCTGGCGCGGCCGCGCGACGCGCTCGGCGCGCAGTTGCTCTCGCGCTTGCTCGACGAGGGCATCCTGCTGTTTGCCGCCTCGCGCAAGGACTTCAAGGGCACGATGCGGACCCTGGTGCGCGGACCGCGCCGCGCCGCCGAACTGGCGTGGCGCGCTGAGGGCGGCCTGGCGCGCCTGGGGTGGGAATTCGAGGGCGATGCGCCCGGCGCCATTTTGCCGACCGATCCGCCGATGTATCTGCACGACGGCCGGGTTGGCGAACTGGACTTGCCGGCCGCGTTGCGCGGCGTGCCCGCGGAGGCCCTGCTGGCGCTGGTGAAGCAGGCCCCGGCCGTCGATTGGGCCCAAGCGGCCAGCTTCGGCGCCGCGATGCAGGCCATGCGGCTGGACCGCCTGCTGCCGCTGCCGCCCAGTATCGGCATGACGGTGCGCGATGATATCCCCGCCGTCCCTTTTCTTCTGCTGGGCAGCCTGGAGCGTGGCGGCGCCGCCGGCGGCAACCCGGACTCGCACGATTACGCCGTGCTCGCGATCGACTACGACGGCGCCCGCGTGGCCCTCGACGGCGCCGATGCGGTGATGCGGACCACGGCGGGCGGCAGCGAGCGGATCATGCGCGATCGGTCCGCCGAGGCTGCCGCCGTGGCCACGCTGGAAGCCTGCGGTTTCCGGCCCAGCGGCGCGCCCGCGCTTGCCCGCGTGCGTGGCGCGCTGGCGCTGTCCGGCGCGCCGGCGTGGTGCGATTTCGCGCGCGACACCCTGCCGGCCCTGCGCGCGCAAGGCTGGCTGCTTGAGCTGGCGCCGGGCTTCCGCTTCGACCTGCGCGAGATCGACGACTGGTACGCCGACGTCGACCAGGGCGGCGAGGGCCAAGCCTGGTTCGAGCTGGAGCTGGGCATCGTGGTCGAGGGCCGGCGCGTGGCGCTGCTGCCGGTCCTGCTGCAACTGATCCAAAGCGCGCCACGCGACTTCGACGCCCGGGCGCTCGCCGCGCATGCCGACGACGAACTGCTGATCGCGCTGCTGCCCGGCGGCGTTCGTGTCGGTTTGCCGTGGAGCCGCGTCAAACCGATCCTGACCACCCTGGGCGAGCTGTATTTCCTCGAACGCGTCGGCAACGCGATTCGCCTGCCCAGCCTGGACGCGGCGCGCCTGGCCCAGCTGGAAGCGGCGGCCAGCTTGCGCTGGGTGGGCGGTGAAACGCTGCGCGCATTCGGCCAGCGTCTGGCCGGCTTCGACGGCGTGAAGGCGGTGACGGCGCCGCGCGGGCTGCAAGCGAGCTTGCGCGGCTACCAAAGCGACGGCCTGTCCTGGATGCAGTTCCTGCGCGAATACGACCTGGCCGGCATCCTGGCCGACGACATGGGCCTTGGCAAGACCATCCAGACCTTGGCGCACATCCTGCTCGAAAAGGAAGCGGGCAGGCTGGACCGGCCGGCGCTGGTGGTCGCGCCGACCAGCCTGATGGACAATTGGCAGCAGGAAGCGGCGCGCTTCGCCCCGGACCTGCGCGTGCTGCTGCTGCACGGCGCCGAGCGCGCCGGGCGTTTCGCCGAGATCGGCGCCCACGACCTGGTCTTGACCACCTACGCGCTGCTGCCGCGCGACGAGGCGGCGCTGTTGGCGCACGACTTCCACTTGCTGATCCTCGACGAGTCGCAGTACATCAAGAACCACCGCGCCAAGGCGGCGCAGACGGCGGCCTTGCTGCGCGCGCGCCACCGCCTGTGCCTGACCGGCACGCCGCTGCAGAACCACCTCGGCGAACTGTGGTCGCAATGCCATTTCCTGCTGCCGGGTCTATTGGGCGACGAGAAACAGTTCAACCGCGACTTCCGCAAGCCGGTCGAACGCGACGGCGACGCCGACCGCAACGCTTTCCTGACGCGCCGCATCAAGCCCTTCCTGCTGCGCCGCACCAAGGACCAGGTGGCCAAGGAGTTGCCACCCAAGACCGAGATCCAGCGCGAGGTCACGCTGGCCGGCGCGCAGCGCGACCTGTACGAGACGGTGCGCGTGGCGATGGACAAGAAAGTGCGCGCGGCAATTGCCAGCAAGGGCGTGGCGCGCAGCCAGATCGTCATCCTCGACGCTTTGCTCAAGCTGCGCCAGGTGTGCTGCGATCCGCGCCTGGTGAGCATGGCGGGCGGGCGCAAGAGCGCCGCGCCCTCGGCCAAACTGGCCGAGCTGACCGGCATGCTCGAGGCGCTGCTCGACGAGGGCCGCAAGATCCTGGTGTTTTCGCAGTTCACCAGCATGCTCGCGCTGATCGAGGACGAGCTGCGCGCGCGATCGATCGACTACGCGCTGCTGACGGGCGAGACCAAGGACCGCGGCGCGCAGGTGGCGGCATTCCAGCGCGGCGCGGCGGCGGTCTTCCTGATCAGCCTCAAGGCCGGCGGCGTGGGCCTGAACCTGACGGCGGCCGACACCGTGATCCATTACGATCCGTGGTGGAATCCGGCGGTGGAGGACCAGGCCACCGACCGCGCCTGGCGCATTGGACAGGACAAGCCGGTGTTCGTCTACAAGCTCATCGCCAGGGACACGCTGGAGGAGAAGATCCAGGAGATGCAGCGCAGGAAGGCCGGGCTGGCCGACGCCGTGCTCGACGGCGCCGACGCGCGCGGCCCGCAGATCACCCAGGACGATTTGCAAGCCATTTTCGCCCCCTTGTAGGCGCGTGTGGCGCCAGTTCCGCCGTGGTTCGCGCGTTCTTGATGACCTGGCAATCCAAGGTGGCACTCGAGCTCGACAGGCTGCGCCCGAGTGTTGTTTCCGCATCCTGAATCGCGTGCTTTTCTTTCGATTCGGCGTGTAATTAATCTTTTTCCATCGGCAGCGGATGAGATAGCACCTAGCATCGACGTCTTGGCGAATCCCGATGGGCGGTGTCGCCCCACCTACGAAACAAAATGCCATGAACATCTCCAACCTGCGCATAGGAACCCGGCTCGCACTGGGCTTTGGCGCCATCTGTCTGCTGCTCGTTTTCATGGCGATACTTGGTGTCGTCATGATCGGCAAAGTCAACGACAGCACCGACCTGATCGCCAACAACCGCTTGCCGAAGATCGAGACGACGAACGCCCTCAACGCGAACGTCAACGATATCGCAATTGCTCTGCGCAATATGATATTGACGGACGTGGCCGACGACCGCCGCCGCCAAGCCGGGATCATCATGAGCCTGCGCCAGGAATCGCGGCAGAATCTCGCCACGCTCGACAAGACGCTGCACCTTGCGCAGGCGCGCAGCTTGCTCGCTTCGATGCTCGCGGCGGACGCGGAGTACATCCGGAACCAGGATGAATTGCTCAAGCTGATTGCCGCCGACAAGGCCGAGGAGTCGCGGGCCTTCCTGTCGACGCACATGCGGCCGGTACTGGCCTCGTACAAGAAGCTGATCGCCCAGCAGAACGCATTCCAGCGTGCGACGACCAAGGCCGCCGCGACCGAGGCGGCAGAGACGTATGTCATGACACGCAATGTGATGGCCGGACTCAGTATCGTGGTGCTCGGCCTGGCCGCCATGCTCGGTTATCTGATCACGGTGTCGATCACCCGCCCGGTCGCGCGCGCACTGCAAGTGGCCAACACTGTCGCCGCGGGTGACCTCACCAGTCGCATCGAGACCGACCGCGCCGATGAACTGGGTCAGCTCCTGCGCGCCTTGAAGGCCATGAACGATAGCCTGGTGAACACGGTCAGCACGGTGCGCAGCGGCACGGAGACCATCGCTTCCGCATCGGCCCAGGTCGCCGCCGGCAGCCAGGACTTGTCCTCGCGCACCGAGCAGCAGGCCAGTTCGCTGGAGGAAACGGCGTCCTCGATGGAGGAACTGACCTCGACCGTCAAGCAAAACGCCGACAACGCGCGCCAGGCCAATGTGCTGGCGGAGGCGGCCTCAAACGTGGCGCGGCGCGGCGGCGATGTGATCGGCCAGGTGGTCGAGACCATGGGGCAGATCGACAGTTCCTCGAACAAGATCGCCGACATCATCGGCGTCATCGACGGGATCGCGTTTCAGACCAATATCCTGGCCTTGAACGCGGCGGTGGAAGCGGCGCGCGCCGGAGAGCAGGGGCGTGGCTTCGCGGTGGTCGCCTCGGAGGTGCGCAACCTGGCGCAGCGCTCGGCCGGGGCGGCCAAGGAAATCAAGGCGCTGATCAACGATTCGAGCTTGAAGGTGAGCGCCGGCAGCGCGCTGGTGCAGCAGGCCGGCGGCACCATGACGGAACTGGTCGAATCGGTGCGGCGCGTGACCGACATCATGGCCGAGATCACGGCGGCCAGTGTCGAGCAGACCGCCGGCATCGAGCAGATCAACCTGGCCATCGTCGAAATGGATGATGTGACCCAGCAGAATGCCGCCTTGGTGGAGGAGGCCGCTGCGGCATCGGAAGCGATGCAGGATCAGGCGGCGCGGCTGGCGCGGGTGGTCAGCGTGTTCAAGCTTGGGGCGGAGGGACGCGTGGCGCCGCCGCCGCGCGCGCCGGTCCGATTGCGCAAGCCGGCCAGGGTCCTCACGGCGGCGGCCGGCAAGAATGATGATTGGGAAGCGTTTTAACCGCGCCGGCGCCGGAAACACCTAACGGGGTGCTGATCTCCGTCGCGGTAGCCGGGCCGCGAAGCTGCGTCGGCCGCTCTTTCCGAAAGATCAGGCGACGCGGCGCTTGCGCTGCTTGTCCGTGTACGGCAAAGCGAACAGATACAGACCCGACAACAGCATCAAGAAAAGGGGGGGGGGCAGCGGCGAATACGTTATCCAGGACGGCGGTTCGCCAGGATTCATCGCTCTTGCCGCGAAGTTGACTATCACGGCGAGGGTGAAAACGATGGACAGCCAGCGGTGAGCCCGGCGCATTCCGCGATGCCAGCTCATGCCGTTTCCCGCGACTGCGAGCTGGCGGCCAGCGCGATCATTTTCCAACCGTTGCCGGAAGGATCCCGAAAGCCGGCGTCCACATTGCCATAGCGGTCCACCGGCTCCTGCGTGAACTCGACGCCGCGCTTGCTCAGACGTTCGTAGGCGGCCCGGCAGTCGTCCACCATCAAAACCAGTGGCGGCATGGCGCCTTTTGCGACGATCTGCTGCAAGGTAATGGCGGTTGCGGCGTCATGCGTTGGCGGTCCCGGGACGAACAGGCCGAGTTGAAACGAGGGCTGGTCCGGATGCTGCACCGTGAGCCATCGATAGTCGCCGTTGCGCACGTCGGTGTGAACGACGAACCCGAGCTTGTCGACGTAGAACGCGAGCGCCTCGTCGTGATCGCGCACGTACACACCGGCCATATTTACATGTTGAGTCATGATTCCTCCTTGGATGGGAGTTCCAGTGTGCCAGCGGCTTCGCGGCGGCGCTTCTCCAAAACTGCGGTGTTGAGATTCGGTCGTTGCGCATCGCGCAGCACACACTCCGGGATGTGCTGGCCCGCTTGGGGAAGCGAGCGTGCGAGTGTGCGCAGTTCTCCCGGACTGTTTTCGGTAATGTCGCGGAAGATGCGCCCGAAGGTGCCCAGGCTGGTCCAGCCGGTGTGCAGTGCGATGTCGGTAATCGGCAGATCCGTGTCGCGCAGCAGGGCGGTGGCGCGCTCGATGCGGCGGGTGAGCAGGTAGCGATGCGGCGGTATGCCGAAGGCCTTCTTGAATTCGCGCGCGAAATACGCCACCGAGACCGCGCTCACTTGCGCAAGGCGCTCGATCGGCCACTCTTCATGGGGAGCGCCGTCCATCTTGTCTTTCGCCCGCAATAATCGTCGAAGCAGCAGGGGACTTTGCATCATGCGATCCTCGCGCTTAGCTAGACGACGACGCTACCGTGCATGGATTGACGTTTTTTCGGTGACATTGTTTCTGATCGAATGATTCGTTTCAATGTCGTTAAATTATACACGTCACAACATGGCGCTGCCGGCGGTCGGGCGCTCCATCATTGCCGCAGCAGTAGCTGGCTCACGGGCGCCATGTTGTCAAGCGCGGGCGCTTTTCGAGCAACAGACGGCGGAAAATGTTTACTCAAAATCAATACTCGCCTAGGATGAGTGCCGTGTTGAACGGCGTGCCTTGTCCGGGTTGGATAAGGGGCGATCAGCACATTGACCGCTTCTCTCACCGGCGCATCCGCTCATGTCACTCAACATTGTTCGACTCATCCTTGTCGTGCTGGCGCACGCCATCCTGGCATCATCCTCCGCCCACGCCGAGGACGCCGACCCCAAACGCTGCAAGTACCGTCTGCTCGGCAGCCTGCCCCTGCGGTACCACGGCTCCAGCATGGGCGTCACCACCGAGGGCAACATCAATGGCGTGCCGGCCGTGCTGCTGGTCGATACCGGCGCCTACGACACCAAGCTGACGCGCTTCGCCACCGACAAACGCGACAT
Source organism: Massilia sp. (assembly GCA_039927975.1). GTDB lineage: Bacteria > Pseudomonadota > Gammaproteobacteria > Burkholderiales > Burkholderiaceae_D > JBDSTZ01. Next base: position 1,631 of record JBDSTZ010000325.1, on the reverse strand, counting down.
GCACCTGGGCCCAACGTTCATGCAGGCCAGAGGTATTGGCGGCAGCACGCGCCTGTACCAGACCCGGGTCAAGAATTTCGACGTCGGCCCCATCAAGAGCGAGGGCCGCGGCGCCATGCTGGTGATCGATGAAATGGGCCGCCGCCCCAGTTTCGACGCGATCGTGGCCGCCAACTTCCTGCTGCAGCTCGATCTGGAAGTGTCGCTGGCGGAAAAGAAGATCAAGTTCTTCGAGCCTAATAATTGCAGGGATACCTTCCTCGGCTACTGGGATGCCGAGGCGGTCGCGGTGCCGCTCGAATTCAGGAGTACCGCGCCGCAGCCGATGATCGACGTTGAAATCGACGGGCTCAAGTTGCGGGCCATGATCGACACCGGCGCCGGCCGCACCATCATCTCCTTGCCGGCGTTGAAAAAACTCGGGTTGACGGCCGATTCGCCAGGGATGACCGCGATGTCTGACGGTGCTGGCGTCGGCGGCAAACTGGCGCGCAGCTTCAGCTACCGCTTCAAGCAGTTTTCGGTCGGCAGTGAAATGATTCAGAATCCCGAAATTAGCGTGGGCGATTTCGAGCTTGAAGGATTCGATATGTTGCTGGGCAATGACTTCATGCGCAGCCATCGCATCCTGCTCGCGTCCAGTCAGAACAAGGTGTACCTGTCGTATATCGGCGGGCCGCCGTTTTCCACCGGTAAGCAGGAAGACTGGATTCAGAAGGAAGCCGAGGAGGGCAATGCCGACGCCCAGTACCACCTGGCGATGGCGCTGCGCGGCGCTCCGGCCCAAGCGCAGGCTTGGCTGGACAAGGCGATAGCGCAGGGCAATCCGCTTGCGCTGCGCCAGCAGGCCTTGCGCCTCGAACGGACCGGCCGGGTGGCCGACGCGCTGCCCTTGTATGAACGCGCGCTTGAAAGCGACCCGCTCGATCTGCTGGCCCAGCTCGACATGTTCAGCATGCGCGTGCGTGCCGGACAGGCCGCGCAAGCGAACGAGGCGCTGATCGCGATATTGAAGCGCCAGCGCGACGACGCCTGGCCCCGGCCCATTGCCGACTATTTTGTCGGAAAAATGACGCTCGATGCCCTGCTCAAGGAAGCGCGCGACGATAAAAATTACGTGCGGCGTCGACAATGCGAGGTGTACCGTTACGCCGGCCGCCTGCTCGCCGCGCGCGGCGATGCGCCGGGCGCCGCCGACTTCGACGCGAAGAGCGCCAGCGACTGTCGCGGTAGTCTGGCTGGGCGTTGACGGCGGCTTCGGCGCGTTGACGCGGATCGCGCGAGCCGGTCCTTCACGAAACCAGGGTTGTCGCCCCGGTGCTTGCGGCAACGTGAATACGCCGGCCAGCGAGTCATGTGGCGGCTGGCCTGGGACAGCCATCCTGCCACATCGCCCTTCACTTCTATGTGCACCCTAGCGCTTTTTCGTTGCTTTCCGACCGGCAAACGCAACAAATGCCAGGCCCGCAAGTAGGAGCGCATAGCGTGACGGCTCGGGAACTGCTGAAATGTTTGAGGTAACCTGAGTTCCGTGGACACTTCCATTTGATAAACTTGTCAAAGGGAGTGAACTTATGAAATTAACGACATACACGCCGGAGTTCCGTGCGGAGGCCGTCAAGCTGGTGCTT
>JBDSTZ010000324.1:0-5063 GCA_039927975.1 Massilia sp. | reverse complement strand
GATCAACTGCTGGGGCAACGGCGCAGGATCGGGCGCGGCGCCGAACACCAGCACGCGGCCGCCGCGCGCGCCCGCCAGCGTGAGCGCGCTCGACAGGAGGGTCGCTTGCACTTGCTCCGCGCCGGTTTGTGCGGCCAGGGCGCTGGCGCCGCGCGCCAGTAATGCGAGCGGCGACGCCTCAATGTTCTCGTCGGGGTTGGCGGGGGGCAGGGGCGGCATCGAGATGATTTCTTTCATACGCCCTCCGGCGGAGTGAGCGGCGTGCTTCGTCGAAAGTTTAATTTCGGATCGTTAAATTTATTCTCACAGAAACAGCGTTCCGGATCAATACAATCCGCGCGGCGATGCCGATTTTGTTGCGTTCAGAAGAACTTAGTTGAGGATAAGATCATATTGCGGGGCCATTGCGAGATCATGATGACAAGCTTGCCTAGCGCCCGATGCGCAGGTCGAATTTCCAGGTCAGCAAACGGATCGCGGTGATCAGCATCGCGCTCGACCACAAGGCGAAATCGTGCTGGACCTCGACCATGCGCATGAGCAGAAAAGCCCAGCTGCCGACGAAGGCGCACAGCGCGTAGGGCTTGCCGTCCCTGAACACCATCGGCACTTCGTTGCAGACGATGTCGCGCAGCACGCCGCCGAAAATTCCGGTGATCACGCCCATCATCGAGGCGATGAACAGCGGCATCTGGGCCTCCAGTGCGGAGGCGGCGCCAACCACTGAAAACAGGCCCAGGCCGATGGCGTCGGCGATCACGATCAGGCGTTCCGACATGATGTGGCGCAGCGCCTTCATCAGCGGGGTGGCGACCAGGGCCAGCACGAAGATCAGGATGGCGTATTCCTGGTGCGTGACCCAGAACAGCGGGCGCTTGTCGAGCAGGATGTCGCGCAGGGTGCCGCCGCCGAACGCGGTGATGAAGGCGACCGTGAACACGCCCACCGGGTCCATGCGCTTGCGGCGCGCTTCGATAAAGCCGGAAAACGCGCCGACCAGGATGGCCATGATTTCGATGAATCGAATAAGGGTCATGCGCGGCGGTCGGCTGGTAGGGTTGGCTTTTCGGCGCCGTCATTGCCGCGCGGGCGGACATCCAGGGCGCCGATCAGCGGAGGCGCCATGGACACCCGCCTGCGCGGGTGTGACGGTGTTGCAATGCGACGGTATTGGGGGGCGGCGGTGGGCGCTTAAAACGGATGCAGCGCCGCCTTGAGCAGCACGATCAGCGCGCCATGATTGCGGCCGTCCACATTGGCCGCGCAAAAGGCGATCACTTCCGGCTTTTGCTCAAGCCAGCTGTGCACCATCGAGCGCAGCACCGGTTCGCCGCCGGCTGAGCCGAGCCCCTTGCCGTGGATGACGCACACGCAGCGCAGCTTGCGCTTGCCGGCCCGCTGCAGAAACTCGGTCAGCGCGTCGCGCGCGCCGTCGCGCCGCAAGCCGTGCAAATCCAGCTCGTCCTGCACCGGCCAGTGGCCCTTGCGCAGCTTGGCCACCACATCCTTGCCGACCCCGCCGCGGGTAAAGCTGAGGCTCGGATCGTCCTCCAGCAAATGGTCGACCTCGAACTGGTCCGACATCGCCTCGATCAGCACGGCCGCGTCGTCCTCGGCCTGGGTGCGCGGACCGCTTGGCGCGCTGCGCACCAGCCCGGCCGGCACCTTGGGACCGACATAGCGGTTCGATTCCGGGATCTTCTTGACCCCGCCCAGCGCGGACTGGAACAGGCCGGCTTCCTGGCGCGCGATACGCTCGCGCTCCTCGCGTTCGGCCTGCTCGCGCTGGCGCCGCGCGTCCTGCTCCTTGAGCGATTCTCGCAAGCCTTGCAAGTCGGCAAAATCTTTCAGTCCCGCCATCGTGTTCCTCAGTCGTCGAGCGCTTCCAGGTAGCGCTGGGCATCGAGCGCCGCCATGCAGCCGGTGCCGGCGCTGGTGATCGCCTGGCGATAAATGTGATCCTGCACGTCGCCGGCGGCGAACACGCCGGGAATGCTGGTGGCCGTGGCCATGCCTTCGAGACCGGTGCGGGTCTTGATGTAGCCGTTGTGCATATCGAGCTGGCCTTCGAAAATGCCGGTGTTCGGCTTGTGGCCGATCGCGATGAACACGCCGTGCACGGTCAACGGCGTGACACTGCCGTCGAGCGTCGACTTGAGGTTCAGGCCGGTCACGCCGCTGGTGTCGCCGGTGACCTCGTCGAGCACGTGGTTGTACTTGATGACGATCTTGCCTTCGGCCGCCTTGGCGTTCAGGCGGTCGATCAGGATCGCCTCGGCGCGGAACTTGTCGCGGCGGTGGATGATCGTGACCTTGCTGGCGATGCCGGACAGGTACAGCGCCTCTTCAACCGCCGTGTTGCCGCCGCCGATGACCGCCACTTCCTGGTTGCGATAGAAAAAGCCGTCGCAGGTGGCGCAAGCCGACACGCCCTTGCCCATGAACGCTTCTTCCGATGGCAGGCCGAGGTACTGGGCCGAGGCGCCGGTCGAGATGATCAGCGCGTCGCAGGTGAATTCATGGCTGTCGCCGATCAGGCGGATTGGCTTTTCGCTCAGGTGCGCGGTGTGGATATGGTCGAACACCACCTCGGTCTTGAAGCGCTCGGCGTGCTGCAACAGGCGCTGCATCAGTTCCGGACCTTGCACGCCCATCGGATCGCCAGGCCAGTTCTCGACATCGGTGGTCGTCATCAACTGTCCGCCCTGTTCGACACCGGTGACCAGCATCGGGTTCAGATTGGCGCGCGCGGCGTAGACGGCCGCGCTGTAGCCGGCTGGGCCCGAACCGAGGATCAGGACTTTGGCGTGTTTGGTAGTGGTCATGGAGGTTCTAATCGCAGTGGTGATGAATGGAAACTGGGGACGAAGCGGGCCAGATCAAGGCGAACCGGCGGCGCGGCCAGGGAGGAGCGTTGTTTAGCAGCGTTATTTAGCCCAGATGTTTAGCCCCCTAATTATAAGCGATGATGCACGCCAGCATGAATGATGGGCTGTCTTCGACTATATGGCTTAGAATGGGCGCATCGATGTTTCAGCAGCAATCCCACGCACCACCTATGAGCAAGACTAGCCAAGCCACCAACAACAGTTACACCCGCAACGTCACCGAACGGCAACCCTTGCCGAACCGGCTGGTCCGCCTCTTGTCCGAGGCGCGCTGGATCGCGCTGGCCTTCCTGTTCCTGTATTTCGTGATCATCCTGGTCAGCTACAACAAGGGCGACCCGGGCTGGTCGCACGACGTCGTCGTCACCAAGGTGAGCAATGTGGGCGGACGCGCCGGCGCCTGGCTGGCCGACCTGCTGCTGTTCATCTTCGGCTTTTCCGCCTGGTGGTGGTGCGTCTGCTTCCTGCGCCTGGTGTGGAAGGATTACCGCAGCCTGACCCAGAAATTCGTCATGAAAACCGACGCCGAGGCCGAGCACGAGCAGGAAGCGGTGATCCGCTGGGTCGGTTTCGTGCTGATGTTCATCGGCAGCGTGGGCCTCGAATACCTGCGCATGTACACGCTGCAAGTGCAATTGCCGCGCGCGCCAGGCGGCGTGCTGGGCCAGCTGGTCGGCCACGCCGCCCACGTCGCCTTCGGCTTCACCGGCGGCACCTTGCTGCTCCTGATGCTGTTCGGCCTGGGCATCAGCCTGTTCTTCCACGTGTCCTGGCTGTCGGTCGCCGAGCGCCTGGGCGAAGGCATTGAAATGACGATCGACTGGTTCCGCCTGCGCTACCAGGACCGCGAAGACCGCAAGCAGGGCGAGGTGGCCGCCGTCAAGCGCGACGAAGTGGTGGTGCACGAGCGCGCCAAGCATGTCGAGAAACACATCGCCGCGCCGCCCGTCAAGATCGAGCCGCAGGTGGTGGCGGTGGTCAAGTCCGAGCGCGTCGAAAAGGAAAAGCAGGCCGTCCTGTTCCAGGACATTCCCGGCGATTCGCCGCTGCCGCCGCTGTCGCTGCTCGACGAGCCGGCCGCCGTGCAGGAGACCGTGTCGATCGAAACGCTGGAATTCACCAGCCGCCTGATCGAGAAGAAACTGTCCGATTTCGGCGTCGAAGCGAAGGTCGTGGCCGCCTATCCGGGCCCGGTGGTGACCCGTTACGAGATCGAACCGGCCACCGGCGTCAAGGGCAGCCAGATTGTCGGCCTGGCGCGCGACCTGGCCCGCTCGCTGTCGCTGACCTCGATCCGCGTGGTCGAGACCATCCCCGGCAAGAATTACATGGCGCTCGAGTTGCCAAACCCGAAACGCCAGATCGTCCGCCTGACCGAAATCGTCGGCTCGAAACTGTACAACGACAGCCCTTCGCCGCTGACCATCGCGCTGGGCAAGGACATCGCCGGCAAGCCGGTGATCGCCGACCTGGCCAAGATGCCCCACCTGCTGGTGGCCGGCACCACCGGTTCGGGCAAGTCGGTCGGCATCAACGCCACCATCCTGTCGCTGCTGTACAAGTCCGACCCGGCCGACGTGCGCTTGATCCTGATCGACCCGAAAATGCTCGAGATGTCGGTCTACGAAGGCATTCCGCACCTGCTGGCGCCGGTGGTGACCGACATGCGCCAGGCCGGCCACGCGCTCAACTGGGCGGTCAACGAGATGGAGCGGCGCTACAAGCTCATGAGCAAGCTCGGGGTGCGCAACCTGGCCGGCTACAACACCAAGATCGCCGAGGCGGCCAAGCGCGAAGAGCACATCCCGAATCCGTTCAGCCTGACGCCCGATTCGCCCGAGCCCCTTGAAAAACTGCCGACCATCGTCATTATCATTGACGAGCTTGCCGACCTGATGATGGTGGTCGGTAAGAAGGTCGAGGAATTGATCGCCCGAATCGCGCAAAAGGCGCGCGCCGCCGGCCTGCACCTGATTTTGGCGACCCAGCGTCCGTCGGTGGACGTCATTACCGGCCTGATCAAGGCGAATATCCCGACCCGGATCGCGTTCCAGGTCTCGTCCAAGATCGACTCGCGCACCATTCTCGACCAGATGGGCGCGGAAGCGCTGCTGGGGATGGGGGACATGCTGTACATGCCGCCGGGCACCGGATTGCCGGTGCGCGTGCACGGCG